>CALBDB010000054.1 GCA_937927755.1 uncultured Lysobacterales bacterium
GGAACTGCAGCGCAAAATCAATGCCTTGCGGGATACCCGGAGTGCAGAAAAAGACGAATTGAAGCGAGCGGAACTTCTCGACAAGGCAAATGCCCTCAAATCGGTCAGGAATGCACTGGACAGGGTTATCCAGGCGATCTCCCGGGACATCGTCCTTTCCGAGACCCGGGCATACATCGAGTCCGCAACGCATGTCCCCAGCGCTGCGGAAAAAACCGACATAAGATCAGCCTTGAAGCCCGACGTCAAAAAGACCAAGTCAGGTAAGCCACTGCCATTCGAGCCTGTGCTGTCGGGCGAGAAGACAAATTACGAGCAGAAGTTGCGCGACTACCTGCCAAAGGTGATCAAGGCTTATCACGACCGCATGGTCAAGGGGCGCGGTAAGGCGGAGCATAGCGACCCTAAGAAAGTGCACGAACTCAAGAAATTTGAGGACATCGGCAACATTAGCAAGGATGAGACGGACAAGCTTTTCGGTAAGTACAAGATTGGACCTGCGCTGAAAGCAGATACGAAGGGGAAACGCGGCAACATTCACGACCTGTTCACGGATATGGACGCCGAAATCAAGGCCATGGATTCAGGCCAGCGCAGACGATTGGCGCGTCAGTTGATCTTCTATTTCTTCCAGTCCAATAGTTTCGTCCGCAACCTGAATCGCCAGCACAATGCCTCGCCGAAGTTCAGTAAGCATGGCAGAGCGCTCAATGACGAAGCGAAGAGCCTGCGTAAACTGGCCGTTGAGTTCACCAAGACACGCGAGCAAATCAAGCAACTCAACGAAATCGACCGGGGTTGGCCGGCCACGGCAGGGAGCGGTGATATCAATATCCAGGTCTTCAAAGCCGCAACCGTGGATAAGGACAGGGCGTTTCTTTGGGATATGTTCCAGACACTCATCCATGAATATCTGCATACGCTCGTGCATAAAAAGTACGAGAAATTTGCGGAGGGTTTTGGTGATTCATCAAACGAGTACAACACCCTGATCGAAGGTGTTGATTCGCTGCTTACGGAAATAGTCTGGTCGAACGTGGAGCCAAGGGTCAATGACAAGACACTGCGTGAGCGTATTGAAGGACCGGTCTATTCCAAGCTGGCGCCGATAAAGATACAACCCGCTTCACGCAGGCGCTACTCCTCTTATAGCGAAGCGATAAAGGTCGTAAACATCGTGGGAATCCGCAACCTGTATGTAGCGTATTTCCTGGGACACATGGACAGGATTGGAGGCTAGCTCATGATCGATGAGAAAAAAGCCACTGACGTGCTCAAAACACTGGCTGCACTTGAACTTGGCCATTGGTCGGGCCTGCGCCAAAACACATCGCTCGATGATGCGCGCGCGGTATTCAGTATCGATGATCAATGGCACGGGAGCGGCAGGCTCGGAAGTGAAAGCCGCAGAATTGACTGGTACCCGGTTGCCGCAGAGCTTTTTCCGGAAGGCTTGCGCCTGTGGGTAAGCGGCGACCATATCGTGTTCATTGATGCGGTCCGTCCCGAGCTGCCCGGTGGCCTGGACAAGCTGATGTTAGCTTTGGGTCAACCACCGGAACGTCTGACTTCTTACCTTGGAACGCTGCCGATTGAGAACAGTGAGTGGGTGTATCCCGAGCGGGGCTTGACGCTATTTGTAAATCCGGTCAACCAACGATTACTCCGGATCGCGGTTTACGGGCCGACCAGCCTGCAGGAGTACTGCAAATTCCTGCGTCTGGATTTGCAAAGGATCCGGCTGCCATTAAGTGAGCAACGTATTTCGGGAGGACAGCAATGACTTCATTTACAGGTTCACCGCGTTTGCTCAAGGCCGGCATTGTCATCATGCAACCTGACAACGGCAGCGTGATCCGCGTGATTTCGCTGCAATACAACCCTGACACCCTGAACAGGTCATTCCAGATACAGTCGTATGATGAAGGCGGCGACCGCTCCGAGGCGTTGCGACTGAAAAGTTCACCGGTGGAAACGATAAAACTGGAAGCAGAGATCGATGCCACCGATCAGTTGGAGTTTCCCGACCAGAATCCGGACACCGTTCGCAACGGCATCCACACCCAGCTGGCAGTGCTGGAATCCATGCTCTACCCCAGCAGCGAAGCCCTGCAGGAAAACTACCAGCAGGCGGGCCGGGGCGTGCTGGAAATCGTGCCAATGGAAGCGCCATTGAGCCTGTTCGTATGGAGTAGGCACCGCGCAGTGCCCGTGCGCGTGACCGAGTTTTCGGTAACCGAAGAAGCCTTTGATCCGTCGCTCAATCCAATCCGGGCCCGGATCAGCCTCGGGCTCAGGGTGTTATCGATCAATGACCTGGGCTTTGACCACCGTGGCGGCAGCCTGTTTATGAGCTACCTCAAAAATAAGGAGGCGCTGGCCGGCATGGTGGGCAACGCGACGCTCAACCGACTTGGACTGGAGGGACTGTAATGACTGACCCGTTGAAAGCGCTGCTCGACGCCGGTGTTTTGAATACTTCGACGTTCCCTGAAAACAGCCGGTATTACGGTGTGCAAGTCACCACGCTGGAACTGCCTGGAATGGAATCTATCGCCTATCTCAAGCGCCGCCTTGTTCCTGCGCCGGAAAGCTATTCGATTGTCCGTGAACACACCGTGGTCGAGGGTGATCGGGTGGACAACCTGGCGGCGCAATATCTTGGCGACCCGGAGCTCTATTGGCGCCTGTGTGACGCCAATGGTGTGATGCGGCCGGATGAGTTGACTGAGAACGTTGATGACAAAGTGGCCGTTACCCTGCCTGAAGGCGTACCGGGGAGCAGCGATGTCTAAGGGTATTGAACTTAATCTGTTCATTGGCCCGGCGGTACCAGTACCCGCGCCACGGGCAGTGATCGATGCACTCAAACGGGTTCAGGTACAGGTCAATTCAGGCGATACGCCGAGCGGCTTCGAGCTTACATTTTCACTTTCCAAGCGCTCGCCACTGCAAACCCTTTTTCTGCTGACCGGCGGCAGCAGCATCCCTGTCATGCGTGTCGTTATCATGGTCACCAAGGGAAGTCATGCCGATGTGATCATGGATGGTGTCATGACGCACCATGAGATCCAACCCGGCAGTGACGGTGGCCGGTCCAGCCTGATCGTGAAGGGCAAGGATCTCACTGCGCTGATGAATCTCATCGAGCTGAACGGCATCCCCTTCCCGGCCATGTCGCCGGCTATACGTGTGCTGACCATCTTGGCCAAGTACGCTGCGTTCGGCATCGTGCCGATGGTCATCCCCAGTGTGGTCGAGGACCTGCCCATCCCGATCGAACGCATCCCGACCCAGCAGGGCAGCGACCTGGCTTATGTTTCTCAGCTGGCCCACGAGGCAGGCTACGTGTTTTACATAGATCCGTTGCCGGTCCCAGGCACTGCACGCGCCTACTGGGGGCCGGAAATCAAGGTCGGCCAACCACAACCTGCGCTCAATGTTGACATGGATGTCTTCACCAATGTCGAGTCACTTTCCTTCAATTTCGACAAGGAATCGAAGGAAATGCCGGTCGTTTTCATTCAGAACCAGGCCACTAAAGTGCCGATTCCGATCCCCATTCCGGACATCACACCGCTGAATCCACCGTTGGGTGCGGTACCACCACTACCGCCCAAGCTTAAATTCCTGAGCGAAACGGCCAAATTGTCCCCTATCGGAGCCGTGATGCAGGGGATGGCCTATGCCTCACAACATTCAGATGCCGTTACCGGTGAGGGCAGCCTCAACGTGACCCGCTACGGCCGGGTTTTGAAAGCACGGCGCCTGGTAGGAGTGCGTGGGGCCGGAGATGCTTTCGACGGCCTTTATTATGTCAAAAGCGTACGTCACACCATTGAGCGGGGCGAGTACAGGCAGAACTTCTCGCTGGCCCGTAACGGCCTCCTTTCGACAGTTTCAAAGGTACCGGCATGAGCACAAAACAGAAATATTTTGGGAAATACCGTGGCACAGTGGTAAACAACATTGATCCCATGCAGATAGGCCGGTTACAGGTAATGGTGCCGGATGTCTCCAACGTCATGCTCTCCAGTTGGGCGATGCCGTGTACGCCGGTCGCCGGCATCAACATGGGGATGTTTACCCTGCCGTTGATTGGTGCCGGGGTCTGGGTTGAGTTTGAGCAGGGCGACCCGGATTATCCCATCTGGGTCGGTGGTTTCTGGGGCACGGCTGCCGAGGTGCCGGTGTTGTCGCACCTGGTGCCACCTGCCATTCCCGGAATCACTCTGCAGACACCACTAAAAAACGGCATCGTGTTGAGCGATCTGCCGGGTCCGACCGGTGGAATCCAACTACAAACGGCTACCGGAGCCATGATTTCCGTCACGGACATCGGCATCACCATCAGCAATGGCAAAGGCGCAATCATCAACTTGACCGGACCGACGGTTGATATCAACGCCGGTGCCTTGACGGTAATCTGAGGAGGAACGGATCATGCCAGCACCCATTCTGCATCTCGGCGCATCCATAACCTGTATGCATGCCGGTCCTGCTCAGCCGCTGACGCCATTTCCACGGGTGCTGGTCAGCGGTCAACCGGTGGTAACCCTTGCCACACCTTATGCAATTAGTGGATGTGCGCTCAGCGGTAGCGGCGCACCGCCCTGTGTGACTGCCCAATGGGTAAGCGGCGCTGTACGCGTCATGGCCGGGGGAACTCCGGTGGTTAATCAGACAGGACAAGCGGTATGCGTTCCTACGGGAACGGCTCTTCTGCCGCTGGTGGCGCAAACCAGGGTGTTGGCAACATGAACAGAATCGACTATCCCTTCCAATTTGATGGCCGCGGCCGCACCGGGCAAAGCGGCGAGGATGAATACATCCGTGAACTGATCGAGCAAGTGTTACTGACCACGCCTGGTGAGCGGGTAATGCGTCCGGATTTTGGAAGCGGTGTGCGGCAGCTTCTGTTTGGCGCCGCCAGCCCGGAAGTGGCAACCACCACGCAGTACCTGGTGCAGAGTTCATTGCAGCAATGGCTGGCCGATCTGATAACG
The DNA here is from genome assembly GCA_937927755.1 of uncultured Lysobacterales bacterium. Classification (GTDB taxonomy): domain Bacteria; phylum Pseudomonadota; class Gammaproteobacteria; order Xanthomonadales; family SZUA-36; genus SZUA-36. Next base: position 5,007 of record CALBDB010000054.1, read on the forward strand.
GTGGAGGCGGTGGAGGTCGAATCCCGGGATAGCGCTTTGCTAATCAACGTGCAGTATGTGATTCGCCGTAGCCAGGCACGCGCTGTCGCGGAAGTCAGGGTAGACGGAGGTTCATGATGAGATACTTCTGCTGTGATCAACGCCGGCGTGAAGTGGTCAAGCTGCACGGCAGCCTGAATGGCCTGGAGTATGTTGAAGTTCACGACAGCGGTCTGCCGGCCGACCCGATGCGTCAATTGACCCTGTTTCTGAAATTCCTGCGACCACCCCCGGCACTTACTGTGAGTAATATCGTGATTGACGGTGGCGAACGGATCGCCGAGGTTGATATCGATTGGATAGCCCCCGCAACAGCACTGCCGGCCGGTGAACCGCCCGGCCTGGTCAGCGAACTGGACCCGCTTGATCATTTCCTGGTCATCCGCACCCAATTTTATGGCGACTTTTCAATTTACAGCCTGCGCCTGGTCAGCGCAGCCGATGTCGACACTCCACCTGCCGGGTTCGATCCGCGCCTGAGCGCCCTGTCTTTCTCTTTCAAGGTGCAATGTCCGTCGGATTTCGACTGTGCTACTAAAACGCCCTGCCCCATACCGCCATCCGAAGCGCCGCAACTCGATTACATGGCCAGGGACTATTCCAGTTTCCGCAGGCTTATGCTGGATCGCGTGAGCATGTTGTTACCAGGATGGCGTGACCGCAATGCCGCTGACCCCGGTGTCACCCTCATCGAACTGCTGGCCTATGCCGGCGATCATCTTTCCTATCAGCAGGACGCGGTGGCGACCGAGGCATACCTCGACACCGCCCGGCGGCGAACTTCCCTGCGGCGACATGCGCGGTTGATGGACTACCATGTACACGAAGGCTGCAACGCCCGTGCCTGGGTCCAGGTAGCGGTCAACAACGATGCTGTCAGGTTACCCGCTGGCACTGCTATGCTGACCCGAACAAAAGACATAGAAAATCGCATCGAACCGAATAGCGATGCCTGGCAGGATGCACTGGCCAATTCGGCAGAGGTATTCGAAAGCATCGACGACACCCTGCTCTACCGGGCACACGCAGAGTTGGATTTTTATACCTGGGGTGAGCGTGAATGCTGCCTGCCAAAGGGGGCGATTGCGGCGACATTGAGCGGCCACTTCCCCAACCTGAAGGCTGGCGATGTTTTGATACTTGTTGAGCGCCTGGGGCCGCGCAGCGGTAATGCCGCAGACGCTGATCACAGCCATCGCCAGGCGGTGCGCCTGACACACGTGCTGTCGGGTGAAGACCCCTCTGGCGGACTGTTTCTCGATCCTCCTAACAACGGCCCGACCCCGGTTACCGAAATCCAGTGGGATGAACGGGACGCGCTCGGTTTTCCACTGTGTATCTCAACGGTCACCGACAAGGATCATGGCGAGAACTATCTCGCCCGGGTGAGCGTCGCCCGGGGCAACGCGGTATTGGTGGATCACGGTCGCAGCGTCAAGTTCGATGACCTGGGTACCGTACCCCAGGCCAGGCTTAAGGCAGCAGTAGCAGAGTCCCATTTGAGTTGTGGTCACACAGCCGCTGCAATCATTCCGGCCCGGTTTCGACCACGCCTGAACGAAGCACCACTCACCCATGACCTTCCGCTTCAGCGACATCGGCTGTTTTCCGTGCAAGCCACGCCGACCTTGTTGGCCGACCTGCAGGCGCGAACGCTCTCTTCCGAAGTCAGCGCGGTATTCCAGGGCCACGGCCTGCAGTTCACGGGTACTGCTGTCATCCAGGGCGGCGATGGTGTGTGGTCGGCGGCCGATGGCAATAATGCCTGGCTGCTGATACTCAACGACGCAAAACTCGATGTCTGCGAAACGGGAGACGCGGCCGTTTGCATGACAGCAGCCGAACCGCGACGGGCCCGGCCACATATCACGATCTACGACGAGACTGATATCGACACCAAGTGGTCGCCGCGGCAAGACCTGCTTGCAAGCAATGCAGAAAACAAGGAATTCGTGGTTGAGGCCGAACACGATGGCAGCGCCTATATCCGTTTTGGAGACGACTACCATGCTAAAAGGCCTGATAGTGGTGTCCGTTTTAGGGCCGACTACCGTATTGGTAACGGCAGTAATGGCAACATCGGGCTGGAATCCATCCGGCACATTGTTAGCAGCGACGCCAGGCTTCTTGGTGTCAGCAACCCCATGCCGGCACAGGGCGGCGTTGATCCCGAAACGGCTGAACAGATAAGACGTGATGTGCCCGAAGCCTTTCGTAAGCAGGAGCGGGCTGTCACACCCCAGGACTATGCCCGGGTCAGCGAAGAACACGACAGTATCCAGCGGGCTGCAGCTACTTTTCGCTGGACCGGTAGTTGGCACAGCGTTTTCATTACCGCCGACCGCAAAGGTGCTAAAGCGGTCGACGACACCTTTGAGCAGGAAGTTGTCGACCACGTCGAACGCTACCGCATGGCCGGTTACGACCTGGAGGTCGACGGACCCCGTTATGTACCGCTCGAGCTCGCCATGACGGTCTGTGTCAAACCCGAATACTTTCGTGCTGATGTGCAGGCTGCCCTGATGCGCATATTCAGCAAGGGCTGGCTGGATGACGGGCGCCCTGCCCTGTTCCACCCGGACAACTTTACCTTTGGTCAGCCGGTCTATCTGAGCGAAATCTACGCTGCAGCCCAGTCGGTCCAGGGGGTCTCCTCGGTAGTCATTGAAAACTTCAAACGACTGCGCTCAACCGAAGACCAGAAACCCATGGACGAAGGCGTTCTGAAGCTGGACCGTCTTGAAATAGCCAGGCTCGACAACGACCCCAATTTCCCGGAACGCGGGGTACTGAAACTGGAAGTGGGAGGTGGCAAATGAATCCTTCGGACTTTCCGCTGCAAAATGCCTGCGGATGCTGCAATGGAATTGAAGCCCGGTCACCGGTGTTGATCCAAAATCGGCCTGGTTTGTCAGCCGTTGCCTACCGGATTGGCGACCATGCCGACGTACTCGCCAGCATGCTTGCCCGCCTTTCCTCACAGGACTACCCGGCCTTGTCTCAGCTGCGTACACGCGATAAGGACGATTTCTCCATTGCCTTGCTGGACGCCTATGCCGGAATGGCCGACGTTCTCTCTTTTTACCAGGAACGCACCGCCAATGAATCCTGGCTGCGCACCGCACGCGAACGGTTCTCACTGCAGGAAATGGCACGCCTGATTGGTTACCGCCTTAATCCCGGGGTTGCGGCGGAAACCTGGTTGGCCTTCACCGTGGAAGAAGCCGACGGTGCACCGGAGAAAGTCAGGCTCGATACGGGTACCCGGGTGCAAAGCGTACCGGGACAGGATGAGAAGCCACAGACCTTTGAAACCGTCGAGAAATTTACTGCCAGACCCGACTGGAATTCAATCGCCGTCCAATCCAGTATCCCCTGGCAACCGCAAAAGGGTGACAGGGATCTTTTCCTGTCCGGCACGAATCACAATCTCCAACCTGGAGATGTGATACTGATTGTCGGCGAACATCGCCGTCTTAACCCCGGTAGCGAGCGCTGGGACGCACGTATGCTGGACAAGGTGGAAGTCGATAGCGCGAATGATCGTACCCGTGTTGTTTGGAGTCGTGGCCTGGGGCATAGCGCACCAAGCACCGATCCGGCCGGAAGCGGCATCGATGTTTACGTTTTCCGCCAGAAAGCCTCTCTGTTTGGCCACAACGCGCCCGACCCGCACGTGTTTCCCACCTCCGGCACGGGAATCAACACCTTGTATAACGCTACCACCTTCATCTGGAACAAATTCAGTATTCAGAACAACCAGATAGACCTGGATGCCGCATACGACAAAATCGTCGCCAAAAGTTGGCTCCTGCTGGTCTCCAATGAGGATTTTAACAACGACGCACTACCTGGCTACGTCGAACTGTACCGCGCCCAAAAGGTTTCCATCCAGTCGCGTAGCGATTTCAGCCTGAGCACCAAGATCACCCGGGTTAAACCTGATACCACCGAGCACCTGGATCGTTACGAACTGCGTGAAACACGGGTCTATGCCCAAAGTGAATTATTGCCAACACTGCGCCGGCCCCTGGTTTATCCGGTATTCGGTGATACCCTGCCTTTGGCTCAGCTCATCGTGGACCTGGAGCCGGGCAAAGCCTTGGCGGTTAGTGGCAAAAAGGCCCGTATCGGCATTGATGCCAATAACCTGTTGCTCCACCTGGATGACGGGAATGTCAGGGCCCTGAACGTAAACGACTCGCTGCAACTGATATCTGCACCAGCCAAGCGTGCCGGCGGCGCAGTCTCACCCCTGACACCGGCAGAGTTCGGAGAGATCCTGATCAGGGAAGCCCCTTCAAGTCTGCGCCTCAGGCTCATGGACCGCGATGGCGCAATGGGCACTCTGGATGCCGAAACAGACCAGATTTTGCTATTGAGTCCCGAAAAGGAAGACAGCATTGTCAGTGAGATCATATTCATTGCCGATAACCCGATGGCGGTGAGCAATGACCCCGATCACACCACCATTGACTTGGCTAGCGAGTTGACCAATGTTTACGACCGCAGCACGGTGAGCATTGCAGCAAACGTTGCGCGCGCAACACACGGCGAAACCGTGCACCAGATTCTTGGCAACGGTGATACACGACTGAGCCACCAGAATTTCGGCTTGAAACATGCGCCACTTACTTTTGTCCGTGCCGATAACGAAAGCGGTGCCGAGGCGACTTTGGATGTGCGTGTCAACGACATCGCCTGGCACGAGAAACCAACCCTGTATGGTGCGGGACCGGGCGACCACAGTTACGTGGTGCGGGTAGATGAGGATGATTCGGCAAGTATTCGTTTTGGGGACGGCCAGAACGGCGCACGGCTTCCGAGCGGCCAGGAAAATGTTCGAGCCAGTTATCGAAAAGGTATCGGCATTGCAGGAAACCTCAAGACTGGTCAGTTAAGCCAACTGATGACGAGACCGCTGGGCTTGAAGGAGGTCAGCAACCCGATGCCGTCCAGCGGTGGAGTTGATGCCGAGGCTGCGGAAGAAGCTCGAAATAACATGCCGCTGGGAGTCCGTACTCTCGGCAGGGCTGTTTCCCTGAGGGATTATGAAGATTTTGCCCGTGCCTACACGGGTATCGCCAAAGCGCAGGCTCGCGTTCTCGACATTCATGGCATTCGTACTATCTTCATCACCGTAGCGGGTAACAATGCTGCACAGCCACAATCGGGCGGGCCGGAATTGAGCAGGCTGCTTGCGTCGCTACGACAAAGTAGTGATCCATTGGTCGCCTGCGATGCCGCTCCGTACAACAAGGCATACTTCAAGCTGGCTCTGCGCTTCAAGCGGCAGCCTGATCACCAAAGTGACATTGTGCTGGCGGCGGTCGAGGCTGTTTTGCGCCAGGCCTTTTCTTTTGACGCCTGCGACTTCGGCCAAATCGTGTCCCGATCCGAAGTGATCACTGTCGTCCAGAATGTGCCCGGTGTGGTGGCTGTCGATGTGGACTATTTTTACCGTGGCACAACGCAGACACTGGAGGATCGCCTCGGCCCGGCCGCAGCTACGGTTGATCTGAACGGCGATGGAGTAGCAGCCGAACTGCTATTGCTGGATCCCGGACCACTGGATTACCTGGAGGAGATGCCATGAGCAGCAGCGCTGAAACCCTCTACCAGCGGTTGCCCGCGATCCACCGTGTACGCGACGCGGAACAGGGTTATCCACTACGTGAATTGCTGGGTGTGATTGCCGAACAGGTAGCGGCAATGGAGGAGAACCTGGAGCAACTTTACGACGACCAGTTCATTGAAACCTGCGCCCAGTGGGTGGCCCCGTACATCGGCGACCTGATCGGCTACCGCACATTGCACGGCGTCGTGCCGGGAGTGGCATCACCACGCGCTGATGTTGCCAACACCATCCGTTATCGACGCCGCAAAGGCACTGCATCCATGCTGGAGCAAGTGGCACGGGATGTCACCGGCTGGCCGGCACGGGCGGTGGAGTTCTTTCAGTTGCTGGGCTGGACCCAATACATGAATCATCAGCGCAAGCGGGCTCAATACGCGCCCGATCTGCGTGAATGGCAACGCTTGCAGTGGCTTGATACTCCCTTTGACAGTATCGCCCATACGGCTGAAGTGCGGCGCATCGAAACCGGTTCCGGGCGCTATAATATCCCCAATATCGGCCTGTACCTTTGGCGAATTCGGTCTTTCCCCCTGAGCCGTTCGCCAGCCGTGGCAGATCCCGCTCTGGGTGGTGGTTTATTGTTGCGCTTTAACCCGCTTGGCGCCGATATGCCGCTCTACAACAAGCCCGAGACCGAGGAAGAAGTCAGCCATCTGGCCGAGCCTGCCAATGTACCCTTGGCTCTGGATCGGCGCTGGCTCAAAGCTCATCTCGATCAGCACTACGGCACTGATAAAAGCATTCTGCTGGAACAGGCAGCCGCCAACCCGCTGGATCCACCCCAGGTGATTCCCGAAAGCAACATCTGCATCTGCAATCTGAGCGACATCAAGGACGGCGGCGGCAACGTGATTGGCTGGGCGCATCAGCCAGCACCAGGTTCAGGCAAAGTTGCAATCGACCCGGTGCTCGGGCGAATGGCATTTGGCGATCTTCCGGCCACCCCGGTACTTGCTACTTTTCATTACGGTTTCACCAGCGCCATCGGTGGCGGTGAATATGATCGTGCGGCATCAATGCGGACTACTCCGGATCAAACGGTAGGTGTTGGCGATCCACTACAAGCGGCTTTGAATACAGTTCAAGGTGGCGGCACGGTCGAGGTAACTGACAGCTATCGGTATCTACAAACACCAACGATAAAGATCGATCCCGGCGCCAGCGTTACGCTGCGCGCCGCAGATGAGGCACGACCCCTGCTACTGGCAAGTGGCGCCATCAATCTTGACATGGGAGCTGAGTCGACCCTGATCCTGGATGGCTGGCTCATCAGTGGCGGCATGTTGACGATGGCTGATTTTGGCGATGACGAACCGCGCAAGCTGATTTTGCGAGACTGCACACTGGTGCCTACTACCGATCACCCGGCACTGTCGGTCGCACACGCGTTTGCTGACGTGGAACTGATCCGCTGCATCACAGGGCCCTTGCACCTGGCCCCCGATGCCGAAATCGCGCTGAAAGATTGCATTATTGACGCGACCGGTTCTGAACAAATTGCCGTTCGCGGCCCGGGTCCGGACGATTTGTTGGCGGCAGGAAGTATGACACTGGAGAGTTGTACGGTCATCGGCAAAGTCCACACTCGCCAGTTGACACTTGCCAGCGATTGTATTTTTGTCGCCCAACTGGTCTCAGGTGGGGACAGCTGGACTGCCCCTCTTTGGGTGGAACGCCGTCAGGCAGGCTGTGTTCGCTTTTCATTCGTTCCAAGGGACTCCCGGACGCCGAGACGCTATCACTGCCAGCCGAAAACAGGCGATCTGCAAACCCGGCCGCACTTTACCTCGCTACGCTATGGCGACGCGGCCTACTGTCAACTGCGCGAGGTGACACCCGACAGCATCCGTAGCGGCGCTCACGATGAAAGCGAAATGGGCGTATTACACGGACTTTATCAACCCCAGCGAGAGACCAATTTAAGGGTCAGGCTGGATGAATATATGCGGTTTGGCCTGGATGCAGGCATTTTCTACGCAAGCTGAAGTGAAGAAAATCATGCACCAGGACAAAGCGGTACTAACAGTAGAACTGGCAACAGGAGAACACCCATGAGTGGTGACTATAGCCGACATCGTTTTAATCCCCGCAATCATTACGCCGGGGTCAAGATGCAACAGGGTCGCGTCCAACTGGACGCCGACTGGAACGAATGGACAGACCTTATCGACCGCCACGCACGTGCGGAAACTGTCGATACCTTTGGTGTCTTTCCATCGGCCGGTATCGGCGGCGTGGCAGTGGTATCACCACAAACACCCGATGCATTCCGGATTGAAGCCAGTGGCGGCAACCTGAGCATCGGACCGGGGCGAATGTACGTCGACGGCCTGCTCGCAGAAAACTTTGGCGATGATAATGGACCACAAAATTTTGACCGGGTATTGGCTGAGCTAAGCGGTCAGAATCCCGTCAGCTATATGCAACAGCCCTATCACCCAGCGCCGGATAATCTGCCCACAGGTGGCCCACACCTGGCATACCTGGAAGTCTGGCAGCGTGAAATTAATCATCTGCAACGCCCTGACCTGGTAGAAAAAGCAATCGGTGTCGATACCACTACCCGTACACAGACAGTTTGGCAGGTACGTCTGCTGGAGAATATCAGCAGCAGTATTACCTGCAGCAGTCCCGATGCCGATCTGGGTCTTTCCTGGGAAGAAATAATCACGCCTTCAGCAGGCCGGCTTACCAGTCGTGACGTAGGCGTGCCACCTGACTCCGACCCCTGTGAATTACCTCCCAGCGGTGGTTATCGTGGCCTGGAAAACCAGTTATACCGTATCGAAATCCACCATGGCGGCGATATTGGTGACGCTACCTTTAAATGGTCGCGTGACAATGCCAGTGTTGCGGCCAGCGTGGTGGAAGTGGTCTCTGCGACCAAGTTGAAGCTGGCCAGCCTGGGCCGTGATTCGGTATTGCGCTTCAACACCGGCGACTGGGTCGAAATTGTTGACGACTGGTACGAACTTTCCGGCGCAGGCGGCAACCCTAAGCAGCGTATCGGTGAGATTCGCAAGGTCACGGTTGACGATGCCAGCCAGACCATCAGCTTCAGCCCCGCCTTACCGGCCAGCCTTATTCCTGCTGAGTCTGGTGATAACACCCTGGAAAAACGCCATCTGCGCGTTATTCGCTGGGATCAGAAGGGCGTGGTGCGTGACCAGGCTGATAATGTAATCGTCGACCTCGATGCCCCTGGCAGCCAGGGATTAATCCCGGTACCGGCGGCTGGAACCTGGGTAACGTTGGAAAACGGAGTCCAGGTCCGGTTCGATCTCGATCCCGCGGCCGGAAGTTTTCGCTGTAACGACTTTTGGAATATTGCCGCCCGGACTGTGGACGCCTCGGCAGAACACCTGTCTGAGGCGCCACCGCAGGGCATTCACCGTCACTACACCAGGCTGGCATTGCTTACATTTCCAAATGGCGAAACCGACTGCCGAAAACACTGGCCGCCCGATTGCGACGGTGGTTGTTGCACTGTCACGGTCAAGCCAGGTGATGACATACAAGCAGCGATTGATTCCCTGTCGGCAATCGGTGGGTGCGTTTGCATCAAGACCGGTCTGCATGAAATCACCAACCCACTGAGAATCGAAAATTCAAATATCATGATGCACGCTGAAAGCGCAGGTGCGCGCATCCGTCGCAATAACGGCGCCAGCGTCCTGCAGGTCGAAAGTCCAAAGGGCGCTACGCTAGAGAACGTGACCATCCAGGGGGTTCGCTTCGAGACAGTTTCGGATTCAAACGCCAGGGACCGGCATCCGCTGATCATGGTATTCAGTAACCGCTGCAGCAATTTCCGCCTGGAGGACTGTGTGTTGCTGCCGGACAGGTTCAACTTTGTCACCGGTGTATGGATTGGCAGTCTGCAGGGTGGATCGATCGAACGGTGCGAGATCGGCCCTCTCGGTTTAGGTATATGGGTCTCATCCGAATCGACCGGTCTGGACGTCTACGACTGCAATATATATGCCGACTACTTTGATGGTGTTGACGCAGGATCGGTTGGCATCTGGCTAGAGGATGCTTACAAGCGGTCGCGAATTGAACGCAACGACATCAGAAATTTTATGAGTGGTGTTTACATCAATCGCGCCCAAATTGGCGACCCACCGGTATCCGGGGCGAATGGAAGCACTGTGATCGGTAACCGGATCATGCGTAACAGTAATGTTGGTGGTTCTGACGATAACCAGCATCTTTTCGCTATCGAATATGCGGCTTCCCACGGAACAGTCAGTGACAACATCCTGGATTATGCATCTGCGGCTTACGGGGGAATACGGGTTACCGGCCGCCATGTGCTTATCGAAAATAACCGCCTCAATAGTCATTTGAAGGGGGGCTCTGACGGAACTGGACCCCTGCCACTAGGTATCCAGTTGGGCTATGTCACGGAAGATGTCGCCGGACCCGGAGATGGCGGGATGATTTGCGGCAATATTTTGAAGGGCACACAGGACGGAATAATTACCGTGGGTGCTGGCCGGGCGAAAATCACAAGTAACCAGATTGAAGGGGGCGAAGCCATGGCCCGCTATGGTATCGCCACCGTTAACGGCGATGATATTGAAATCGCTGAAAATGACTCGGTGAGAACTGCTTTTGCGCTGAGCCTGGGTAACGGCGAAAACTGCAGCTTAACAGGAAATCGCGCAGACGATGGCCGCCTGGGAGTTTTGGCGATCCAGCAAGCCGGGCTGTCTGTGCACGGCAATAGAGTTACAAACCAACGCAACGGCGGCATGATGCTTGCCTCCGTTGCAGGGCCGACATCCATCACTGAAAATCGCATCGAAGCATGTGGATTCGAGGGGCTGGGTACACTCGGCGCAACCGGCATCCTGATGATGGGCGCCGCTGGACATGTGCACATCGGTTCATGCGAAATCATCGATACCGGCGTATCACCTGACCAGTCCCAGGTTAAACAGCCCGCTTACGGAATTTTCGGCCTGTATTGGCTTGAATGCCTGGTGCAAAGCAACAGGGTGAGCTACGTCAATCCAGCGCTGGAACAGCGGAATCAAAAAGCGGAAGACCGCGCGTTGTGGCTTATAGGTTTCCTGGATTATCAAGTAACCGACAATCTCCGCTTTGGCTTCGCCGCGCAGGTTCTCGACAACAAGTTCACCGGACCCGGCAGATCCCATCTGGTTGAGTTTCAGCAACAGCAGTTGAGTGACAGAGCGTTTCTACGATTTGAACGGATAACTTTCAGCAATAACTATTGCTGGCACTGGAGCGTTGCTGCGGATGATTCTGCCGGTACCGTTTCGCTGCACGGACATCGTGCGATCGTCATGGGAAACCACGTCAAGGCAAACACCAATATACCCTCGTTCAATTTTAATGGTATGAGCGGTGTCTACCTTGGTAACGATGCCACCGGGCCAGTCACCGGTTTCTCGGACTTCCCCACTCCGTCGAGCAACTTTAATCGTTAATATCAACACCGGACGGACCGGTAGGAGAATATCAGATGGCTAACAGGACAATTGCCCAGGTTTTGAAACTGCATGACAAGGTTGTGGATTCAATCAGCACCCAGCTGGACTCGGCCGGTAGACCCAAACCAGTCGACCAGGCTTTCTTCATTAATCAAAAGACAGAAAGGCTGGGGGCGATGAAAGCACGCCTGGATGATGCCAAGAGGGACAAGCAGGAAGTAATCAAGCGTATGAACCTCCAGCTTGAGACTTTGAATAAAAGAATAGAACGCCTGGAGGCAGAAATAGATGCTGACAAGAGAAACCTGGAAAACAGGCCCGTACCAGTGGACCCCACCCCGCGCAGACGGGATAGGCTATCGGTTCGTAATGTCAGGGGGATTGGTGAGGTTGCGGAAGCTCGATTGAAAGAAAACGGAGTCACCACGACAACCCAATTGGCAAGAATGGATAAAGCCCGGCTTGCGGCGATACTTGGTGTTTCCGAAGTTCGGGCTGCAGAGTTTATCAAGGCTGCAAAGTTGATACGTTAACCGTTCTGCGAGCTGTTCAGCCCTACCCTTGTCCTGATCAACTGGACCAGTTAATACGGGCAGGTCGCAGCGGGGCACAAGCGCGAGGCAGGATAGGTTAAATCCATATATTAATGGTTAATAGACACGCCGGTGGAATCGGTTAGGTTTTGCCAACTTGTGGCCAACAGATAAAAAAGGCGCGATCAATCGACCGCGCCCTGATATGTCTAGCACTTGGCCGCGTTATTACCAGGCCCAGGTACCTCTCAGATACCACGCACCACCTTCATAGTTTGCAGCACTTCGGCGGGGATACTCCAACCCGACACTCAAACGGTTCGCATTGGGTGGTCCGACCTTGTCGATATAGCTGTCAAAGATATTCACCGCACCCAGAGCCATGCGGAAATTTTCGGTCCACTGATAACCGAGTTCCGCATCAACATATAGCGTCTGACCAATCTTGGCACTCGGATCAGTGTCGGCGCCAATCCGGCCGCGCTCATCGTAGTGGCTGCCGTAGTAATTAAAGCGGGCCAACAGATTCCATTTCTCGCCGAAGAAGGTATTACCGGTCAACACGAAACGGTGATTCGGATAGTTATTCTCTATATCTTCGACCAGGCCGTCATTGACCGGCTGAACACCATTGATCAGTTTCTGACCGGTAACTTCAATCTCGTTATAACTGTAGGCAAAAGTCAGTTCGGTTGTGGAGTTATCAGACCAGTCATGGCTGGAGTGGAGCACCACGTCGATACCAGTGTGCTCAACGTCCAGGGCGTTGGTATAGAACGATATGCTGGCTTCCGCGCCACCAGGCTCTGTAGATGGAACCGGAATATCACCCGTGCGGTAGATACGGTCATCAACTTCGATTTTATACAAGTCGACAGTAAGTGTTGCTGCGTCGCCAATATCAGAGGTGAAACCGATGCTGATATTGAGGGATGTTTCCTCCGTCAGCGGCTTTCCGCCCAACTCGATGATACGGGGGTCGGTCGAAGGTACCAGGCCTTCTTCAACTTGATTTCCGGTGGTGCCATCAAAGGTCGTAATTATGGTAGAGATATTGGTCTGTCCCGGTGTCGGCGCATGGAAACCGGTTGAGATTGCGCCGCGAAGTGCAAAGTTATCCCTGAGCCTCCAGCGGGTTGCCAATTTACCATTGAGGGTACTACCGAAATCGGAGAAGTCCTCGTAACGTAAGGCATACTGCAGCAGCAGTGCATCATTGACATCATGCTCCATATCTGCGTATACAGCCCAGTTATCACGATCAAAACTGCCGGCATCCGCCTCTGAGGGGGCTGAGAATCCACTGGTTCCCACACCCAGGTATGCACTGGGCTCACCAGCCACGAGCGTGTAGGTTTCTTCACGCCATTCTGCACCATATGCAAGGTTCAGGTTATCGCTGAGTGCTGTTGAGAAATCGGCATTCAGGTTGATCTCTTCCTGCTCGAAAGCGCCCACGTCAAAATCCATCTGCGGAATATTCAGGTTCGCATCAAGACCAAGCGAGGAGTTGACCGTATTGTTGAGAAAATAGTCCAGTTCGTTGTTGCCATAACTGAAACTGAAATCCCATGTCGTTTCGTTCTGAAACATGCCATCTATACCGACAATCAGGCTAGTGTCGGTCTGGTCACCATCAAGAAACGGTGTGAATCCTGCAGGCAGACCCGTGAAACCTATCGCCCGCAACGGCGTCAGGGAACCATGGTTGGGATTACGGTAGAAGAAACGATAGCGCCCTTCGGTATCTGCATAACCAAAGCGGGCGTAAAGTCGCGAGGTATCGCTGATGTCAAAGCCGGAGTTTATAAAAATCCTGGTGCCGCTGGATTCGGGGCGACCCCAGGTCTGCAACAATGGCGCCTCGCCAAAGGGCGCATCAGCACCGATTAAAGAAGGGTCAACTCCCGCAGCTATCAAGTTGTTATAGTCATTGATTCGCTGTACACCACGAATGAGAGCGTCGTTGTCAATGTATTCAACACTCGCATTGATAAATCCTGAATCACCAAATCCGAAGCCGGCATTTGCTGCAAACTTGATGCTTTCTTCGCCTTCATAGTGTTGGCCATATTGAAGTGTAAATTCGCCGCCCTCGGATGCGTCTTTGGTAATAAAGTTGATGACACCGGCGATCGCATCAGATCCATATTGTGCGGCAGCGCCATCACGCAAAACCTCCACGCGTTTAATAGCGATGCCGGGAATCATGCCAATATCAACACCGTGTGCACCATTACCCGCCGCAGGTGCAAAGAAATGCAGCAGAGCCGAACGATGCCGGCGTTTACCATCGACCAGGACCAGTGTCTGGTCGGGTGCCGTGCCACGAAGTGATGTGGGTCGAACAAATGCACTTCCGTCGCCCGTTGCAGGTGTGGCTGTATAAGATGGCACAAGGGAACTCAGGTTATCAGTGAGGTCAGCTGTGCCGCCATAGGCATTGAAATCATCACCTGCGAGTACGTCAACCGGGACGGTTGAATCTGCCGCGGTACGCGGCCTGGAGCTACGTGTACCGGTCGTAATGACCTCTTCAAGTACCGTATTACTGTTATCTGCCTGGGCCAGGCTCGTGATCCTGGTTTGCTCGGAACCATCCGCCTTTGTTGCATCATCAGACTCGTGCTGCTCAACCGCGTCCGTGGCCAAGACCGGCACGGAAACTACCAATGCCAAGGCCGCAGCATAGATGCTCTTATAAACCTTACTGAAAATCTTCATTTGCAATCCTCATGTCCAACATAAAATACAGCCCATCACCATTCTGGCTACTCATTAGCTTTTCGAAAATTAACTATTAACTGGCTTGGAAAAAGCAGTAGAAAAAGCTGTGATATTATTTTTTTTATAATTTAAGCTTAGCACAAATATTGAGAATCATTCTTATTTGCAGAAAATTAACATTATTTACCTGTTTATAGGCCGGTTTTGTACGTGGAAAAGGTAAAACATATGAAAAAAACAAAAATACCCCCTTTAACACCTGATAATTGGCCTGAAACACTTGAAAGTATTCGATACCAACTAAAAATTCCGTTAAACATCCACAATGTCATGGCACATCACCCCGATTTGATGACAGCGTGGATGCCAATCCGAAACCACGTGGTTAAAGCAAGCAGCCTTTCCTCCAGGCAGCGTGAATTGATCATTCTGCGCACAGCACACAACTGTCAGTCGGATTACGAGTGGCAACACCATGCAGAAAGGGGACTGCAGGCGGGTCTTTCTAAAGCAGAAATTTCACGCGTCAGGGATGGGCCCGGTGCAACCGGCTGGCGTGCGGACGAATCTATCCTGTTATCGGCAGCAGATGACTGCCATCGTGATTTTTGTATCTCCGCTAAAAACCTGCAGAAAATGAACCAAAATTTCAACGCTCAGCAACAGCTTGATGTGGCTGTAACGGTTGGTATATACATGACGCTGGCATTGATCATAAAAACCCATGATGTGCCGATGGAAGACAGTTGAAAGGATGGGCACAATGAAGCGGAGAAACTGGCGCCTATCTCACTCTAACCGGGAGAGCAGCAGCCACCGCATTAAACAAAGCTCACCTGTTGCAGTGTCTTATTCAATTTGGAAACCAGTTCATCAACGTGATGTGACTCATAAATGAATGGTGGCGCCAACAGGATATGAGCGCCATCAACGCCATTTGCAGTACCACCCCCGGGGTAACAGATTAAGCCGTTCACCATCGCGGCTTTACGGATAGCTGAAGGAAAGCCGAGCGCTTTGCGAATGCCGGACTTGGTTGCACGGTTTTCAACCAACTCGATCCCAACCAGGAGACCTCGACCACGAACATCACCGATGTGGGGATGATCCCTGAAAACATCCCCCAACCGACTTCTTAATAAATCACCTGTTTGCCTCACTTTTTCCAGCAGATTCTCCTCTTCCAGAACTTTCATCACTGCCAAACCGGCGGCCGCCACTGTTGCATGCCCTACATAAGAGTGACCATGTGCAAATGCACCAAATACATCAACAATACCTTGGTGGATGAAACCCTGTGGGAGGTGCGTCTCGCGGCGATTTTAAACCTGTAGGAGCGACGTGCGGGATCAGGGATCGTCGGTCGCTGCAGCCCTGATCTGGACCTGGCCTTCGGCATCACGCATATATAACAGGCCGGTACCGGCAATTTCCCATGAAACCACCTTGTCGATGGCCTGGTAAAAATTGAATTCCTGATCCATAAGCGCAGCGGCGCAGGCCTTACGGGTACCGGCCATCGGCCCGAACGATATTTCATTTCCGCTAATCTCAACGGCGCCGTTGTAACGGTTGCAAGCCGTGTCACCGCTAACCCGGCCGTCCTCAGCAAACTCGATCGTTGTGTGCGACATATCGACTACACCCTTGCCGGCAATGTCCTCCACCCACCAGGCAGTTCCCTGCAAGGACTGGTTTGCGTTCATCGCTTCCTCAACATCTGCAACATCTTCAGATTCACACGCCGTGATTACTGACAGGGACAATAACGTGGTGATAAATAAATTTTTCATGGTGAAACCATCCGTAACATTTATACTGCCGCCGATTTGATCGTTTCCAACATTGACGGAGGCGCGGCCAGGAATTCCTTGCAGGCTGCATTATCCGTTTCGTCCTCAAAATGATAACCGGTTTCCTCCAGAAACTGGTGGAATGCGTCCTCTTCATCAACCGGCACAAGAAAACCGGCCAGTATACGTGCGTTAGCCGCAGCGTGGTTGCGGTAGTGGAACAGGCTTATGGACCAGCGTCCCGCCAGCACATTCAGAAACTCCAGTAAGGCCCCGGGGCGCTCGGGGAATTCAAACCGATAAATGCGCTCACGCTTGCTCGATGGCAGGCGGCCGCCCACGAGGTGGCGAAGGTGCAGCTTGGCGACTTCATTCTCTGACAGGTCCTTGACACCGTATCCGCTATCCACCAGGCGCTTCTGCAGGTGCCGGGCCGCTTCTTCAAGACGGACCCCGACAAAAACATGCGCATTTCGCTTACCGGCAAACCGGTAGTTGAACTCGGTCACCGAGGACTCACCGAGGATCTGGCAAAACTCGAGGAAGCTGCCCGGGCGTTCGGGTATCGTGACCGCCAGCAGGGCCTCTTTACCGTCGCCCAGTGCGCATCGTTCTACAACGTGGCCCAGGCGGTCAAAATTCACATTGGCACCGCTGACCACGGCCACCCAGTCGCCGTCCGGCATGGTGTCTTCAGCGTGCCGGGCCGCGTACTGGATCGCTCCGGCCACGGCCAGGGCTCCCGCGGGCTCCGCCACCGCACGGACTTCTTCAAATATGGATTTGACCGCGGCGCAGACCTGGTCAACGCTGACCGTGATCACTTCATCCACCAGTTCACGGCACATGTCATAGGTGATCCGGCCCACCTTGCGGACCGCGACGCCATCCGCAAATATACCTGTGGTTCCGATGTCTACCGGTTGCCCAGCTTTCAGGGCCTCGTGCATGCTGGCCGCATCACCCGGCTCAACGCCAACGATGCGCACATCGGGATAGACTGCCTTGACCGTCGCAGCAACACCTGCGACCAGGCCGCCGCCACCGACCGGGACAAAGATAATCCCCGGTTCAGCCGCAAGCTGCTGGGTAATTTCCACGCCCAATGTGCCCTGCCCGGCAATGACATCCAGGTCATCAAAGGGGTGGATAAAAAAACCGCCGCTTTCGCAGCTGAATTCAATGGCTTTTTCACAGGCTGCATCGTAATCATCACCGACCAGCTCAATATTGGCGCCGTACGCTTTTACCGCACGGACCTTGATCTCGGGTGTGGTCTGCGGCATGAAAATCGTTGCCTTCACTCCCAGTTTACGCGCCGAAAGCGCCACCCCCTGTGCATGGTTGCCGGCCGAAGCCGCGACGACGCCCTTGCTGCGATCCGCCTCCGACAATTGCCGAATGCAGTTGTACGCGCCACGCAGCTTGAATGAGTAGGTCGGCTGCAAATCCTCGCGTTTCAACCATAGCTTGCGGCCAACCCGTTCGGAAAGCTGGGGTGCCTCGTCCAGTGGTGTGCGGCGCGCCACGTCATAGACCGGGGCGGTTAGCGCTCTTCGTAAACAATCCTGTGCAATTTTAGACATTGGCATCCTGTGAAAGACTGAATTCAGCCAGTTTTTTGCGAACCGCGGCGCCTGCCTCGGCGGTTGATAATGTTCCACCAAGGTCAGCGGTGCATTCACCGCTGGAAATACAGTCATGGATGGCCTGGTCGATGCTCTGTGCAAGGTCTTTCATACCAAGGCTGTAATCGAACATCATGGCGACCGATGCCAGCGTTCCAAATGGGTTTGCGATACCCTTGCCCGCAATATCGGGCGCGGAGCCATGGATGGGTTCGTACAGACCGAAATTACCGGTCCCCAGTGATGCCGACGGCAACATACCCAGGGAACCCACCAGTGTCGATGCTTCATCGGTCAGGATGTCGCCAAACATGTTGTCCGTGACGATAACGTCAAATTGTGCCGGGCTGGAGATCAGGAACATCGAAGCGGCATCCACCAGCAGCTCATCGTATTGCACATCCGGGAAATGTTCGGCCATCAACTCCCCGGTGACCTTGCGCCACAGGCGTGATGTCGCCATGACATTGGCCTTGTCGATCATGGTCAGCTTGCCACGGCGCTGACGGGCGGTTTCGCCGGCCCGCATGACCACACGTTCGATTTCCTCGCGCGAATACGTACAGGAATCCGATGCAAAATCGTCACCCTCCTGTTTTTCGCCAAAATAACTGCCGCCGGTCAGTTCCCTGACCACCATCATGTCCACGCCTTCAAGATATTCGGGCTTCAGCGGACTGGCATCTGCCAGTTTTGGATGTGGCCGCACCGGCCGCAGGTTGGCAAACAGGCCCAGCTCCTTGCGGATTTTCAACAGGCCCTGTTCAGGCCTGACTTTCGCATCCGGGTCGGACCACTTGGGGCCGCCGACCGCGCCGAGAATAATGGCGTCGGCATCCCGACAATCCGCGAGGGTCTCATCCGGCAGCGGATTGGCGCATGCATCGATTGCAGCGCCGCCGATCAGGCCGGTTTTGATGTCCAGGTCCAGATTATGCGCTTCGGCCATCGCTGTTATCAGCAGCGCGGCTTCTGCTGTCACCTCGGGCCCAATACCGTCACCCGGCAGTAAGACGATTTTTGCATTCATCGATTTTCCTCGTATGCCGAGATCAATTCTTCCGCCTGGTTCAGAAAATCAAACTTGTCCAGGCCATGCAACAGGCAGTGGCGTGCGAAGGGTTCGATGTTAAATGACCAGCTATCGGTGTTTCCGTCCGCTGTCTTCACGGCAACTTCGCACTGTTCCAGGTCAACGGTGATGTCCTCACCATCCATCTGCAGCAGGCGAGCATGCTGGCCTGCCTCCAGAACGACCGGTAAAAGCCCGACGGTCTGCGAATTATTCCTGAAGATATCCGCGATCTGTGAGCTGATAACCACACGGAAACCAAATCCCAGCAATGCATGGGGCGCATGTTCCCGGGATGAACCACAACCAAAATTATGACCTGCCACCAGGATAGGGCACTGGCGTGCCCGGGGTTGGTTCAACACGTGCCCGTCTATTGGCTCGCCGTTGGCGTTGAATCTCCAGTCGGCAAAGACATGCTCGCCGATTCCATCAAAATCCGTGGCCGTCAGGAAACGTGCGGGGATAATCTGGTCGGTATCGATATTTTCCTGTTCCAGCACCAGTACCTGGCCTGTCAATGATGTAAACGGCTGCATCAGGCCACCTCCTGTGTGGCATCAAGGTCAGCCACTCCGCCAACACGGCCCAGTACCGCACTGGCGGCGGCTGTTTCAGGGCTGGCCAGCAATGTGCGGGAACCCGCGCCCTGGCGACCTTCAAAATTGCGGTTTGAGGTGGAAACGGCTGTTTTGCCCGGCGGAACCATGTCGCCATTCATGGCGATACACATCGAGCAACCCGGCAGACGCCACTCGGCGCCAGCCTCAATAATCGTTTTGTGCAAGCCTTCGGTCTCGGCCTGCTTGCGGATATTCTCGGAACCCGGCACTACCAGCATACGCACATGGTCGGCAACCTGCCGGCCACGCAGGACATTCGCTGCAGCACGCAAATCACTGATCCTGCCATTTGTGCAGCTACCGATAAAGACCACGTCTACCTGCCGTTCCGCCAGGGACTGGCCCTCGGTGAAGTCCATGTAGTGCAGGGCCTTCTGCTGGGATGCATTACCAGCCTGCGGCACCGGTTCGCCGATGGCCACGGACATTCCGGGGTCGGTGCCATAAGTGATGGCCGGACGCATGGCTGAGCCGTCGAGTGTGATTTCGCTGTCGAAACCGGCATCCGGATCAGAGGCCAGTTGCAGCCATTTCCCTGCGGCACGATCAAAAGCTTCACCCTGGGGTGCCTTTGCTCTTCCACGCAGGTACTCGACCGTGGTTTGATCCGGCGCAATCATCCCCGCACGAGCCCCTGCCTCGATGGTCAGGTTGCAAAGCGTCATGCGGCTTTCCATATCCAGGCTGCGCACCGCCTCGCCGGCATACTCGATAACAAAACCGGTGCCGCCATTCATACCCAGGTAATTGATGATGTTCAGCGCCAGGTCCTTGGCGGTAACATTGCCGGCCAACCTGCCTTCGACATTGACACGCATACTTTTTGGCTTGTTTTGCAAAAGGCACTGCTTTGCCAGCACATGGCCCACTTCGGTAGTGCCAATACCAAATGCCAGTGCGCCGAAGGCGCCGTGTGTACTGGTATGGCTGTCACCGCATACGATGGTCATCCCCGGCTGTGAGGCTCCCAACTCGGGACCCATCACGTGTACGATACCGCGTGACGGGCTATCCCAGTCGTGCAATTCAATATCAAATTCACGGCAATTTTCGCGCAGGGTTTGCACCTGGCGTTTTGCCTGCTCCGTGATGTATGGACGTTGCCCGTCCTCACCTGCCGGCAATGTCGGCGTCGAATGGTCGATAGTCGCGAGGGTCCGGTCCGGACGCCGCACACCAATACACTTCCCCCGCAACAGGTCAAAGCCCTGTGGCGAGGTCACCTCGTGCACGAGGTGGAGATCAATATAGATGACGGCCGGTGTGGCATCACTCTCCGGCATAACCACGTGGGCATCCCAGAGCTTGTCAAACAGTGACCTTGGTGATGGCTCAGGCATGGGCACCGACAACCCCGTTTTGCTCGGCCTGGTTTGCGCTGCGCGTTGCGCGGTTAATAATTTCCAACAGTGCATCGGCACAGGCGGCAACGATATCGGTCGACAGGCCGGTGCCGCTGTATTCCCTGCCATCCACCGTGGCCCGCATGGTGGCTTCGCCCTGGGCATCCTCACCCAGCGATATGCTGCGCATGGCCAGGCTGAGTACTTCGATCTCGGAACCGGTTACCAACTCGAGCGCCTGAACCATCGCGTCGACCGGTCCGTCACCTTCACCGGTATGCGTACTGGTGGTGCCATCCTCGTGTGCGAGGGTCAGGGAGACTGCCGGTTCGGTTTCGCCGTTGACACAGCTGACCACACTAAGCCAGTTCAGCGACCATGGGCCGTTGGTGCCAATTTCGTAACCGGTGATAATGGCCTCGAGATCCGAATCAAAAACCCGTTTCTTGACATCCGCGAGATCCTTGAAGCGCTCCATGATTACCTCTACCTCGCTGTCTTCCAATACATAACCCATGTCCTTGGCGCGGTCTACGACAGCATGGCGGCCGCTGTGCTTGCCCAGGATTAATTGAGAGTTACGCAAACCGACATCCTGCGGCTTCATGATCTCGTAGGTTTCGGGTGAAGCCAGCATACCGTGCTGGTGTATGCCCGCCTCGTGGGCAAACGCATTCTCACCGACGATGGCCTTGTTGCGCGGCACAAAATTACCGGTCACTGCAGCAAGCAGATTACTTGCTGCCGTCAGGCGGGTTGTATCGACACCGACTTCGGCTTCGTAGTGGTCTGCACGTGTGCGCAGCGCCATGACAACCTCTTCGAGTGCACAGTTACCGGCGCGTTCACCAATACCGTTGAGCGCACATTCGATCTGGGTTGCACCACCCTCTACCGCCGCAAGCGAGTTCGCGACTGCCAGGCCGAGGTCATTATGGCAATGTGTACTGACACGTACGTTCTCGATCCCAGGTACTGTCGTGCTCAACCAGTGAAATAAACCGTGCATTTCAGAAGGTGTGGAGTAGCCCACCGTATCCGGAATATTGACGGTGGTGGCGCCGGCCTCGATGACCGCCTGCAATACCTCGGCCAGGTACTGTCGCTCGGTGCGAATAGCGTCTTCCGCGGAGAATTCAACATCATCGCATGATCCTCTTGCCAGTTTTACTGCGTTCACGGCATGACTGATGACTTCATCCGGGCTCATATTGAGCTTTTGCTTGCGGTGGATGGGACTGGTGGCAATAAAAGTATGAATACGGGATTTTTCAGCTGGCTCCAGCGCCCGGATGGTGCTTTCAATATCAGCCGGTATCGTCCTGCACAGCCCGGCGATCACCGGACCCTTTATCTCTGATGCCACGGCCCGGACCGCGTTGAAATCACCTGGTGAGGCCGCTGGAAAACCTGCCTCGATAATATCCACCTTCAAATCCGACAAAGCACGGGCAACCCGCAGCTTCTGTCCCAGGGTCATGCTGAATCCGGGGCTTTGTTCACCATCCCTCAGGGTGGTATCAAAAATATAAATCTTGCGGCTCATTTTAGTGCTCCTTCAACATGATAATTAGGCTCTGCTATTAATGGGCCGTATGCCCGGGCTGTGCGGCTTGATCGGCTCGGCGGGTTTCAATTCTACATAAAAGACATCGTGTAATCGTTCCAATTGGCGTTTCAGCAAGTCACCGGAGCGGCTGGAGGTGACGGTAACTTCCATCTCCCTGCCCACGCCTTCCGGTTCTCCGACCGAGCAGGTTTTAAGTGTGTAGCCCCTTCGCTCCATCAGGCCCAGCGCCCTGATGATTGCGCCTTCACAATTGCTGAGCTGGATATGTAGTGTGTGGTCCATGTTTCTCATTTCCCGTTCCCTGTTCCCTGGTCTGCCGTCTTCGCACTCATCATCTTGTGATTAGGCTTGCCCGGCGGAACCAGCGGCCAGACGTTTTCCATCGAATCAATGGCCACGTGCAGCATGGCGGCGCCTTCGGTATGTAATAGCCAGTCGAGCGCTTGGCTGACTTCTTCCGGTTCACTGATGCTGCGTGCCTTTACACCGAAGGCCCTGGCGACACCTGCAAAATCAGGGTTATCGTCAAGGTGGACTTCGCTGTAATTGCCCTCGAAGAAAATTTCCTGCCACTGGCGCACCAGGCCGAGTGCCGAGTTATCAAACAACAGTATCTTGACGTCAATGCCGTAGCGGTTGATGGTGGCGAGTTCCTGGACATTCATCATGAACGAGCCGTCACCGGACACACAGATCACCATGTCTTCGGGCTTGGCTATTTTGGCGCCAATGGCCGCCGGCAAACCGTAGCCCATGGTACCCAGCCCGCCAGAGGACAGGTGCTCAAGCGGATCGTTGAAGCTGCAGTGCTGGGCCACCCACATCTGGTGCTGACCTACGTCGCAGGTAATGGTCAGGCCTTCGGGCTTTGCCCTGGACAGGTCCCGCAACAGTCTGGGTGCGTAAATTCCTTTCGCGGGTGCGTCGTAGCGCCATGCGAATTCTTTCTTCCATCCCGCGCACTGGCCCAGCCATGTGGCGTTGGCCTTGTTCTCCGGCTGTAACCCTTCCAGGGCAGGCTTGAGTTCGCCGACGATGGCGACATCCGCCTTGCGCAGCTTTGAGATTTCGGCCGGATCAATATCCAGGTGGATGATGCGGGCCGATTGTGCAAACTGTGAAAGATGGCCTGTGGCCCTGTCATCGAAACGCGCACCGACCACCATCAGCAGGTCGCAGTTCTGCACAACGTGATTGGCGGCGCCATTGCCGTGCATACCCAGCATGCCAACGTAGCCAGGGTGATCCGTCGGCATGATGCCCAGGCCCTTCAGCGTGGTTGTCACCGGCAGTCCCGTGCGCTCGATAAATGCACGGAAGGCGCCCACCGAATCCGAAATAGCGATACCGCCACCTGCGATAACCAGTGGCCTTCTCGCCCGTGACAACATATCGCTGGCCTGCTGCATCGCCACGGGGTCCGGCTTGCTTGCTTCCGGCAATGGCGCAGGCAGAGTCTCAATGGTTTCACCCATACCTGCCGAAATGTCCTTAGGCAGATCGATCAGGACAGGTCCGGGACGGCCATTTTCTGCCAACTGGAACGCCTCGTTCACGATGCGGGGGATATCGGAGACATTTCTGACTATGTAACTGTGTTTAACAACAGGCATAGTGATGCCAAAGATATCAACTTCCTGGAAGGCATCGGTACCCTGCAGCGCGGTCGGCACCTGGCCGGTAATTACGACCATCGGAACTGAATCCATAAACGCATTCGCAATACCGGTGACGAGGTTGGTCGCACCTGGACCGGAAGTTGCCATGCACACGCCCGCTTTCCTGGTAACACGGCCATAGGCATCGGCTGCCAGCGCAGCACCCTGCTCATGCCGGCACAGGTAATGCTTCAAACCCGAACCTACCAGCGCGTCGTAAACGGGCATGATGGTGCCGCCCGGGTATCCAAAAATCTGCTTCACGCCATTGTTTTGCAGCGCTTCGATAAGTATTTGTGACCCGCTACGTAATACCGGGACCATGTGCGTGGATGGATTCATTCGTTCGATTCCTTGAGATTCAATGTTTGAACCAGTTCCTGTTTTATACCAATTAAAAAAAACCCCGCTTCCTTTCGGTTGCGGGGTTTTGCTGATCATATTTCTTGTTTCCTAGGCGATCACTGCTACCCCGCTGATTGTCGGAATAATTAGAACCAGGCCTAAAATCAGAGTACTACTTGAGTTCAACGTGACACTACGCATACTGACACCGGCCTTCCGGCTGGTGTTTTTTGCAGCTGTTCCGATTTGTTGCAAGTGCTTCAACATTTGGGCTTTATCCCATTCTCAAAAAGCGCTGTCAACCATTATTTTTAATTCCCCTAATAAAAGCACTGGCGGCTGCGGGCTTTCCAGCGACCAGGCCCACCTGGATAGCGCGTGTGTCGGGATGCCTGAAATTCACTAATCGGTTACAATGAAATGCTGGGTTCAGCAGGTTGTCAATGTTGCCGGTACGCTTTGGCCCCTTGTCAAAAATGACCAGTTTTTTATTGAAACGATGCTTATGAACTGGCGGCACGTGACATACTTTGGTCGTTGGAATTCATCGTCGATGCGAGTAACGGAATGCATGTACAAATGCCATTGAGTGAACACCTGGAACTGCTGCGCGAGACCGCACGGCGGTTCGCCGAGCAGGAAATCGCCCCACGCGCCGCCGAGATTGACACCAGCAACGCCTTTCCACAGGATCTATGGCCAAAGCTGGGCAATCTGGGTCTGCTTGGCATGACCATCCCTGAATCACTGGGCGGCTCTGACATGGGCTATCTTGCCCACGTGGTTGCGATGGAGGAAATCTCCCGTGCATCGGGCTCTGTTGGCCTGTCCTATGGCGCCAACAGCAACCTGTGCATGGACAACCTCAATAAAAACGGCACTGAAGAGCAACGTCAAAAATACCTGCCCGGCCTGTGCAGCGGAGAACTGGTGGGCGCACTGGCCATGTCTGAGTCTGGTGCCGGGTCTGACGTGGTCGGCTCAATGAGTTGCCGTGCTGTGCTGCAAGGCGACCACTGGCTGGCCAACGGGTCCAAGATGTGGATCACCAACGGGCCGGAGGCCGACGTGCTTATCGTCTATATGCGCACGGCGGGAGCAGAAGCAGGTTCGTCGAGCATCACCGGCTTCCTGATCGAAAAAGGCATGCCGGGCTTCAGCACAGATATCAAGATGGACAAGCTTGGCATGCGTGGTTCAAATACCTGCGAACTGGTGTTCGAGGATTGCAGGATTCCTTTTGAAAACGTCCTGGGTGAAGTCAACAAGGGTGTAAAACTTTTGATGGGCGGCCTGAACACCGAACGCCTGGTGTTATCCGGAGGTCCGCTCGGCCTGATGCAGGCCAGTCTTGACCTGGTCATACCCTATATGCGCGAACGCAAGCAGTTTGACCGGGCAATTGGTTCCTTTGGCATCATGCAGGCAAAGCTGGCTGATATGTATGCCTGTTTGCAATCATCGCGTGCCTATACCTACCGTGTCGCCGAGGACTACGATTCGGGAAACCGGTCACGAATTGACCCGGCAGCGTGCCTGCTGCACGCATCCACAAACGCAGTCAGGGTAGCGCTGGAAGCCATCCAGTCGCTGGGCGGCAATGGCTACATTAACCAATATCCGGCAGGACGCCTGTTGCGTGATGCCAAACTGTACGAAATCGGGGCCGGCACCAATGAGATCCGCAGAATGCTGATCGGACGTGAACTGGTCTCACTTTAATACACCATTGAACCAAGAAATCCAACTTGAAACGGAGCAACACAGTGAACAACAAAGTCGTAATCGTCGGTGCAAAACGCACCCCCATCGGTTCCTTCCAGGGTCAATTTGCCACGGTGCCCGCTGATGAACTCGGCGCCGCTGCTATTGTCGGTGCGCTTGAGCAATCCACTGTAAAGCCGGAGGCCGTTGATGATGTCCTGATGGGTTGTGTATTACCGGCCGGTATTGGCCAGGCCCCTGCCCGCATGGCCAGCCGTAAAGCCGGTATCCCGACATCTGCCGGTGCGGTCACCATCAACAAGGCCTGCGGTTCCGCAATGAAGACCATGCAAATCGGCCATGATCAGATACTGGCGGGCTCCTCTGAAATAGTCGTCGCGGGCGGCATGGAAAACATGACGCTGGCGCCCTACATACTGCCAAAGGCACGGGGCGGCTACCGCATGGGTCACGGCGAAGTCCTCGACCACATGTTTTTTGACGGTCTGCAAAACCCGGACGACGGCCTGATGATGGGTGTTTTCGGCGAACGCTGTGCGGAAAAATTTGATTTCACCCGAGAGCAACAGGACACCTTTGCAATCGCATCAATAGAGCGCGCCCGGTCAGCGATGGAAAATGAATTCGCGGACGAGATCACACCGGTTACGGTTAAATCCCGTCGCGGCGAAACCGTGGTCAGCGAAGACCAGGAACCGCCATCCTGTAATATCGGGAAAATCCCCGCCCTGAGGGCCGCATTCAAGAAAGACGGCACTGTCACAGCCGCATCTTCATCAAAGATCTCCGATGGCGCCGCAGCCACCGTACTGATGTCGGCACAAAAGGCCGAGGACTTGGGCCTCAAACCGCTGGCGACCATTATTGCCCACTCGACCTATTCCCAGGACCCGGAATGGTTCACAACAGCACCCATTGGTTCAATTGAACTGGTACTGGAGAAAGCCGGGTGGAGTCTGGATGAGGTCGACCTGTTCGAAGTCAACGAGGCCTTTGCCACGGTAACCATGGCCGCCATGCATGAACTCAGCATTGACCATGCAAAAATGAACGTCAACGGCGGTGCCTGCGCGCTGGGCCACCCGATCGGTGCATCGGGTGCACGTATCGTGGTGACGCTGATTAACGCCTTGCAACAACGTGGACTTAAAAAAGGCGTTGCCGCCCTTTGCATCGGTGGTGGTGAAGCTACCGCGATAGCCCTTGAGTTACCCTGAACAGATCATAGGCGCATAAACCCATGGCAATCATCAAATCCCAGATAGATACCGGCAGTCGTGAATTTGCCGCCAATGATGCGCATATGCGCGAACTGGTTACTGACCTGCAACAGCACCTGGAACTGGTTGAACTGGGTGGCGGTGAAAAGGCCCGGGAAAAACACACAAAGCGCGGCAAGATGCTGCCGCGCGAGCGTGTCAAGCAACTCATTGATCCCGGCACGCCATTCCTGGAGTTCTCTCCACTAGCAGCACATGACATGTATGACGGTAAGGCGCCTTCAGCCGGCATTATCACGGGACTTGGCAGGGTCAATGGCCGGGAAGTGGTCATTATTGCCAACGATGCGACTGTCAAGGGCGGCAGTTATCTGCCAATCACGGTGAAAAAACACCTGCGTGCACAGGAAATCGCGCTGGAAAATAACCTGCCCTGTATTTACCTTGTTGACTCCGGCGGTGCGTTTTTGCCTTTACAGGATGAAATATTCCCGGACCGGGAGCATTTTGGCAGGATTTTCTATAACCAGGCGCAGATGTCTGCTGCCAACATCCCGCAAATCGCTGTGGTAATGGGTTCATGCACCGCGGGTGGCGCCTACGTTCCCGCCATGAGTGATGAATCCATCATCGTCAGGAAACAGGGTACGATTTTCCTCGGTGGTCCACCGCTGGTTAAAGCCGCGACCGGCGAAGTCGTTGACGCGGAATCACTGGGTGGCGCAGACGTGCATTGCGCCAAGTCAGGTGTGACCGATCATTACGCAATGGATGATGCCCACGCACTACAGTTGGCACGTGACGCCGTCTCGTATTTGAATCGCCGCAAAGACAGTCCGCTGGAAATGCGCGAGTCGGTCAGTCCTGCTTACCCGGTCGAAGAAGTCTACGGTATTGTTTCCCGTGATACCCGCTATCCATACAAGGTAATTGAGATCATTGCCCGGCTTGTTGACGGAAGTGAATTTCATGAATTTAAAGCCCGCTATGGCAAGACCCTGGTATGCGGTTTCGCACGGCTGCACGGTTACCCGGTGGGTATCGTTGCCAACAACGGGATTCTGTTTTCCGACAGTGCATTGAAAGGAACGCACTTCATACAGATTTGCAATAAACGAAATATTCCATTGATATTCCTACAAAACATTACCGGTTTTATGGTTGGAAAGGTGTATGAGAATTCCGGAATTGCAAAAGACGGCGCCAAGATGGTGACCGCCGTTGCAACCTCCCATGTACCAAAATTCACCGTCATCATCGGTGGCTCCTTCGGTGCGGGCAATTACGCCATGTGCGGTCGCGCCTACCAACCGAGGATGATGTGGATGTGGCCCAATGCACGTATTTCCGTAATGGGCGGCGAGCAGGCCTCATCGGTGCTTGCCACCATACGCAGGGATGCTATTGAGGCGGCGGGCGAACATTGGACGCTTGAAGACGAGGAAGCCTTCAAACAGCCGATACGTGACAATTACGAAAAGGAAGGCCACCCGTACCACGCCACGGCGCGTTTGTGGGATGACGGTGTTATCGACCCGCTCGATACACGGCATGTTCTCGGCCTCGCCCTTTCGGCGGCAATGAACGCACCAGGCAAAGACAGCAAGCACGGTATATTCAGGATGTAATCCAACACCAGCACAGCGACCAAACTGACAGGACTGTATCTTCATGCAAACCTTACAAAGCGACATCGACAACAGGGGCGTCCTGACACTGAGCATGAACCGCCCGGACGTGCATAATGCCTTCGATTCAACCATGATCCGGGAATTGACGCGCGCGTTAAAGGTTGCCGCCGATGACGATGCCATCAGGATGGTGGTATTAACAGGGGTTGGTTCCAGTTTTTCTGCCGGCGCAGATGCAAACTGGATGCGCAGCCAGGTCAACGCCAGCCAGGAAGAAAACCAGCAGGATGCAATGAAACTGGCGCGCTTGATGCGTACGCTGAACTATCTGCAGATACCAACCATCGCCCGTATCAACGGTGCAGCGTTTGGCGGTGGCCTGGGCCTGGTCGCTGCCTGCGACATCACCATCGCAGTTGAAAGCGCCATGTTCGGTCTTACCGAGGCCCGTCTCGGCCTTGCACCTGCCGTAATCTCCCCTTACGTGTTCCGCCGTATCGGCGAACGTTATGCGCGGAGGTATTTCCTGACCGGCGAACGGTTCGACGGGAAAAAGGCGCTGGAAATCGGGCTGATTCAACAGTGTGTTGCAGACAACGAACTGGACGCGGCAGTAGAAAAAGTCATCCGGCAGTTATTAAAGGGCGGCCCGGTCGCTGTCACCATCTGCAAACAGCTTGCCTTCGCCGTTGCGGGACACAGCAAGAAAACCCAAAAATCAACAGATGAATATACATCCGGGTTGATCGCAGGTATGCGCAGCATGGACGAAGGCCAGGAAGGTCTGGCTGCTTTCCTGGAAAAACGCAAACCCGGCTGGGCCGATGATTGATTTCATCACAATCGTCGAAGTCGGCCCGCGCGACGGTCTGCAGAATGAGGCAAATACACTGCCGGCCACGTCGAGGATAGAACTGATTGATAGGTTGGCAAATTGTGGTGTGCCGGTCATTGAAGCCGGCAGCTTTGTCAGTCCCGGGTGGGTTCCACAAATGGACGGGACCGGCGAGGTACTGGCGGGGATCAATCCCCTGCCCGGCACCCGCTACCCGGTTCTTGTGCCGAACATGAAAGGTTTTGAACTCGCCAGTGAGGCGGGGGCAACCGAAATTGCGCTATTTACCGCGGCTTCAGAAAGCTTCAGCCAGCGTAATACCAACTGCAGTATTGCCGAATCAATCGCCCGTCTCGCCCCCGTTGCTGAACAGGCAAGGGCCGCCGGCATGCGGGTGCGCGGCTATGTCTCCTGTGTGCTCGGTTGCCCCTATGAAGGTGACATTGAAAGCTCTGATGTAGTGTCAGTCTGTGAGCAGTTGGCCAGTATCGGCTGCGATGAAATTTCACTGGGCGATACCATCGGTGCGGGCACGGCGGCAGAGGCGAGCGCGCTGGTCAAGGACGTGATGAGCGTTGTGGCTGCGGACAGACTTGCCGTGCATTTTCACGACACCTATGGCCAGGCGCTTGCAAACATCCTAGCCTGCCTGGATGCCGGTATAGAGACGGTCGACTCGTCCGTGGCCGGCCTCGGCGGCTGCCCTTACGCCAAAGGGGCGAGCGGCAATGTTGCTACCGAAGACGTCGTCTATATGCTGCGCGGGCTTGGCCTGGAAACCGGCATCAATCTGCACCGGTTGGCTGAAACCGGCGATTGGATTTCAAAGCAACTCCGGCGTGCCAATAACAGCAGGGCCGGAGTCGCGCTACTTAACAAAACAAATCAGCAAGGAGTTCCTGAAGATGAAATTGAATGAAGTCAAAGCACTGATCACAGGCGGAGTTTCCGGTCTTGGCCTGGCAGTAGCACGCAACATTGTCAGCGGCGGCGGACAGGTCGTACTGCTCGACATCAACGACGTTGCGGGCGATGTGGCAGTTGCGGAACTGGGCGAATCGGCCAGCTATATCCGCACCGACGTCAGCTCTGAGCAGGAAGTAATAGAGGCGGTAAACACAGCCGTTGAGCGTATGGGCATGATAAATGTCGCCATGAATTGCGCGGGTATTATCGGTGCCGGTCGTGTTTTGGGCCGTGAAGCGCCAATGCCGCTGGATTTCTTTGCAAAGGTTATCCAGGTCAACCTCATCGGAAGTTTCAATATCTGCAAGGCTGCCGGTGCGGCAATGGAAAACAATACGCCAAGCGAGGATGGTGAGCGCGGCGTAATCATCAGCACGGCCTCAGTGGCTGCTTATGAAGGCCAGATCGGCCAGGCAGCTTATTCCGCATCGAAGGGCGGCATCGTTGGCATGACACTACCCATCGCACGGGAATATGCCCGTATCGGTGTACGGGTCAATGCGATCGCACCCGGTATCTTCTGGACACCGATGGTTGACGGTATGCCGCCCCATGTACAGGAGTCGCTGTCTGCATCCATTCCATTTCCGAGCCGGTTGGGTAAACCTGAAGAATTTGCTGAATTGGCAACCCATATCATGGAGAATGGATATATCAACGGTGAAACCATCCGTCTGGATGGTGCCGTCAGGCTGGCGCCAAAATAACAGGAGGGGCCAATGGAAACCTTTGCCGAAGTAAGGAAACACATACTTGAAAATCACGCGCTGTTCATCGATGAACCATTTCAACTCGGCTTCGATGTTGAAATGGATGGCAGTGACAGAAAACAGGCGGTCTTTGTTGCTGAACTGAAGACGGCGGACAACCGGCGTTACCTGCGGGTGGAATCGCTGATATGCCCATTGGATGACTTTGACGCGGAAAAATGCCTGCGTATCAACCTGATCCTGCGTGTAGGTTACCTTGCTGTTGGCGACCTTGAGGGTATGGCATATATAAAAATGTGCGAAAACCTGCCCTACAAGTCACTGGATAGCGAGGAGCTGGAATACGTCATCAGCCACCTTGCGCCGATGGCGGACCGGATGGAACAAGCGCTTGAATCGGCTCACGACATCGCCTGAAGCGTCCGGGTATACTTTTTAAAAGCGACAGGAAAATACAATGGAAGAAATCACCAACTTTATAACCGATGGAAACCTGGTGGAAATGCTGCTCAATGGTGCCATGAACCTGGTCATCGCCGCGATCATTTTCGTCGTTGGTAAGTGGATAGCCAACGCTGTACAGAACACACTCGAAAAATTGCTCAGAAAACGTAATGTGGACGAGGTACTCGTTGATTTCCTGGGTACTATTTCATTTGCACTGGTGCTGGTAATTGCCGTTGTAGCGGCATTCGATACCCTCGGTATCCCGGCAGCTTCGTTCCTGGCCATTGTCGGCGCAGCCGGCCTGGCCATTGGCCTCGCCTTGAAGGACTCCCTTTCCAACTTTGCATCCGGTGTCATGCTGGTATTGTTCCGGCCTTTTTCAAAGGGCGACTTCATTGATGCCGGCGGCATTACCGGCACGGTGGATGAGATACACCTGGTCAGTACGCTGATGACCACCCCCGATAACAAGCTGATTACCGTGCCCAACGCGATGATATATTCCAGCGCCATCACCAATTACTCGGCCAAGCCCACACGCAGGCTGGATATGGTTTTTGGCGTTGGTTATGACGATGATCTGAAAGTCGTTGCCGATGTTTTGAGAAAAACCTGCAGCGATCACCCGAAAGTCCTGGACGAGCCTGAAACCGGTATCTTTATCTCCAACCTCGGCGACAGCAGTGTAGATTTTGCTGTCAGGCCGTGGGTAGCGAGCGAGGATTACTGGGGTGTGCGTGCGCAAATCCTGGAAACCGCCAAGATTGAACTCGAAGCTGCGGGTTGCAATATCCCGTACCCACAAACTGATGTGCACCTTCACCAGGTTTCACAGGATTAGTTAACCGGAGGATACAAATGGCAAACGAAGGCTATCACGAACCCGTTTCGGAAATCAGCGATGCGACACGCGACATGCACCGCGCCATCGTTTCCCTGATGGAGGAACTCGAGGCCGTTGACTGGTACAACCAGCGTGTTGATGCTTGCAAGGATCCCGAACTGAAGGCCATTCTCGCCCACAACAGGGATGAGGAAAAAGAGCACGCGGCAATGGTCCTGGAATGGATTCGCAGGCGTGATGCGGTCATGGATGATGAATTGAAGGATTACCTGTTCACAGACAAGCCAATTGCGCATTCATAGGTCAATTTTGCAGCTAATGCCCTTTGTGCTGCTGTTGCCCATGGTAACGGCAGCACAGGCTGCAACGCTGATCGGTTTTGCCGAATTGCCCGCCGATACATTTGTAGCCGGGCCGACATCCGGCCAGTTTATTGATCCCGTAAACGGCCGAAAACCGCCTTTTACGGATCAGCAGCCTGTACAGGGCTTCTCCGCACTGCTAAGAGACCAGGATGGCTCGTACCTCGTCCTCAGTGACAATGGCTTTGGACAACTCAGCAATTCATCCGACTACATTTTGAGCATGTACCTCGTTCAGCCCGATTTCCGCACCTTGAATGGCGGCAGTGGAAGTATTCAAATAGACAAGATCATCAATCTCAGCGACCCGGAGCATCACTTGCCCTATCAAACGGTGCGTAAAACCGACCGTTTGCTGACTGGTGCGGACCTGGACCCGGAATCATTTCAGCGGGCACCCGATGGCAGCATCTGGATTGGAGAGGAGTTCAATCCGTCCCTGCTCCATTTCAATATGGAAGGTGAATTACTGGCTCCACCATTCAGACTGGAAGGACTTGCTTCGGTGGACGACCCAAGCGGCAAAACCGCCACCCTGCCCCGTTCGCGTGGCTTTGAGGGTATGGCGCAATCGCCCGATGGCAGATGGCTTTACCCGATGCTGGAAGGTGCATTGATAGGTGCGGAACCCGGGCTCAATATCTACACATTCGATAGCCAGAATCGCCGTTTTGTCAATGACAACGCCAATGAGCCAAGCTACCGCTACCGGCTTGATGCCGATGCAACTGCCATCGGGGATTTCACCATGTACTCAGAGTCTGCCGGCCTGGTGATCGAAAGAGATTCCGGACAAGGCTCCAAAGCTGTTTTGAAGAAAATATACAAGGTTGATTTCGAGCAGCTTGATACCGATGGGTTTCTGCTCAAAACCCTTGTCGCCGACCTGTTGAAAATCGCAGACCCGAATGATTTGAACCGCGATGGCAGTGACCAGTTCGACTTTCCGTTCTGGACGATTGAGGGCATGATTGTCATCGACCAAACAACACTGGCCATAGCAAATGACAACAATTATCCGCTCGGGCCAGCACGCGAATCCCGTGGTGCTGAACCCGACAATACGGAATTCATACTTATCAAGGTCGATCCCTTGTGGAATTAAAAATGGAGAGATAGCCTTATGAAATCACGCGCTGCAGTTGCCATTGAAGCGGGCAAACCACTCGAAATAACCGAGGTCGATGTTCAGAGCCCGAAACAGGGCGAAGTGCTGGTCCGGATGGTAGCCACAGGGGTTTGCCACACTGACGCCTTTACCTTGTCAGGCGCCGACCCCGAAGGAATTTTCCCTTCAGTCCTTGGTCACGAAGGTGGCGGGGTGGTTGAAGAAACCGGAGCTGGTGTCACCAGCGTCGAACCCGGGGACCACGTAATTCCCCTGTACACACCCGAATGCGGAGAATGCAGCTTCTGCACATCGGGCAAAACAAACCTCTGCCAGAAAATCCGTGTTACGCAGGGCCAGGGGTTGATGCCCGACGGAACATCCAGGTTTTCACTAAATGGCGAAACACTGTATCACTACATGGGTACCTCGACTTTTTCGGAATACAGTGTCATGCCGGAAATCTCCCTGGCAAAGATCAATCCGCTGGCGCCATTGGACAAGGTCTGCCTGCTTGGCTGTGGAATTACCACCGGTATCGGCGCCGTACTCAATACGGCCAAGGTTGAACCCGGGTCTACCGTGGCGGTTTTCGGGCTGGGTGGTATTGGGTTGAGCGTGGTCCAGGGCGCTGTCATGGCGGGCGCATCCCGCATCCTCGCTATCGATTTGAACGAAGACAAGTTTGCGATGGCGGGCATGCTTGGTGCGACCGACTTTATCAACCCTTCAAATTATGACCAGCCCATACAGGACGTCATTGTCGAGCTTACTGACGGCGGTGTAGACTATTCTTTTGAGTGTATCGGCAATACCAACGTCATGCGTTCCGCGCTGGAATGTTGCCACAAGGGCTGGGGTGAATCGGTCATCATCGGTGTGGCCGGAGCCGGGCAGGAAATATCTACGCGTCCGTTCCAGTTGGTCACCGGCCGGGTATGGCGAGGCACGGCCTTTGGCGGTGTGCGCGGGCGCAGCGAATTACCCGCCTATGTTGATAATTACCTGGCTGGTAAAATCAATATCGACGACATGGTCACACACACGATGGGCCTTGAAGACATCAACAAGGCATTTGACCTGATGCATTCAGGCGAAAGCATTCGCTCCGTAGTCATTTTTTAAGATTATTCAGATGGCAAATGTCAAAGAAATTTCACGCAATCGCATCCATGACGGGTACCAGCTACGTCTTCAACATTATTCAGATTCGCTGCAATGTGAAATGATTTTTGGTGTTTTCCTGCCACCACAGTCGGAGACCGAACCGGTGCCGGTGCTTTACTGGTTGTCAGGCCTGACTTGCAACGATGAGAATTTTGCCCAGAAAGCCGGTGCACAGCGTCTCGCAGCCGAGCTGGGCATGGCGATTGTCTGTCCGGACACCAGCCCGAGGGACACCGACCTGCCGGGAGAGCACGATAGCTGGGATTTTGGCTCCGGCGCAGGCTTCTACATCAATGCCACGCAGGCGCCCTGGTCCAGGCACTACAACATGTATGACTACGTCACACGTGAACTACCTGCCCTGGTGGAAGCGGAGCTGCCCGCAACAGAACAGCGCTGTGTCAGCGGTCACTCCATGGGGGGGCATGGCGCCCTGATGTGTGCACTTAAAGACCCGGGCCGTTATGTTTCAGTTTCCGCATTTGCGCCAATATGTCACCCGTCGGAGTCACCGTGGGGCATAAAGGCTTTCAGTAATTACCTTGGCGAAGACAGGAATGACTGGATTGCCTGGGACGCAACGCAGCTGGTGTGCTGCGTTGAAAAACAACTGCCCATCCTGATCGACCAGGGTACCGAGGATGAATTTCTTGGCGACCAACTAAAAACCGGCAGCCTTGAGCAGGCTTGCATCTGCACGCATCACCCGTTGGAGGTACGGATGCAGGAGGGCTATGACCATAGTTATTACTTTATTGCGAGTTTTATTGATGACCATTTGCGGTATCACGCCAGGGCATTGGGGTTAATGGGGTGACTCTTTACACTTAATGCGTATGACAGGGTAGGCACCGGGACGGCTAGCTACTTCTGAGACACGCTGTGAATACATCCATGTACGCTCTGCCGCCAACGTCCTGTTGGCGAAGGTCTCAGAAGTAGCTACCCATCCCGGTGCTGATGGCGCAGTGCGAAAAGCGTGTGCTGTAGATGCGGCAGGTTTGAGGGAGTCACTCTGATTGGATTAATTCTGGTTTAACCATACTCTTGATTGCATGCCGATTTTGGTTGAGTAGCCTACTGAGCGGCTGGCTATTTGGCCGTCCTCGTCGATTACGAAATAGGTTGGGAATGCCCGGATATTCCAGTCGCTGGTGGTCTTTGGGCCGCCTAGCAGGACTGGCAGGTTTACACCGGTTTCGTCCAGGAATCCACGTACTTCGTCGAGGCTGCCATATTCGAGTGCGACCGTTCTTGCCCACGGCAGCTTGCCGCTGGCGACCAGTTTGTCGAGGTTGTCGATGCTGTGTTTGCAGTAAAAACACCATGGGGCGAAGAAGTAAATCACACCCACTTCTCCCGGGACCATTATTGAGTCGGCCTGCCTGTCATCCAGCCACCCCAGTTCCAGTGGCGGGGTATGGCCATCATCCGGCAGGTTGCGGGTTTGCCACATGCTGACAAGCATGAACGCGGTGATGATCAGAACGACATCAACGGCCAGCGAGCCCCAGAAGTGTCCGCGAAGCGCCTTCCACCGGGATTTGAGCTTTTCCATCATTGACCGTCATCACCCCACAACAAGCGGTCTACTGCGCCCCGATAACCGAAACGGTCAAGATCAACCTTGCCTTCAAGGAAAACGACACCCTCTTCTTCAAGCATGTTTTTCTGTTTTTGCCAGGCGTCAGAATCCTCGGGGAATGAAATTCTCCCTTGGGCATTTATAACCCGGTGCCAGGGCAAATTCACCCCGCGCGGGGCCCGCCTGAGCGCCTGGCTGACACGTCTCGCGGCGCGTGGCATACCGGATAGGCGCGCGACTTCTCCGTAGGTCAGGACGTGACCCGGCGGTATCTCGGATACCACTTTCCAGACGTTCTGGTACCAGTTTTCATCGGCAGGTTTGTCGGTTCTGTTTTCTGAACTCATCCTGAAACCCGTGCCAACAGCCAATGCCGGCACATTTACATTGAATCGCGCGACAAGGTAGCATGATGAGCAATCTAATTCACACAATTCGGACGCCATATGACACAAAAAGCTGACACCAACTTCAAACGGGAAGCCAAGCGGGGCAGTCATGATTTCAAGCTCGCCTGCCAAGTGCTGGATGCAGGCAAGATTTGTCATGTTGGATTTACTATCGACGATCAACCCTATGTTGTACCGATGGCCTATGCCCGCCAGGGTAATCAGTTGCTGATCCACGGCTCGGTGGCAAGCCGGTTGGTAAACAGCCTGGCGTCAGGGTTGCGCTGTTGCGTGACGGTGACTCATTTTGACGGGCTGGTATACGCGAGGTCCACTTTTAACTCCTCGATGAATTATCGCTCGACTATGGTTTTCGGAACGGCACGGCTCATCGACGACCCGGATGAGAAACGCAAGAGCATCCAGGCCCTCGTTGATCACCTGATGCCCGGTCGCCGGGCCGACCTCAGAAAATCAACCATCAAGGAACTTAATGCCACCAGCTTATTGTCGCTGCCGATCGAAACATTCAGTACAAAATGCCGCACCGGGCCACCATCGGATTCCAAGTCAGATATGGATGCGCCGGTATGGGCCGGTGTCGTGCCATTCGAATTAACAGCAGGAGAGCCGGTGGATTCACCGGACTTACTACCCGGAACTGTCAGGCCGGATTACCTGTAGACAAATCTGAAAATCGTTCAGCAATAAAAATCGGGCCGGCATTTAGCCGGCCCGCCAGATTTTACGTATCTTGAGAATGCGGCAAATCGCTATTCCGGAAACAGTACATCCAGGATAACTTGGTCATCGGCCTGCAGAATTTCGATGAGTTCACCGCGTGGGTCAAAATCCAGTTCCTGAGCATTTCCTTTTTGCGGGTCAGAAAATTTTATCTTGCCCACGAAATCGCCATCTTCCTCGACCACTTCGAACTCACCAACTTCGGCAGTATTTACGACAACGGCATAAATTCCGGCCGGTACATCTTTGATCATGATAGAAAAATCACGCGAATTCATTTTGATGTCATAATCCGCACTACCGTTGGCACCTTCAATGACATCGGTACTGACGAAATCTGCATCCAGCCTGACCATCTCGTTACCGTTATCATTACCCGGCTTGTCAGGTTGTTTTTCCTCGAGCACCGCATCACCGCTTGTCAGCACGACATCATCACCATCAAGCAACTCGATCAGGCAATCCTCCTTGGGGTCAAAATCCAATATCAAGGTGCTTTCCGTGGACGGGCTGCGGAACACCAGTTCACCCATGCCATCTGCAACCTGCATTTCACCGCGTATCTGTTCACAAACCTTCAAGGTCAACGGATAGTCACCCATGGGCAAATCCTCTGCTACAACCTTGAAGTCCGAACGGTCAGCGCGTTCCCACAACTTGGCTTTTCCATTGCCGGGATCACCTTCAAGGGGCGGATGCAGACGCACTTCAAACTGCAGGGGCTTGCCATGGGGTGGTGTGTCATCTGAGATACCACCACTACAGCGTGTTCGATAAATGCTGTTGATTCGCTTAATGGGGAATTCGCCCGAACCAACTACCTCTTCCGGTGTATCGAAGCTTGCCGTGCCGTGGTTGCAGTTTTTGAACACCAGGTCCATCGTACCAACCAATTCGACATTGGCATTACCTTCTACATTATCGGCCATGAATTCAATATTGAATGCGGTATACAAATTCATATTGATTTGATTGCCGTTGACCGGCCCTACGGCGAGAAACCAGGTGGTTTGCAGATCTTCACCGTAAGTAAACCAGTAGGCGATACCCACCTTTTCATCGCCGTCCTGCTCTCCGATTTGAAGAATGATGCCCTGGCTTTCCTGCTCAGGCTGATCCCAGACTCCGGAGAAGTGACGGGTAATAAGAAGATTGTCAGCAAGTGCAGCTGTGCTGATAAATAATGAAATAAATAGTATGGTTATGAATCCCCGCTTGAGGACAGGAGAACAGTTCATATGAGAACCTCCTTTTTTGTTAACAGACGCTTCCATTCGTCTTTGGTTAACTGACTTCCAACTGCATTTTACGCAGGCAACCCGCTTGAATTCAAGTTAAGTCTTTCTTAGCGGCTCTTTGAGATGCCGCCAATATACCACGTAAGATATTGATTTCATTCTGATCCGGTCGTGCCCGGTTAAACAGTCTCCGCAATCGCGCCATCAGGCGCTTGGGCTGATCCGGGTTTAAGAACTGGATATCAAGCAGTGTCTGTTCAAGATGGGTAAAGAATAACTCCATCTGCCCGGCATCCACGGGCGCCCAATCCGAGGGTTCGACATGGGTGCCTGGTTCTCCTATTGCCGCCATCCTCAACTCGTAAGCCATCACCTGCACCGCCTGCGCCAGGTTCAGTGAGCCGTAGTCGGGGTTGGTATCGATATGAACCAGCTGGTGACAGCGCTGGATCTCTTCATTGGTGAGGCCATAGCGCTCCATTCCAAACAGAATCGCAATATCCCGGCCATGCTGTTCCGCTAATGCGCTCTCGGCAGCCTTGCGCAGGTCCATCTGCGGCATTGACAGGCTGCGCAGCCGTGCACTGGTTCCGAGCACCAGGGAGCAGCCCTCCAGCGCGGACTCGAGCGAATCATGGACCACCGCGCGCTGCAGCAGGTCATCGGCACCGGATGCCATTGCGGTTGCTTCCGCGCTGGGAAAAACCTTCGGCGCGACCAGGTGAAGCTGCCGTAAGCCCATCACCTTCATGGCCCTCGCGGTTGCACCGATGTTGCCGGGGTGGGTGGTATTGATCAATACTATGCGAATTGATGACAATCGTGCTGCCACCTGTGCTTCGCTTCTGTTATCCTGTGCCGCCTTCGAGTTCATTGAACTAATACTCTTTCAAGGTTTTATGCATGGCCCATCCAATATTAAACATCGCAATTAACGCAGCGCACATTGCAGGCGACCTGATGCGCCAGGAATTGCACAAAGTGGCTTCAATTCCGATAACCCGCAAAGCGCGACATGACTATGTTACTGAAATCGACAAAGCCAGCGAAGAGCAAATTGTACGTGAAATCAAGCGCTATCACCCGGACCACGCTATTCTCGGAGAGGAAGGCGGTGAACAGGGCGAAAGTGAATTCGTGTGGATCATTGACCCGCTGGATGGCACCAGCAATTACCTGCACGGCATGCCGCATTTTGGCATTTCCATAGCGCTGCAGGTCAAGGGGCGCACTGAACACGCAGTTGTCTACGATCCCATGCGGGACGAGATGTTCAGCGCCAGCCGTGGCAGCGGCGCGCACCTGAACAATACCCGCATCAGGGTGACCGGGCGCACATCACTGGATAACGCAATCATCGCCACGGCGTTTCCATTCCGCCAACGCGGCATGATGAGTACATACACGGGTATTTTCAGTGATGTATTCAGAAAAGTTGAAGACATCCGCCGCTACGGCGCGGCCGCGCTGGACCTGGCCTGGGTAGCCGCCGGCAGAATGGATGCCTATTTTGAAATCGGCCTGAAACCCTGGGACGTAGCGGCAGGTGCGTTGCTGGTCAGGGAAGCAGGTGGGGTTGTTTCTGATTTTGACGGCAATGACGCCGTTGAAAATTCACATTCAATTCTTGCCGCGCCTTATAAGCTTATGACGCCTCTGCGTCAAATCATTGAACCACGCTGGGCGAAAGCCAAGCGCTAGCAAATTAATCGCGGCGCCAGCGCCGCTCCTATAATTAAGGTCTTGCGTCTAGCGTGGCGCCTTCTTTTTCGACTTCCATCAGGTCGTATTTGCTGACACCCAGGGTAAGCAGCACGTTGCTTGCGACATAGATGGATGAATAGGTACCAATCACGACACCGACGATCAGTGTAAATGCGAAACCGTGGATGATTTCACCGCCAAACACGAACAATGCGATCAATACTATCAAGGTCGTTGTCGATGTCATCAATGTGCGTGACAGGGTTTCATTGATCGATGTATTGACCACTTCGATGGGCTGGCGTTTGCGGTAACGCGGGAAGTTCTCGCGGATACGGTCAAACAGTACGATGGTGTCATTCAGTGAATAACCCACAACTGCCAGGATCGCCGCAACCACCGTCAGATCAAATTCGATCTGTGCGAGGGATATGACACCCATGCTGATGATGATATCGTGGAACAGGGCCGCCACCGCGCCAACTGAGAAGCGCCACTGGAAACGGAACATGACGTACAGGAATACACCAACCATAGCGTAAATAACCGCCAGGATGCCCTGCTCCGCCAGTTCTTCACCCACCTGCGGGCCAACAAACTCGACACGGCGCATCTCGATTTCGCCTTCCACACCCTCGCTGAGCGCTGCCAGCACCCGCGATGACAGTTCCGCGCTGCTTTCCTCTACCTCGGTGGGCGGAATACGCACAACGATATCGGTGGCCGCGCCAAAAGTCTGAACGATTGAATCAAAGCCGGCACTGGTCAGCCTTTCGCGAACTTCTGTTGTATCAGGGGCCGAAGGGTAACCGACTTCAATCAGTGTGCCGCCGGTAAAATCAAGGCCAAAATTCAATCCCCTTGTCGAAAGGGTGACAATCGAAGCAATGATCAGTATGGTCGAGAAAACCAGCGCTATATTGCGCCGGCTCATGAA
This sequence comes from uncultured Lysobacterales bacterium, assembly GCA_937927755.1. Classification (GTDB taxonomy): domain Bacteria; phylum Pseudomonadota; class Gammaproteobacteria; order Xanthomonadales; family SZUA-36; genus SZUA-36. The sequence continues at coordinate 47,050 of CALBDB010000054.1, forward strand.
ATCAATATTGGTTTTACGATTCAGAAATTTCATGTCGATCCTTTATATTGCCAGCTTGCGGACACGTTTCTGGCCGCCATACACCAGGTTAACTACAGCCCGGGTACCCATGATCGCGGTGAACATGGAAGTAACGATACCCAGAGACAGCGTTACTGCGAAGCCCTTGATCGGGCCGGTTCCAAACAGGAACAGCACGAATGCAGCAATCAGCGTGGTGATATTCGCATCGGCGATGGTCGAGAACGCTTTTTCATAACCCGCCCGGATACTGGCCTGCGGCGTATTACCGTTGCGTATCTCTTCACGTATTCGTTCAAATATCAGAACGTTGGCATCCACGGCCATACCGATGGTAAGCACGATACCGGCGATACCGGGCATCGTCAGTGTTGCGCCCAGCATGGATAGCAGCGAGACCAGCAGGACCAGGTTGGCAAATAGTGCCAGGTTGGCCACCAGCCCAAAGACCTTGTAATACAACGCCATGAAAACCAGCACCAGTGCAAAGCCAATAACAACCGACTTGAAACCCTGGGCGACGTTATCGGCGCCAAGGCTAGGGCCAACGGTACGCTCTTCGACGATTTCCATCGGCGCCGCCAGGGCGCCCGCCCTCAGTAACAGGGCCAGTTGCGAAGCTTCGCCAATGGAGTCCAGGCCGGTGGTCTGGAAGCGTTTACCAAATGGCTCACGGACCACAGCAACGCTGATCACGTCTTCAATTTTGCGGCCGTTGGGTTTTTGTTCGATGTAAACAACAGCCATGCGGTTACCCACGTTGTCACGGGTAAAGTCCAGCATACGCTTGGAACCGACACCATCCAGCGTAACACTGACAGATGGTTGCCCGGTCTGCTGGTCAAAGGACGCAGAGGCGCCAATCAATTGGTCACCGGAAACGATCAGGCGCTTTTTAAGCAGGATCGGATTGCCTTGATATGTGTACATGCGGGATTCAGGCGGCACACGCCCGGTCTGCGAAGCGGTGAATGCATCATTGGTTTCGTCAACCGCGCGGTATTCAAGCGTGGCGGTCGCACCGATGATCTTCTTGGCTTCAACTGTATCCTGAACACCGGGTAACTGGACGACCACGCGGTCCGCACCCTGCTGCTGGATGACCGGTTCGGCCACACCCAGTTCATTTACGCGGTTACGCAAGGTTGTAATGTTCTGTTTCAATGCCGTCTGTTGCAGGGCCAGCAACTGCTGTTCCTGCACCGTGGCCGAAATGCCAAAAGTCTCACCGGGGGGCAGTTCATTGACATTCAGGCCCTGGAGGCTCTGATTGGTACGCAGGATGTTCATGGTGCGGTCGCGGTCTTCGGCGGATCGAAGCATTACCAGCAGTCCATTTCCTTCATGCCGGACCGATACATAGCGTATACCTTCTTCACGCAGCACGGCGCGGATATCGTCTACAAAACGATCCAGTTGCTGACCACGGGCAGTATCCATATCAACCTGCATCAGGAAATGCACACCACCCTGCAAATCAAGACCCAGCGTCATGGGTTTACCGCCGATTGCGCGCAGGGCATCCGGCGTTGCATGTGCGAGATTGAGCGCGACCACGTACTGGTCACCCAATGCCTCGCGCACAACGTCAGCCGCCCTGATCTGGTCTTCGGTATTGTTAAAGCGGTACAGCAGGCGGTTACCCTGCTGCTCACTGTCGCTGAAGCTGATTTGTTCAGTCACCAGGGCATCATCGATGCTGGTGCTCAGATCAACTGGCAGGGCAAAACCACGTGACGAGGTTATCTGCAGTGCAGGATCTTCGCCGTAAATATTGGGTAGTGCATAAGTAAAACCCACCGCGATAACGCAAAGTATCAGCAGGTACTTCCAGACGGAATACTGGTTCATGAATCAGTCTCTAAAGTTTAGTAGTAAATGCAAAAGATCAAGCGGACTTAATCGTGCCCTTGGGCATAACAGTGGCTACAGCCTGGCGTTGCAGCTTGATTTGCACAGTGTCGGTCAACTCCAGCGTGACAAAAGACTCTGACACATCTGTAATCTTCCCCAGCAAACCGCC
>CALBDB010000055.1 GCA_937927755.1 uncultured Lysobacterales bacterium
ATTATCTGAACCATCAGTCTCAACACCAATCTGTAGCGTGACAACCTGTCCGGCATACGCACTAATATCAATGGTTTTTGATGTTGTCGTTGAAGGTCTGGTTTTCGTTTGTGAAGATGGTCGCGGAAAGCAGGAATTCAATATTATTCTTGAAATCAACAATATAGGCTGAATCCGTTAAAAAGCCATAGGCATCACCAACCTTGTTGAAAACACGGAAATGGACTGGAATCTCCCTGGCTTCACCACCGTACATAAGGAATTTCACATAACCCTGCGGGTACTTGTCTTCATCGTGGTAGGCATTGATATCGCTTTCCCCCGGGTACATGGACATATACCTGTATAGAAACCGGTAGTTGTCTTTGCTCAGATTGAATCGTTTTTCCGGCTCGGTGCTTTCCGGAAACATGAGCGCCTTGATAACGTCATGCTGGTCACGCAAAGCATAAGCATTTTTAACCGAAAAATCCTTAGGGCGCTCCAGCCGTTTACCTTCAACTATTTCCGCAACACCCAGCAGTTCCGGTGCTGGCCCCGTGTAATTGGCCTTGCTTAGAACCGCAGCCTGTTCATAAACAATCTTGTTTCCATCCACGAATTGAACCGGGTTGGTCCAATGGTTTTGCTCGACGCTCAGGGCGGACTCAAGGCGGTGGATAATGCGAGTGCCTTTATAATTTTTACTGTGCAGTGACTCGTTCAGTTCCTGTTGTCCAAGGAATTCGTAAAGCCGGTTAAAGGCATCGTTGTCACTGACCAGCAAAATCTTGCGGGCGTAGTGACCCACGGACGGCAGACCCGTCGGGGAAGTTTCATCAACCCTGGCCGCTGTTTGAAAATCAGCAGCGGACCCTGTCAGCATCACGGTGTCACGGTTGAGTCCCGGCAGGTTCAGGCGCTCGAGTTTTTCGAGCGCCAGGGCGACCGTCGGCAACTTGACGGTGCTGGCGGGGTAAAAATACTCCGCCGGGTTAACCCTATATTCAAAAGAGCGGAATGTCGGTGAGTTACCAGCATCGCGGTCAATCTGTGTATAGATAATCTGGACCCGGAACTTTTCAGGGTTTGCAGTAACCGTACCGAAGCGGTCGGGCTGTGAGGCTAGCAGGGATTCCAGTGAGTCCTGCCAGGCGCTGGTTCGTTCAGAAACTATGGTCATCGTGAGCAACAATACGATCAGGGAGGTGCGCATGGGCGAATTGTCGCATAAAAACCCGGGGTCCGGCTTATGCCTTCTTGCACATGAATGCGGGCGCGGAGCAGGTTAAATTTACCGACAGGTCAGAACGATGGTTTTTTGGTGGGTAACTGGAACCATTATGAATAAGCATATTTTTGCAATGATTTTACTCGTTTGTGGTTTTCTGTCATTTGGCACGATGGCAAACACCGCAGATTCAACCGTGCCGGATCCTTTCAAGCGGTCCGATGAAAACTCAAAACTAAAGATCGACTACACGGACCTCGATTCCCTGCTTGAGGCTGTTGTGCTGAACACGGGGCGCTCAACCCGCGAAAAAGCCAGGCACTCACAGTCGAAAACCGGCACCCGTATGCAGATCAAGGTCAACAGGGCGACTATTAATGAAGGCAACAGGTTCTATTTCGAGATATTCGAAGACAATGAGACAAACCAGCAGACACTTCTCGATATCCGCAACCGGCTGGAGAGTATACCCACAGCAGTTCCGCTTGAAAAATTCACACGTGCAGAGCAACTGGCCTATTGGATAAACCTGTACAACGTTACCCTTCTGGAAGAAATTGCGAGAATTTATCCGCAACCTGGCCTGAAAAAGCTTCTGGTCGGCAGAGAAGAGATCCTGTCGAAAAAAGCCCTGTTTGTCGGCGGCATACCCTTGAGCCTGAATGATATCCAGTTCACCATCCTGAAACAGAATTACGACAGCAACCCGCTGGTAATATACGGCCTGTTCCAGGGCATCATCGGCGGGCCGAGTATCCGAAAGCAGTCTTACACCGGTCAGTATGTGTATGGCGACCTGATCGATAACGCCATGGAGTTCATAAACTCAAACCGCGGTACAGAATCCAAAAACGCAAAGGTTTTCAGGGTGTCCAGCCTGTATGAACGCAACCGGCCATATTTCACCGATTTTGATGCAGACCTGAAGAAGCACCTGCTGGAATACCTGGAAGGGGACGAGCTTGGTGAATTGCAGGTTGCGAAGACCATCAAGCCCGATATCGACGACTGGACCATCCCGGATATTTTTGGATACCAGCGTGATCTGGGCGGCAGCTTGGCGAGCAACAACGCTGCGTTGATGGGCGCCGCGAGCGGCAACGATTCTTCGCGGTTTGCCGCCAAGGGTATTGAAACCAGGGGCTATAACCCGGAAACACTGAAACGTCTGAATGAACTTCAGAAAAAACAGGAAGAGCAGAGAACCGGCACCGTATCCATCGAGGAGATGGGCCAGGCCCCTGAAGAAACCGATACCAAGGATTAGCTACCCGGCGTTGTTTCGTCCTCGTTGATACGAGGCGCTATTGCAAATCCGGTGAACCCGTAGGTGAGCGCGAAAAGAAACCCGGTGTAGCACATGATTGCCCAGGGTGCGTATTCGAGCGTGCCCACACCGAGTGTTCCGGCCATGAATACGCCCGCAATACTCCATGGAACCAGAGGCACTATGACTGTGCCGCTGTCCTCGGTGGTACGGGATAAATTCTTGGCTGCCAGGTTGAATTTCTTGTAAGCGGGGGCAAACAGCTCTCCGGGTATCAGTATCGACAGGAAGGAACTTCCGGTCATCACGGCAACAGCTATGCTGGATGCAACGGTGGAGGCCACGATTCTTCCGACGGTATTCGCCACTTTCAGCAAGTGCTCCAGCAGCACATCGAGCATTCCCGCCTTCTGGACGATACCGCCAAAAGCAAAGGCACAAAACGCGATCAGCGTCACGTGCATCATCGAAACCATGCCGCCACGAGTGAGCAGTTTGTCCACCATGGCATCCCCGGTGGTTGCTTCAAACCCCTTGACCATGGAATTTACGGCAGTAGCCATATCGAGATTCTGGATAAAAATGGCCAATAGCACCGCCACAGCCGCCGACAACAGCATGCCGGGGATTACAGGCTTTTTGCGGATGGCAAAATACAGGGTGATAAACAGTGGAAGCAGTAACAGCCAGTTGAATTGAATACTTTCTTTCAATATCCGCTGTATGTTTTCGGCCCGCTCGATACTTGTCATTTGATCCTGACCGGACATCAGGCCGATAAAGAAATAAATCACCATGCCCAGCAGCCAGGCTGGCGTGGTTGTCCACAGCATGTGGCGGATGTGGTCAAACAGGTTGCTGCGGGCGGCAATCGGCGCCAGGTTGGTCGTATCCGAGAAGGGCGACAGTTTATCGCCGAAGTAGGCGCCGGCCACGATGGCGCCTGCCGCCTGGTCCAGTGGAATACTCAACCCTTCGGCGATGCCGATAAAAGCCACGCCAATGGTTCCGACGGTACCGTACGAGGTGCCGGTAACCAGGGAGACGACACTGGATACCACGCAGGCGGTCATCAAAAAGAACTTGGGTGTAATAAGTTCAAGTCCATAGTAAATGAGCATCGGGATGGTTCCGGCGGCTATCCACGAGCCAATCAGCGCGCCAACCACGATCACGATCAACATGGCCGGCATGCCCTTCATCATGCTCTCAAGAATGCCGGTTTCAATATCCTTGTAACTGTAGCCCAGTCTCATCGCGATGGTTCCGGCGACAACGGCTGCGGCAATTAACAGCACCTCGGCGTTCAGGTGAAACACGCCGTAACCGATGCCAAGGAAAACGGTGATGGCAATCAGGGGTATTAAAGACTGTATGAAGGTCGGCCTGGTTTTTTCAGCATCCGTTTTATTTACCTGGTTCATAGGTTTCCAGCCTGCTGGGTTCGTGGGTTTGATATTTGCCTATTGAGTATCGAATTGCTCAATCGAGGCCAACCGTTTTACGGGGTACGGTTCACCTTCCTTGAGGTAATTTTCAAACCGGTACTTGCCCCCGCCGCGTGTCGATACGATCCCCCAGGTTGATTCGGGTTCCAGTAAAAGCGGAACCAGGTTGGAGGCCGCACCAGTTACAGGAACGACTACCGTGCCTGCCTGCAGTGTTTCATTCTGAACCACTTTCTCCAGATCGATCAGAAAGGTCTGTTTTTCCTCTTCGATGGCATCGGTAACGTGGATTACGTGATAAGTCTCAGTTTCTGCCTGTTGGTCTTTGTCCAGGGTCAGTATTGGAATCCGGTGTCTTTCCAGGAGTTCGATCAACCTGCCTTCCGTGGCCGGAAATGTATAGGCGGCAGGCTTGCTGACGCTCTTTTTGACTTTTACCGACGGCTTGTAAAACTCCAGATCCCTGTACGTGTGTGTCCAGCTGTTCAGGTCGAAAACCGGAAAATTCAAAACCGGCCGGTGTATGTCTGGAAAATACTCCATTTGCAGGTAGCTTTGGCCCTTGTCCGACATATCCATACGCGCTTGCTTCACGATGGCCAGCATTTCGCCGGCGTGCCGGTCGGTTGTTCTCAAAAAATTGAGCATTGCCGAAACCTGGCCCTTTGTGCGTTTCTCTATTTCATTTGTCAGGTTGCCATAACGCTTGCCTTCGATAATAAAGGACAGGCTGTTATAGATGCCCAAGCTCTGCCTGCCGTCGTTGATGGCGGTTGTGCTGTAGCGCACGACTTTTTCCTCAAACGGTTCCCCGACAATATAGCGGTGGAACCGGAAACCGTCCTGTTCAATACCCCTGCCGGTTTCCGGGATAAAAATGTCACGGGTGAATTTGATAATCCCGGCGTCAATATTCAAATTGGTTACACCGCCCAGCATTTCATCGGCGTCTTTCAGGTAGCCGGCCTTGACCCACCTTCCCAGCACGGCGTTGTACTCGTGGACATCAAGCGTGACCTCGGGCATCCAGTCCAGGAACAACTGGTGTATGGCATTGGATTCCGGTTCGCTGAGCATGACGTGGTTCCGGTTCAGGTCCATGTCATTTGCATTTCTGCGGATGCCGCGGTCAGACCCATCGGGGTTGACCTGTGGGACCAGGATCAGATCGAGGTTTTTAAGTAGGCCGGAATCTGCATTCACCAATTTGCGCGCCACGATCATGGCCGCTTCTTTGCTGGAAGGCTCATTGCCATGCTGCTGACAAAAGATCAGGACGACCGGCTTTATCTCGCGCTGGCTTGCAAAAACATCGTCTTGTGAAAAGAACAGGGCAGGGATGGAATTACCTTCTACCGAGGTGCCGATGGCTTTCATCGTAACCAGCGGTGATGAGTCAACCAGTGGCTCCAGGTAACCCAGTAATTGCTCATGCGAAGTCAATTTTGTCCAACCCGATTTTTCCAGTGGCGTTGGCAATTCAAAGGCTGAAATCGTGAGACTAAAAAACAATAGAAATTGCATTGAGAACAGTATCTTAGTCATTTTTATCCATTGTTTGAGGATTTGTTTTTCAAAGCAAAGGATATCAAAGATTGCAACGGGGGAAAGGGAAAAATCGGGTGGCAGAACTGGACGAGTCTCCAGGCAACCCCAACCCGTTCACTGAACTGGTTACCTCGTTCCGCGAACTGAAAGACGCCCCCGGGTTCTGGATCACCAATTACATCTATTGGCTTGACGGCGTCGCATATTTTGGCATGCTGACGCTGCTGGCCATGTACTTCCACGCCATCCTGGGAATTTCGGATGATGTGGGAGCGTTCCTGTTCCCAGCCGCTAAGCCACCGCCCGTCCTGACGGGGCAGGCTCATGGATATGAGCATCACCTATCTCGCTGAAACTGAACAGTCTGAAGGCCCGGTCACCATTGTAGTCCAAAACCCGCAAATCGTCGGTTTCATGCAGGTCATTGGCGACCACATTGAAATGCCAGCCATAACGTTGCTTTGCCAAATCGAATGGGACTTCGTAGGCGATGAACTTATCAATTCCCTTTGCCAGCAGCTTATCCAGCAAAATTGAATTCTCGATATGCCCATGCGAGGTAAGAATCATCAGGGGACCACTACCTGTCATCAATAAAAAGGTCTTCATTTAAATCTCCCGGTTTTCATGTCCTCCTATCTATATATTAGTACCTTTTTTGGTTTTGGGCTGTGCAGTAGCGGGTAGCGCCTGTCATGCCTTATCCAAAGCGATTATGTTACACAGATGAATTAAAAGCTGAGATTGGGAACAAGTATGAACAGGGCGATCCTTTGTGGTCTATCGCCCGATCAATTAAGAAGGCGGTACATCCAGATGTACTCAGCACCATTGAGCAATGTGCCTTGGGTGTGCTCCTCTGCGGGTAAATCCATATTTAAACAATGACCGCTTCCTGATCGGGTGCGGTCATAAATGGTATTGATTATTCCAGCGTTCACAGTCCCATTGGCGTAAAATACAGCCGCCCTTTTCATGCTCCGGGGAGCGACAATGGACTCACCGCGATACCCGACACAATGTGTTGAAAAATTTCTTGAATACGTGAAGATCGATACGCAGTCCAGCGAGGACTCGGATACTTTTCCCAGTACTCCCGGCCAGTTGTTTTTACTTCAAAAATTGCACGATGAACTAAAGGCGCTTGGCCTGGATGATGTCACCAGGGACGAGCATGGATACGTATTTGCCACCGTTCCGGCTACCAGCGACAAGCGGGACGTTCCGGTAATTGGCTTCCTGGCCCACGTAGACACTTCACCGGAAATGAGCGGGGAAGGTGTAAAGGCCATTTTTCATCGGGATTACCAGGGCCAGGACATTGTACTGCCCGATGATCCGACCGCAGTGATTTCATTCGAAGGCAACCCGCACCTCGCAAGCCAGATCGGCAACGACATTATTACTGCTTCCGGCACAACTTTGCTGGGTGCGGATAACAAGGCGGGGGTGGCCGAGATAATGGCTGCGGTGGAGTACATGCTCGAACATCCGGAAATCCCCCACGGTGAAGTTCGCATTGGTTTTACACCGGACGAGGAAGTCGGCAGCGGCACCGAGCACTTTGATATTGAGCGTTTCGGGGCTCATTGTGCCTATACCATGGATGGGGAAACCCTTGCCGAGTTGCAGGTGGAGACATTTTCCGCCGACTCCATTACCGCCACTTTCCATGGCTTCAACACCCATCCCGGGTTTGCGAAAGGCAAGATGGTAAACGCCATCAAGGTTGCGGCAGACTTTATAACGCGGCTGCCCAAAGATGCCCTGTCACCTGAAACCACGGAGGATTACGAGGGATTTGTCCACCCCTACATGATGGATGCCAGCGTGGACAGCACCTCGGTCAAGTTACTGGTGCGTGATTTCAGTACGCCGAAACTGCATGAGATGGAGCGATTCGTCGAGCAGCTTGCGCTGCAGACTGTGGATGCCAACCCCGGTTCAAGTGTCGAGGTCAAAGTCGAAGAATCCTACCGCAACATGAAAGAGGTTCTGGATCATCATCCCGATGTGGTCGAAAACGCCTGCGAGGCGTTCAGGCGGTCGGGATTGGACCCGCGTATCGAACCTATACGTGGCGGTACCGATGGCTCACGGCTGTCATTTATGGGCTTGCCGACACCCAATATCTTTGCAGGTGAGCACAACTTCCATTCGCGCTACGAGTGGATATCGACCAGTGATATGCACAAGGCGGTCGAAGTAATCATAGAACTCTGCCAGGTCTGGGAGGAGCGGGCTGCCGGTTAATGGCGACGTTCCATATTTCACCGGGCTTTTAAGGGTAGAATACTCAGCCGGATTAAACGCGAGCATTTGCTCGTGAATTGTTATATCAGTCACAGGTGTCCGTTT
>CALBDB010000056.1 GCA_937927755.1 uncultured Lysobacterales bacterium
TGAACTTGATGCCCTCACGCAAGCTGAAACTGTCTGACCGGTCATCCAGGTAAAACGTCATGTTTACATTGGTTTTGGCCAGGGCGCCGGTGTAACGGATGTGGTCGTCTTTCCACACCCCCATGTGCCCGACACCGTACATGTAGGTTCCATTCTCGGTTTTCGCGCCAAAGCCAATGCTGATAGTCGGTGGGCCCTTATGTGTGTGCTCTTCTGGATCCAATTCTTTGGCAACGTGGAAATACGCAACCGCCAAACCAAGGCCATAACCGACGGCGGGTTCGGTAATGATGATCGGAACGGGAAGGAAACCCCGTGCGCTGGCGAGGTAATCGCTGGCGTCAAATTTGCCGTCTTCGGGATCAATCATATTCGCGCCGAACCAACCGGCGCACACGGAAGATGACCACAGGCCTAACATCATGAGGCCAGCGAACAGACTGAATTGTTTAGAGTTCACTAAATTCTCCAGTTATATCAACGCGCAGGCAACCGTCGCTGATACGGGCCTGCAAAAACCAGGGCCGCTCGCCGGGCTCATGGCTGCTCCTGATGGCGCCTGTCTCAGCCTTTTCGTTTGCCGTTGCGGCGCCCGCGAGCCCACAGAAACAGTCCACTGATTGCAAGAAAGCCCACCGCCAGAGCCAGAAAGTCATATACAACAACGCCCGCTGTACCGAATATGCGGCCGCTGTGGAAATCCAGAAGCAACTGTAACGGACTTAATTCGCCTCCACGATACTGCTGCTCAATAGATTGTCGTAGACTGTCAGGCGGAGCTGTGGTTTCTGACCAGAACGGGATATTGGACGAGGCCTCTGCCTGGCGCCAGTTCAGCAGTTCTGCATCGGCCAGCCAAAGTTGTCCAGCCGCTTTCACCGTGACACTTCCGTCCGCCTGCAAGCCGATCGACTCAACCGGTTCCGGCCCCTGGGCTGCCCAGGCAATGCGCTCTATCAACTTTCCATCGTGATCAAGCAGGATCAGTTCATCAATGCCGGCGGCTATTATCATGCCATTACCGGAGACCGCACCCTTCCCATGGATGACGGTCGATACAACCATGTCGTTCAAATACAACTGTGAACCCGCAAAGCTGACCCAGTCATCACCGACCGCGAAGCTTTGAATGTGTTCGGGAGCTTTCAGCCCATACCAGTCGAGCAGGAATGCCTGTGATACATGGCCCTGGTCAAGACCCAGCCTGTTTGAGTGGTTAATGGCCAGGCCGCTGAACACCATGAAAATAACATATAGTGCGGCAATTACACCGATGAAACGGTGTAAGCGGCGTGGTACAGAGGCACCGTTCCCTTTACGCGCCATCGGTACACCCGCTTTCGCCATGCAGGAAAAGGGCCACGTTCGCCAGGCGGGTCAAGGCGTGCACGGACAGGGTTGCACCCGAGATTCCATCAATTTCCGTATCGAGGGCGCCACTGGCAGCAAGCGACGCACCATTAAACTGGTCTGAAAAAGCGGGTGATGCAACTTCGCCGCCACGGTTTTCCCTGTAGGTCAGCACACGCAGGCTCTGGATGTAATCCTGATCGATGATCACTCCGACAGTGATCGGCAGTTCCTTGCCGATCTCCTCCAGGATCCAGGCTGAGCGTTCGGCCTGGCACCAGTAACGCAGTCGCATGGCAGGATAATCGTGTCCCAGCATTTGGCTTACATTCGTTTTTCTTTCGCCGCTGAGCCAGATGATCGCCGGCGCTGGCTGTGTTTTACTGAAAGCGCGCTGGAGAAATTCCGCTTGCGTTTCATACACCGACGCTGCCGGGGCGAAACCCGGCAGCGTCATGATGAATCCAAGCAAAATGGACAGTCTGTATTTATGTATCAGCATGGTTTCAGAAACTATAACCCACCCCAAGATCTATCCCGGTAAAATCACGGCCGGCCTGGCTGTTGAGATCGTGGCTGCGGTCACGGTAGTCGAACTTGATCACCACGTTCTCAGCGGGCCACCAGTTCATGCCGAATTCCCACTGGTCAAACTTGTCGCGGTCGCGGGCCGCATCGACCTGCTCGTAACGGGTGTAGAATCCGACCTTACTGTTTAGGCGGTAGCTGGGTTCTATATACCAGCCAGTCTGTTTATCAGCTCCTGCCGCTTCTACCGCTTCACCGGAAAAGTCCCAACGGGCATAGAGCGCACGCAGACCGAAGCCGGCACGCTGATAATCGATATGGGCCTCCAAAAGCGTGCCGTCATCCAGGCCGTCATTCGCTTCCTGGGATGGATCAAACTGGTACTGCATCGTCAATGCCGCCTGCAAGCCGGGAACCCCGAGGTACCGCAGGCGACCTGTAACCGCGCCGTCGCTGGCCAGTGCCTCGGCGACTTTCTGACGGCCGCTACGAACCCTGAAAGCATTGCTGCCGGTAGTCGGCATTGCCAGCCCGGAGGTCAGTGCCAGGTCCCAGTTCCAGCTTGAGCCCCAACGGCCGTTCATACCCGCGCCCGCTTCCCACCATGTGCTTGGGATAATGATGTTCTCTACGTCATTGCGTTCCACGCCGTAGAATGTGGGCGGCTCGTGGGTCTCGTTGAGAATACCCACCGGCACCAGGAACAAACCGGCTTTTGCATACAGGTCTTGCCTCAGGTCAAATTCGATGAAAGCCTGCTCCAGTTCCACCTCACCTGGTTTGCCGTCCCCGGCCAAGGAGTGTTCGAGTTCAAACTCTGAGTAAAAACGTGTCTTGTCATTGAATTCATGTCCGAAAAACAGTACGAAGCGATGGAAATCAATTTCATCAACGTCGTAGGAGGGATCTTCGGCAGAAAGGCTGTTGTAGTGGAGTTCACCATAGCCGGCTATGGTCGTTTTCCTCTCTTGTGGCTGTGTTATTGAGCCGGCTTCAACCACCTCTGCAACGGCTTCAACCTTGGCGTCGGTTTCAGTAGTCTGTGTTTGTGTTTGAGCGAGCTGTGCCCTCAACTCATCGATCTGCTGTTGCATGGACTCGAGTTTTTCCAGCAATTCTGTGTTGCTTACCTGTGCCTGCGTGACAGGTGCGACCAGTAAGAAAACCAGTGCCGTGGTAACAAGAGCCGATGCAAACTTGTTGGTGGATCTCATTCTTTTTTCCTTAATCCAGGGGTTAAACATTTAGTGACGCATCTTAATGTAAATAAGAATCATTCTCAATTATACCTAACAGCATTCGAAGATTGAGTTGATCCAGATCAAGTCAACGGCCTTTTGCGAAAAAAACTCGATGGATTTAGAAACCGCTAGCGCATGGATAAGGTAATGAGATCAAGCCGGGGACCGGGACAGCACCGCCCAATTAAGTAGACTTTGAATGGTTTGGCTTCTATTCTTCATGTAGGCGTTTCCCGGTCGATTGTCCGGGCATACAAAAATCTGCTCATAAATGCAGAGCACCAAGGGTCAGAACAGGGAGAAAACCATCTCAGACTTTTTTGCAGAACTGCGACGTCGTCGTGTTATCCGAGTCATCGTCCTTTATGCCATTGCAGGCTGGATCGTGATCGAGGTCACGTCTACCGTATTGCCGGGACTGAACCTGCCGGATTGGACAACGACATTGGTGATCCTGTTGGTAGCACTGGGTTTCGTGATTGCCATCATGCTGGCCTGGGCATTTGATATCGGCCCCGGTGGCATTCAGCGTACCCCGGCGGCTTCCCCTGCTGAGACGTTACCAGAGACAACAAAAGCGGATGAGCCAACAAAGGTTGCGCAGGAAACGCCTATCAACACAAACGGTCACGGCAAACGAAAATCCATCGCAGTCCTGCCTTTTGTCAATATGAGCGGTGACACGGAGAACGAATATTTCAGCGATGGTATTTCCGAGGAAATCCTCAATCTGTTGGTCAAGCTGCCACAATTAAAAGTTGCGTCCAGAACCTCTGCATTTATTTTCAAGGGAAAGGAGGCCAGCATTCCAACGGTGGCCGGCGAATTGGGTGTCGATACTGTGCTGGAAGGCAGCGTCCGCCGTGCCGGTGATCGTGTACGTATCACCGCGCAGTTGATAGAAGCAGAATCAGATTCACACCTTTGGTCGGAAACCTACGATCGCGAGATGAACGATGTTTTCGCGATCCAGGACGAGATTGCGCAGAATATCGTTGACGCCCTCGAGGTGACGTTGTCTCCAAAAGAACGACGTGCAATCCAGTACGTGGCAACATCAAATGCTCAGGCCTTCGATTTCTACCTGCGTGGCCGGAGTTTTATGTATACCATGACGCGCCGCGATTATGAGCATGCCATACGCATGTTTGAGCAGGCCATCAGTGTGGATGCCAAGTTTGCGCAGGCCTATGCCGGAATTGCCGATGCCTATTCCCACCTCTATCGTTATGCCGATGCCTCTAATGAGAATGTCAGGAGATCTGTCGAGGCGAGTGAAAAGGCCATTGCGCTGGACCCGGATGCGGCGGAACCACACGCTTCGCGTGGTTTGTCCCTGTTTATCAGTGGCCAGTTCGAAGCAGCCAAGTCAGAATTTGAAGTGGCGATCAAGCTGAACCCCAATTTGTTTGATGCTTATTATTATTATGGTCTGGCCTGTTCTTCCAATTCGGAGTTTGAAGCCGCTGAGAAAATGTACCTCAAGGCAATGGAAGTGAATCCGGCGGATTACCAGTCGCCCTTATTCCTCGCCCAGGCTTACACTTCGCTTGGGCGTAAGCATGATGAAATGCGCGTAAGGCTGGGTGCTTTGGAAACAATTCAGCGGCACCTTGAAATGAACCCGCACGACACGCGAGCCTTGTATTTTGGCGCACAGAACCTGGTTCTTGTCGGTGAAAATGAAAAGGGTGTGGAACTGGCCGAGCGAGCCCTGGGCCAGGACCAGGATGAACCAGTGGTTTTATACAACGTAGCCTGTTTTTATGCCTTACAGGGTGACCCCGATCGCTCTATAGAACTGCTGACCAAGGCCGTTGATGAGGGCTGGGGTGACCGTGAATGGCTCGAAACCGACAGCGACCTGGATACCTTGAGAAACGACGATCGGTTTAAAGCACTTTTGGCTCGAATAGATCAATCCAGATGAGATTCTCTCCCTTTTTCTAGTCCATTTATCACTTTCCTGATCGCTTTACCGCCAGCATACAACCAGTCACCGCAATACATGACTTTGGTCACAACCAAATAATGTTTTAGACATCTAATCTTCCCGATAACAATCAGATTGGTAACGTTCGGCAAATTTCGGGCGTCCAACTTGAAGACAGATAAGAAATACAGGGAGCGACAGAAAAGCAATGTCTATTACTGAACGAGCGGTTAAAAACCCGGCCGGTGTTGCAGTGGCGGTAGCCATTGTTACCTTATTTGGATTGTTTAGTTTGAACGGCTTACCAGTTCAGCTGTTCCCCGAAATCGACATGCCGCAGATCAGCGTTTTCTCAGGCTGGCGTGCGGCCTCCCCGAAAGAAGTCGAATCAGAGATTCTTGAGCCCATGGAAGAGGTGCTGCAGGGTATGCCGGGTGTCGAAGCCATGCAGTCCAACGCATTCAATGGTGGCGCGTGGATCAACATGGAATTTGCCCTGGGCACGGATATGCAGGCCACGCTGATGGAAGTCATCGGCCGGCTGAACCGTCTGCCGTCGATGCCGGCCGATTCTGATCCGCCGGTAGTCAATATGGGTGGCGGCGGTGGTGGCGCCAACCAGGCGCTTAGCTGGTTCTTTGTGCAGTTACTGCCGGGCACCGAGGGCACTATTGAAGAGTACAGCCAGTTTGTCATGGACACGGTGAAACCCAAGCTGGAATCCATAGACGGTGTGGCTGGTGTTGAGATCAACGCCGGCGCACCTGAAGAACTGCAGATCATCATCGATCCATACAGGGCGGCGGAATACGGTATCGAACTGGGTTCAATCGCTGCCCGCACAAGTCGTTCCACCGATGTCTCGGGTGGCTTTGTTGATGTCGGGCGGCGGCAGTATACGCTCCGTTTTGAAGGCCGCTACGACCCCGTGCAATTCAAGGACCTGATCCTCGAATGGCGCGAAGGCAGGCCTATACGCCTGGGTGACGTGGCTGATGTGCGAGTGGCACGCGGCAAGAAAAACCAGATAGCAATCCAGAACGGCAACCCGGCAATGAGTCTCAGGGTTGACCGTGCCAACGGCGCCAACGTGCTGGGTACACTGAACTTGGTCAAGGACGCCGTTGCGGAGTTGCGTGATGGTCCTCTGGCTGCTGCCGGACTGGATATCCAGCAATCCTTTGATGCTTCTGTATTTATCAATCGCGCCGTCGGCATGGTCAAAAATAACCTGTTGCTGGGTGTAATGCTTGCGATCGGTGTGTTATGGCTTTTCCTGCGAGATGCACGTGCAACCGTTCTGATAGCAACCGCGATACCTATCTCCCTGTTATCGACGTTTATCGTTCTGGGCCTGACCGGGCGCAGTTTGAATGTAATTTCACTGGCCGGCCTGGCTTTCGCCGTCGGCATGGTCCTGGATGCCGCGATCGTGGTGTCGGAGAACATTGTGCGACTGCGCGAGCATGGCGAGAAGCCATCCGTAGCGGCGCTGGCCGGCACCGCCCAGGTCAAAGGCGCCTTGCTGGCATCGACGGCAACCACGGTAGCCATTTTCCTGCCGGTATTATTTTTGCAGGATGTGGAAGGACAGTTGTTTGCAGACCTCGCCCTGACAATATCCATCGCGGTAGTAATTTCATTGATAGTGGCATTGACCATTCTTCCTACCGTTGCAGGAAGCTGGTTGAAGCCAAAGAAAGTCACAAAAGATGATGAACAGGGCTGGTCCCGGCTGGCTTCACGGCTGATGAAGGTAAGTTCCACCGGCAAACGCCGTCTTTTCCTGATAACTGGTCTGATCGCAACACCGTTGCTGGTTACCTGGATGCTATTCCCGCAACTGGATTACCTGCCGCCGGTCAAACGCGATGCGGTCGATGCATTCCTTCAGTTTCCACCCGGCTCGAACGTGGAAACCAATGAACGTGAAATCATCAGCAAACTGGTGGATCGTCTGCAGCCTTACATGGATGGCGTCAAGGAGCCGGCTTTAAAGAATTATTATATCCTGACCTGGCCGGGCGGCGGCACCATTGGAGCGCGTGCACTTGACCAGAGCAAGGTCAACGAGTTGCTGGAAATCGTCAGGAACGAAGTGCTGGTGGACATTCCGGACTTCCGCGGCTTTGCCATGCAGGGCAATTTGTTTGGCGGGTTCGGCGGCGGCCGTGATATTTCGATGCATATACAGTCAGCCGATGAGTCGGGTTTATACGCTGCCGCCGGCGAGGGTCAAGCAAAATTGATCGAGACCTTCCCGGGTGCGAACGTACAGACCAATCCAACCATCGAGATGGCGGCGCCTGAACTGCGGATAACACCAGACGACTCCCGTATCAACGAAGTCGGTATGGATCGTCGCGGTGTCGCTTCACTGGTGCGCACCCTTGGTAACGGCATGTGGCTGGGTGAATATTTTAATGGTGAGAACCGCATGGATATCATCATGCGCGCCGAAGGCTGGCAGACACCCGAGCAACTGGCGACAACACCGATCATGACGCCGGGTGGCGAAGTGGTACCGCTGGGTGAGTTGGTAACCATCAACCGGGCAACCGGGCCGGGCCAGGTGCGCAGGGTTAACGGCCGGCGCACGGTAAGCGTCAACCTGAGTCCACCCGATAACGTTTCGCTTGAGACAGCCATCGAACAGATCAAGGCTGAAGTTGAACCTGGACTGCGTGCTGCACTGCCGGCAGACGGTTCCATTCAGTATGGAGGCAGTGCGGATGCCTTGAAAGAGGCGATTGAAACCATGAGCCGCAATTTCATCATGGCCCTGTTTATCCTGTTTATGCTGATGGCCGGACTGTTCCGCTCGCTGAAAGACAGTGCCCTGGTGATTATGACTATTCCGCTGGCAGGGGTCGGTGGCATTATCGCCATCCGTACCCTGAACCTGTTTACTTTCCAGCCCATGGATCTGCTGACCATGATCGGTTTCATTATTTTGCTTGGCCTGGTGGTTAACAACGCCATTTTGCTGGTTGACCAGACCCGCCGGGCAGAACGCGATGGAATGGAACGCAGCGAAGCGGTGGAAAATGCACTCCGCATTCGCTTAAGGCCCATTTTCATGAGCACTCTCACCAGCATTTTCGGCATGTTGCCGCTGTTGCTGTTACCGGGTGAAGGCAGTGTTATTTACAGGGGCCTGGCCGCCTCGATCGTCGGCGGCATGGCCTGTAGCCTGGTTTTCACCCTGTTGCTTTTACCCTGCATGCTGCGTCTTGGTAAAGCAAAACGAATAAAGAATATTGCACCGGATATACAGGGCGAACCCGTCCTGGAGTCCGTGGCCTAATTGAGGACATCGTTATGAACTTCTACACACGAATCGCAATTATCACCTGTTTATTTCCGGTCATGTCCTGGGCCGAGGAAGCTGAAACACCACAGGCACCGGCTGCACCGGTAAGGGTTGAGCAAGCCCAGCGTGACACCTTTTCGGCAACCCTCTGGGTATCCGGAACGGTCATCAGTCAGAATGACGCGCGTATTGCCGCCGAGACAGACGGCCGGATTACCTGGGTTGCAGATGTCGGCTCGCGCATCCCGAAAGGTGAGGCGATCGCACGTATTGATGCAGCCGATCTGAAACTGGAACTGGCCGACAGCGAGGCCCGGCTGGAGAGCTTGAAGTCCCAGCTTACCTACCGCGACAGCAGCCTGCAGCGACTCCAGAAGCTAGCGGCCAGTAATAACGCAGCCGCAACGCAACTCGATGAAGCGCAATCCCAATTGGATATGACCCGCCAGGAGATCAAACGGGCGGAGGTTGCCATTGCCCAGATCAAGCGCCGCATCAAACAGACAGAAGTGCTGGCGCCATTCCCGGGTGTCGTGGCGGAACGACTGGTCCAGATTGGCGAATTTGTTAACCGTGGTGCACAGGTCGCAAGGCTTGTAGATACCGATCACCGCGAAATCCGCGCCCAGGCGCCGCTTTCAGTCGCAGGCTGGTTGCGTGAAGGTATGCAGGTGTCAGTTGAACACCAGCGGACCGAGTCCCTGAGCCCGGTCAGTTATGTCATCCCAGTGGGTGATGAGCGCTCACGCATGTTCGAAGTCCGCATAGCGGCCGACAACCCCGCGTGGATCATCGGCAGCCCGGTACGTGTAGCTTTGCCAAACAGCGAACCGAGGGAAATGATTGCCATTCCACGTGATGGCCTGGTACTGCGGGGTGACAATATCTTTGTCATGCGGGTAAATAAGGACAACACCGTTGAAAAGATAATGGTTGAAACGGGTATCGGCCTCGGTGGCTTCGTGGAAGTCATTGGCAATGTTGGCCAGGGCGATCGTATTGTCACCAGGGGCGGTGAGCGTTTGCAGCCTGGACAGGCGGTGACTATCGGGGACGGTTAGCCGTCAAACTGCTTGGCTATCCTATACTTTCCTGAGGTTGGCTCTGGGCGCCGTGCCCGGCCAAGGGGGCGTAGTACCCCTTTGGCTGAACGAGTGCCGTGCAATTTTGCGAGATCTTCGATTGACTGTGTGCTCATGCACGGAGGTACTCAGCGATGGGTCGGGGGATTGCTAACGGAACCGTGAGCGACATGGATGTCGCGACCGAGCCCACATGGATGTGTTTATGGCGTGTTCCGGGAGTAACCCCCGGCCCAGCGCCCCACGGCCTCCGATTTAGCAGTACCTTTTTAAGCGTTTGTGTTTAAAACCAACCCCAACGCACGCATAATCTACACATGATGCAAGTCCACTACGTTGAACCGGTATTCCGCCCTCCCTCCGAGGCCTACAGCCTGATCTTGCAAGTGACCAACGGCTGTAGCTGGAACAACTGCACGTTTTGCGAAATGTACACCCAACCGCAAAAGAAGTTTCGCTTCAAACCACTGAAAGAAATTGAACAAGAATTGGCTGCGGTTGTTGCATCCGGCGAACCTGTCCGGCGTGTGTTCCTCGCCGACGGGGATGCCATGACACTTTCATCCAGGCGTCTGAAACTGATTATGAAGGCCATTAACCGATACCTTCCGGGCATACAGCGGGTATCTTCCTATTGCCTGCCCCGAAATCTGAAAAACAAGACGGTCGAAGAATTGGCCGAGTTGAATGAAATGGGACTCAGTCTTTTCTACGTTGGTTGCGAATCCGGTGACGACCTTGTGCTGGATCGTGTCAGCAAGGGTGAAAATTTTGAGACTTCGCTATCCGCTTTGAAAAAGATCAAGGCAGCCTGCGCCAGGAGTTCGGTGATGATCCTGAATGGAATGGGGGGTAAGAAATACAGCGAACAGCATGCGGTCAACTCCGCCCGGTTGATGAACGCTGCGCAGCCGGAATACCTGGCAACCCTGGTGGTCAGTTTCCCCACCGGGATGGAGCGATATCAGCAGGGTTTCAAGGGTGAATTTGAGCCGCTGGACCAGGCGGGTCTGTTCCAGGAGATGTATTGGTTGCTGGATACCCTGGAATTGGAGAAAACCATTTTCAGAAGCGATCATGCTTCCAACTACCTGGTGCTGAAGGGCGTTTTGGGCAAGGACAAGCCCCGCCTGCTAGCCACTGTTAAGGCGGCGCTTGAACAGCCGGGTTCCGTCCGTTTACGCCAGGAGTGGATGCGGGGTCTTTAGCCAGGGTAAGCGTTTTGAATAATTGCTGGAAGGCACCTTGACTGCTGAGGAATCACCAATCAAAAAGGTGTATTCTGTTTGCATATAGCTTTTCAGAGTATTCGCACTAACGGTATTGTTGGTCAAAGGGAGGACAAGCCATGTTTCGTAAACAACACCTCATAGCGGGGCGAACCCGCTCCTTTTCGTTTCTGATTGTCAACGCGCTGTGTTCATTATTGCTAGTTGGTTTGGCAGCGAACGCATTTGCGCAGATCACTCCGTCAAAAGAGTCATTGTCAGATGTTTATCCCGGCAAGGCTTATTCGCCCTATGCACAACGCAGTTTTCCGGATCGGGTTTTCTGGGGTGATACCCATCTGCATACCGGTCTTTCAGTGGATGCTGGTCTGTTTGGTGCCCGTCTGGGACTTGATGAAGCATACCGATTTGCACGCGGCGAAGAGGTCATGGCTTCCAGCGGCCAGCCTGTCAGGCTGGGTAGACCGCTCGATTGGCTTGTGGTCGCCGACCATTCCGATGCCATGGGATTTTTCAATGACCTGGCGGCAGGTGAGCCCGGTATCATCAAGTATGAGCAGGGCAAGCGTTGGTACGATGGTCTGCAGGCTGGAGGAGACGCCTCGTCAGCGGCTGCTCTGGATTTGATTACCACATTCTCGCAAGGAGATATAAACCCGGAAATGGTGGCTGAGTATTCACCGGGTGGGAAAACCTACGCAACGGTCTGGGAAAGCGTGGTCGATGCGGCCGAGCGCTTCAACGATCCGGGTACATTCACTGCCTTTATCGGGTTCGAGTGGACATCCCTGGTTGCCGGCAACAACCTGCACCGTAACGTGATCTTCCGTGAAGGTGCCGATAAAGCGGGACTTGTTGTGCCGTATACCACCCAGGCGCCGGTAGGGTCGACCGATCCGCTGGATCTGTATAAATACCTCGAAGATTATGAGGCCAAGACCGGCGGTTCTGCCCTGGCCCTCGCCCATAACGGAAACCTGTCAAATGGAATCATGTTCCCGGTCGACAAGCAGTACACCGGCCGTAAGCTGGACAAAAAATATGTTGAGGCACGAGCCCGCTGGGAACCGTTGTACGAAGTCACCCAGATCAAGGGTGATGGTGAGGCGCACCCGCTGCTTTCACCTGATGATGCTTTTGCAGATTACGAAACCTGGGACGCAGGCAATCTCGATCTCTCCGAGTCCAAGACAGAAAAAATGCTGCAATATGAGTACGCTCGCGAGGCGTTGAAAAACGGACTCTTGTTAGAGGAACGTCTCGGCACCAACCCCTACAAATTTGGCCTGGTCGGTTCCACCGACAGTCACACGGCATTGGCTACCGCCGAGGAAGAAAATTTCTTTGGCAAGGCAACAAATGCCGAACCATCACCTGGCAGAATGCTGCACCCCTTTACTGAAACAGACAAAGGTGCTTTTCAGGGTTACGAGTTGGTGGCTTCGGGCTATGCTGGCGTCTGGGCAAAAGAGAATACCCGCGCCGCAATCTGGGACGCGATGGCGCGTAAAGAAGTCTACGGTACTACCGGCCCACGCATCATGGTGCGTTTCTTCGGTGGTTGGGACTTCACCAGGGATGACCTGAACAGTCGTGCACCTGCCTTTCTTGGCTATGAAAAAGGTGTACCGATGGGTGGTGACCTTAGCGGCAATGATGCGGATGGTGCACCCACTTTTATGGTTTACGCATTACGCGATGCAATCGGTGCCAATCTTGACCGTATCCAAATCGTCAAGGGCTGGTTGGACAAAAAGGGCAAGACACATGAGAAAGTCTATGACGTTGCCTGGAGTAACGATCGGACGCCCGGGGCAGATGGCAAGTTGCCCCCGGTTGGTAATACCGTGGATATTGCATCAGCCAACTGGACCAACACCATTGGTGCTGCAGAACTTGGCACCGTATGGACTGACCCGGACTTCGATGCGAAGCAAAGAGCGTTTTATTACGCCAGGGTGATTGAAATCCCGACGCCACGCTGGATTGTTTACGATGCTTTTCGATTTGGCACTGAAATCCCCGAGGGAGCCGAAATAATTCACCAGGAACGCGCCTATACCGCGCCCATCTGGTATACGCCCTGAATCACAGAGGATTAAACAAAAAAACCCGGCTTAACGCCGGGTTTTTTGTATTTCCAATGTCA
>CALBDB010000057.1 GCA_937927755.1 uncultured Lysobacterales bacterium
TTTGGTTCCTGCCGTATGTGCCTGGTCGAAATTGAAGGCCGGAAGGGCACACCTGCATCTTGCACGGCGCTTGCCGAAGATGGCATGGTAGCCAGTACGCAATCCGGCAAGCTTGAAAAGCTGCGCAAGAATATACTGGAACTGTATATCTCTGATCACCCGCTGAATTGCGTCAGCTGTCCGACCAATGGTGATTGTGAGTTGCAGGATGTGGCCGCTGAACTGGGTGTTGAACAGACCCGCTATGGATTGCAGGGATTAAACCATCAACAGCTTGCCAGGGACGAATCCAACCCGTATTTCACTTTTGATCCTTCAATGTGCATCGTCTGTTACCGTTGTGTGCGGGCCTGTGACGATATCCAGGGCAGTTTTGCGTTGACGGTTGATGGCCGTGGGTTTGAATCCAGGATATCGGCGGGTCAAATGGAATCCTTCATGGAGTCCGAATGTGTTTCCTGCGGTGCATGCGTCAACACTTGCCCCACTGCGGCGCTTGAAGAAAAATCGGTCATCGAGTTTGGCCTGCCGGAAAAAAGCACCGTCACCACCTGTGCCTATTGCGGTGTGGGTTGCGCCTTCAATGTCGAGACCCGGGGCGATGAAGTGATACGAATGACGCCCAGTAAGGGCGGCATGGCCAACGAGGGTCACGCATGTGTCAAGGGTCGCTTTGCCTTTGCTTATGCCAGTCATAAAGACCGTATCACCACGCCGATGATCCGCGACAGCATCGATGAGGCCTGGCGCGAAGTTAGCTGGGAAAAGGCAATTGAATTCACGGCTCAACGCTTCCGGCAGATCCAGGACGAGTACGGCAGGGACAGTATCGGTGGTATCACATCTTCGCGTTGCAGTAATGAAGAGACCTTCCTGGTGCAAAAACTGATCCGTGCCGGTTTTGGTAATAACAATGTCGATACCTGCGCCCGTGTCTGCCATTCACCGACCGGCTATGGTCTGAAAACCACCCTTGGTGAATCGGCCGGTACCCAGGCATTTAATTCAGTTGATAAAGCCGATGTGATTATGCTGATCGGTGCTAACCCCACCGAGGCTCATCCTGTCTTCGCGTCACGCCTGAAACAACGTCTTCGGCAGGGCGCACAGCTGATAGTGGTTGATCCACGTAAAACCGAACTGGTCAACGCCCCGCATATCCGGGCTGCCCATCATTTACAGTTGCTGCCGGGCAGCAATGTACCCTTCCTGAATGCCATGGCCCATGTCATTGTTACCGAGGGCCTTGAAGATGAAACATACATCCGGGAGCGTTGCGAAATTCCGTCGTGGAAAACCTGGCGCGAATTTGTGGCAGGCGTGGAAAACTCACCTGAATTTCTTCAGGCTGTGACCGGTATCCCCGCGGAAGAGTTGCGTTCGGCGGCGAGGCTGTATGCCAATGCCGGCAATGCAGCTATATATTACGGCCTGGGTGTGACCGAGCATAGCCAGGGTTCGACCGGTGTGATGGGTATTGCCAACCTGGCCATGGCGAC
This sequence comes from uncultured Lysobacterales bacterium, assembly GCA_937927755.1. Taxonomy (GTDB): domain Bacteria; phylum Pseudomonadota; class Gammaproteobacteria; order Xanthomonadales; family SZUA-36; genus SZUA-36. The sequence continues at coordinate 1,500 of CALBDB010000057.1, forward strand.
CGGCAACCTGGGTCGTGAAGGCGTGGGGGTCAACCCGCTGCGTGGTCAAAATAATGTGCAGGGTTCCTGCGATATGGGTTCTTTCCCACATGAATTGCCCGGGTACCGGCATATTTCCGACCCCGATGTACGCAGCATGTTTGAAGATGAATGGCAGGTTGAATTGCATCCTGAACCCGGTCTGCGTATTCCAAACATGTTCGATGCGGCCCTGGCCGGAGGTTTCAAAGGATTATATTGCCAGGGTGAAGATATCGCCCAGTCCGACCCGAACACACATCACGTTGAAGCGGCGTTGAAATCACTCAAGTGCCTGGTTGTACAGGATATCTTCCTTAACGAAACAGCACGTTTTGCGCACGTATTTCTGCCCGGCTCAACTTTCCTGGAGAAAAACGGCACATTTACCAATGCCGAACGGCGTATTTCACGCGTCCGCAAGGTCATGCCCTCAAGAAGCGGCAAAGAAGACTGGGAGATCACTGTCGATCTTGCCAATGCGCTTGGTTGCCCCATGAACTATTCACACCCGTCAGAGATCATGGATGAGATCGCACGCCTGACGCCGGCGTTTTCCGGTGTGAACTATGCAAAACTGGATCTCCTGGGCAGCATCCAGTGGCCCTGTAACGACCAGGCACCCACCGGGACGCCGACCATGCATGTTGATGAGTTTGTGCGTGGTAAAGGCTATTTTTCAATTACCGGTTTTGTACCGACCTCCGAGCGTTCCACGCGTAAGTTTCCGCTGTTGCTGACCACGGGCAGGATTCTCTCGCAATACAATGTGGGCGCCCAGACACGGCGCACCGGGAATACAGCCTGGGCGGATCAGGACCTGCTGGAAATTCACCCGGTTGATGCAGAAGACCGGGGCATTGACAGTGGTGACTGGGTAGGTATCCAAAGCAGGGCTGGAGAAACAGTTTTGCGTGCCGTGGTCACAGACCGGGTTCAGCCCGGCGTGGTGTATACGACGTTTCACTTTCCGGTGACGGGCGCCAATATCGTTACGACTGAGAATTCAGACTGGGCTACGAATTGCCCGGAATACAAGGTGACGGCAGTACAGGCAAGCCGGGTGACACAGCCTTCCGAATGGCAGAAGCAGCAACGAATTTTCAACCGGCAGCAGCAAGCCCTGTTGGACAAAGCACGGAACCCGGATGTCTGACCGGGGCAGTAAGAAGTGACGAATTCACGTCAGGTTCCAGTGATTAGCTGGACGAAAGGTGACCGCCGCAATCACGATGACGAGGTCGCCTTGGAAGTGCCTGTTGCCCTGACCTACAACAAACACGCGCATGTTGTAATGATGGCCACACCCACGGCGCTCGAAGATTTTGCGATTGGCTTCAGCCTGACCGAGGGCATTATAAAGCGGCCTTCAGATGTACTGGGTATCTCAATTGTGGAGCGTGAAAACGGCCTCGAATTGGCGATGACGGTCAACGAGAAGTGCTCCTCCCAATTGGCCGGGCAACGTAGAAACCTGGTAGGCCGTACCGGCTGTGGCCTGTGTGGAGCAGAATCACTTGATCAGGCCATGCGTGCTCCGGCGGTGGTGGCCAGCCGTGTATCTGTGAAGTCTTCGGCTTTGCAAACCGCTATTGACTCTCTGGACCAACATCAGCCACTGCAGGTCGTGACCGGTGCGGTACACGGAGCTGCCTGGTGCAGTACAAAAGGCGAAATTCTCGCTTTGCGAGAGGATGTCGGGCGCCATAACGCCCTGGATAAACTGATAGGGAAACTGTCGAGAACTGGCTTTGACCCGGGTGCAGGGTTTGCTCTGGTCTCGAGCCGGGCGAGCTATGAAATGGTCTATAAGGCTGCTGCTGCGGGAATGGAAGTATTGGTTGCAGTTTCAGCGCCCACGACACTGGCAATTGATTTTGCCCAGCGTAGTGGTGTGACACTGGTTGGTTTTGCACGGCCGGGCCGGCACAATGTTTATACGTTTGAAGGTCGTATCATTGACACCTGATCGGAAAGCTCTGGAGTAACGGAGATGGAAAATACTGAGACAAGCCACCTTGTATCGATGGCCAATGACATTGCCGCGAACCTTGGTTTTCATGCTGATGCCAGTGAACGAATCGCCGACCATATCAATCGATTCTGGTCGCCCCGTATGCGTGGGCTGTTACTTGAATATGCTGAAACCAATGTCCAGGGCCTGTCCGATGCCTTGCTGCCGGCCTTGAAAATGTTGCGGAAATAATGCGGACAGACCGGCCGGCTGGCGTCATTCTCGTGGGTGGGCGATCCAGCCGCATGGGTGTCAGTCACAAGGCGCTTCTCGAACTGATTGGCCGGCCCTTGCTCGCGCGCGTGATAGACCGTTTGCAGCCACAGCTGGGTTCCCTTTTGCTAAGCTGCGAAACTGACAACGGCGAATTCGACCGTTTTGGCCTGCCCGTGGTACCCGACCTGTTACCGGATCATCGTGGACCCTTGACCGGCTTGTGTTCCGCCTTGCAATACCTTGAAGGCATGGGATATGACAACGGCCTGGCTCTTTGCCCCTGCGATGCGCCTTTCGTGCCTGACGACCTGGTTCAAACACTGCTCGATGCGGGCCGGGGCCCGGATAAACCAGCCGTGATCGTTTCCTTCGACGGTGTGCTGCAACCCACGTTTTCACTGTGGCATACACGGCACTTGCCTGTGATCAGGGAGGCCGTTGTTTTTGAAGGAATTGGTGGTCTCAGGCAGGTACTGTCCTTTTTGCCCCACAGGGTGGTCGAATGGGCGCCGGCAGAGCCGCCGCCGTTTTTCAATATCAACACACCTGCAGATCTCGTATCAGCGGCAGACTGGCTTGACCGCGTGCGGTGATAAAAGGATGATGCAGTTTAAATATTCTGCATCTCAAAAGGTAAAAGACATTGCACAAAGACGTTGAATTTGTACCGCTTAATATTGCCATCCTGACCTTGTCGGATTCACGCACGTTCGATACCGATACCTCGGGCCAGCTACTGGAGGACTCCCTGAAAGCCGTGGGCCACAAGCTCGCTGCACGGGATATCTGCAAGGACGAAATCTATATATCCAGGGCCATCGTGTCCAACTGGATCGCAGACGCGGGGATTGATGTCATCATTACAACCGGCGGCACCGGCCTGACCCGGCGGGATTCCACCCCCGAGGCACTGAAGCCGTTGTTTGATCAAAATATCGAGGGGTTTGGTGAATTGTTCCGCCAGCTTTCCTGGGAGGATGTCGGCACCTCCACGATCCAGTCCAGGGCGGTTGCAGGGCTGGCCAACCAGACACTGATATTCTGTCTGCCCGGCTCAACCGGCGCTTGCCGGACCGGTTGGGAGCGGATACTGAAGGAACAACTGGACGCCAGTCACAGACCCTGTAATTTTGCCGCACAGACCCGTTCGGGAGAGCACCTGACGTGAGCATGATCAGTCTCGGCGAGGCGCTGGAGCGTCTGCGAAACCAGTGCCGGATTCTGGTTAGTGATAAGAAGATCAAGCTGGAAGACGGCCTCGGGCGCGTATTGGCTTCCGACATAGTCTCAGCGATCAATGTACCGCCAGAGGACAACAGCGCCATGGATGGTTACGCACTGCGCGGCCAGGACTGGCGCGGCCCTGATCATGCCCTGGAAATCAGTCAGAGGATCGCTGCCGGCACTCCGCCCGCACCGCTCAAAGCAGGCACCGCGGCGCGTATTTTTACCGGTGCGGAGATACCTGTTGGCGCAGATACGGTCGTGATGCAGGAAAAATGCGGGGCAGACGGCCAGTCGGTGCTGATAGATACCGTCGGTGAGCCGGGCTCTAATATTCGCCCGCAAGGGCAGGATATCAGGCGCGGTACAACCGTTTTGCAAGCCGGTCAGCGTCTGCGGGCTCAGGACCTGGGATTGATCGCGTCACTTGGTGTCGAACGGATCAATGTACGCCGGCGCCTCAGGGTAGCCATTGCTTCAACGGGCGAAGAATTAGTGGAACCGGGGGATACCGCAGGCCCGGGCCAGATCTACAATTCCAACCGCTACATGCTCAAGGCCATGCTTGCCAATTGGGGTTTCGCGGTGGTGGATTTCGGCGTCGCGGAGGATGACCCTGGCGTCATCAGCAAAGTTCTGACCGAAGCCAGCTGTGAAGCGGATGTCATTGTCACCACGGGCGGTGTTTCAGTGGGCGAGGAAGACCATGTCAAGGCCGTTGTAGAGTCATTGGGGCATATCGACCTGTGGCGGGTGGCTATCAAGCCCGGCAAACCATTTGCCTTTGGGGATGTGCTCGGCGCGCCCTTTCTTGGTCTGCCGGGCAACCCGGTATCCGCGTTCGTGACAGCGCTGGTGATTGCCCGGCCATATTTATTTGACTGCCAGGGTGTCAGTCACCGGGAAATTCTGCCTGTCCGGCAGACTGCATTGTTTGACAAGAAGGGCAGCCCCCGGCTGGAGTATCTGCGCAGCCGCTCGGGTCCTGAAGGCGTGGAAATATTCGATCAGCAAAGCAGCGGCGTCCTTTATTCGACCTGCTGGGGTGACGGCATGGTGGTGCAGCAGGCTGGTGAAGATATAAGCCGCGGCGACAGCGTGGACGTGGTTCCCTACATGTTGTTCAACTAAGCCAGATTATCCGGAAATTACGATAGACATGATTTTTGACAAACTACCCGGCGGCTTCGTGCTTCTCGATGGCGGCATGGGCCAGGAACTTATCAACCGCAATGCCTCGGGGCAGGGCGTATTATGGTCGGCAAAGGCCCTTTTTGATGCTCCGGAGGCCGTTGTCGCGGTGCACGAAGACTATATCCGCGCGGGCGCCGATATCATTACGACAAATTCATATGCATGTATCCGAAACAATTTTGAGCCCGAGGGACTGGTTGACCGTGTCGGCGAGATGAACCGCCTGTCTGCTGAATTGGCCCACCAGGCCAGGGACAACTGCGGCCGGGACGTGCTGATTGCAGGTTCGATGGGGCCGCAGAACGGAAGTTACCGCCCCGACCTGGTCGGCAGCTATGCGGAAACGTTGGCGTTATACGAGGAGCAGGCGGGGTTTCTCTCGGAACATGTCGATTTATTTATCTGTGAAACGATGTCTTGCATGCTGGAAGCCAGGGCCGCCGTGACCGCTGCCAGGGCGACCGGAAAACCGGTTTGCTTGTCCTGGTCCATAGCCGATACAGGTGCTGCGGAACTGCGCAGTGGTGAGTCCATCCATGATGCATGGGCGGATATTTCCGGCCTGGGTGTCGGTGCGGTACTGCTGAATTGTTCACCGCCTGAGGCCATCAGCGGCGTGTTGCCGGAATTGGTTGCTGTCAGCGATGTCCCCGTAGGCGCCTATGCCAATGCCTTCACACCGATTCCGGAAAAATGGGATTTTCATGGTGACGAAAGCATCCCGCCTCCAAGGATCGATGTAACACCCGGGGCCTATGCGAAGTATGCGGCTGACTGGGTTGCAGCGGGTGCGGAAATTGTCGGCGGTTGTTGCGAGGTAGGACCGTCGCACATTGCTGCGCTTAACCGCTTGAGGACCGGATGACAGGTGCTGGGAGTGTCATCAGGTCATTCACATATTCAAAAAACTGCCCTCAAGGCTAAGGGGCAGCGGCATTAATTGACCTAAATCAAGGTCAGTTTCCTGTTTTTTGTATAGTGTCATATGGGGTGTTTTTGCACCACGATTCTGCAAAAGCATAATTAAAAACGATCTCGCGCTTCGGGGAGGGCCAGGTTCGATGAAATCTTCATATACCCGTATTTTGACACTGTTATGTTTGCTCTGTCTGCCAGTTGTTTCCATGGCAGCAGATGTTGTTCCCCCAGAGATTCAACTGCCAGGCTCGCAGCCTGAAGAAGTCAGCAATTTCGAATCTCCGAATAAGTGTGATAATTGCCACTCCGCCTATAACGATGCCGGTACTGCTGCAGCAGGTGATGGCGAACCACAGGATGAGCCGGCCACCGGCTGGCGTGGTGCGGCTATGGGCAATGCTGGCCGCGATCCGATTTTCTGGGCGACCATGGCCATTGCTGAACAGGATTTTGATGGCGCCGGCGACCTGTGTATCCGTTGTCACAGTACCGGTGGCTGGTATGGTGGGCGCTCTACACCGACAGACGCATCCGGCCTTGCGACCAGTGACTCGGATGGCGTTGATTGCGACACCTGTCACTCAATGACCGATCCGAACGATACGGATTTGCTGGGTGTTATGAATTCACCGTTCATCGCAAACTGTGACGGTGATCCAAGTGTTCTGAATAAGTGCACCACGCCGGAAGGTGAAGAACTGGAGGGTTTCTATGGCAGCGGTATGACCTCCATGTGGACTGGTGGTGACAAGCTTGGTCCCTACACAGAGGAAGATGCCGCCGCACGTCACCAAACCCTTCAGTCCAAATTCCACCGGGATGTTGATTTTTGTGGTACCTGCCATGACGTTTCCAACTCGGCAGTTGGTGACCTGGCTCCCGGTAACGGTGCACAGCCGGGCAATCCTCACAGCGTGGTATCAAGTTGGGACCTTGGCTTGACGGTAAACGTAGATGGTACAGATGTCCCTGTTCCTGAATTGGGCGGAGCGGTCGAAAACAAGGCGGCCTTCAATAATCCGCCCTATGCCTACGGTGTTGTTGAACGCACTTTCAGTGAATACAAATCGAGTGCATTCCCGACGACGCGCGTTGGCGATTTCAATAACCTGCCCACCGACATCAAGGTTGCGGGAGGTTCTGTTGAAGTAACTTACCAGGCAGCCATGATGGCTGCGGCCGAAGCACAGCAAAACGGTGGTATTGCCGGTGACTATGCTGATGGCACACCCCGGTATTTCAGTTGTCAATCCTGCCATATGCGCCCGGCTAATAGCGCTGGGGCGAATAAGCGTGGCGTCAGGGTGCGCCAGGATTTGCCCCAACATGATCACACCGGCGGTAATTACTGGCTGGCCGATATGATCAAATACCAGGATTCCAAGGGCCATCTGCGTCTTGGTGGCGGCCTGACAGGCACCCAGTTGACGGCGATTGATTATGGTCAGCAGCGCGCTGTTGAACATTTGCAGCAAGCGGCTTCATTGCAGGTGCAAGTTGATAACCTGAAGGTGGTGAACCTGACCGGTCACAAGCTGATCAGCGGCTACCCGGAAGGCCGTCGTATGTGGCTCAATATCAAGTGGTATGACGGCGCTGATAACCTGCTCAGGGAAGACGGCGCCTATGGCCCGTTGACCTATGACCATGATGGTGATGCAGGCACTGCCGAAGTTGCGGTTGAGGTCATAAACCCGCGCGATGACCAGCTTGTTCAGGTCGAATCCATTCTCGATCTGGAGGGTTCCGAGCCTTTGATCTACGAGGCACATTACGCCATGACCAAGGAGTGGGCTGATGTCTTGCTACTGACCGGCAAGGACCCTGGCTTTGTGTTGAATTATGATCGTGAAACGGGTGCTGACGGGCACACTCTGGCTGAGCTTGCCGCTGAGGTAGCCGGTGGATTCGAGGAAACATTCCATTTCGCACTAAATAACCACGTCTCCAAGGACAACCGTATCCCACCCTATGGGATGAGCTATGACGAGGCCCAGAAACGCAACGCACTGCCTGTCCCGGATGACCAATACGGCGGTGAAGGTAATGGCAGCACTTATAACTACTGGGATGACGTGGACCTTGCAGCATTGAAACCCATCAATGCCGAGTTTGCCGAGATCACGCTTTATTACCAGGGCACCAGTTGGGAATACATCCAGTTCCTTGATCTGGCCAACAATGGTCAAAACGCGTTCCTGGGCCAGGAAGGCGTGAATATGCTGGAAGCCTGGATCAATGCGGAAGTGCCGGTTGCGATCGAGGTAAACGGTGACCGCAAGATGGTTCCGCCGGTGGTCATGGCCACCACAAGCTGGGGTACACCACCGCCGCCAAGCAACAATGCACCGGTTGCAGTCAATGACAGCTACAGCACCCCGCAGGACACCGTTTTGACTCTGCCAGCGCCGGGTGTGCTGGACAATGACAGCGATGCCGATGGTGATCCGGTCACTGCAGTGTTTGTAACCGGTGTTACCAACGGCAGCCTGGTTTTGAATGCAGACGGATCGTTCTCCTATACACCGGACAATGGTTTCACGGGGTCCGACAGCTTCAGCTACCAGGCATATGACGGCCAGGCGCATTCCGGCGTGGCAACCGTGGATATCACGGTCACAGCGACCGGTGGCGGTGACACGGCAGGCGTCTCCGGCATGGAGACTGGCGTGCTTTCGGGTAAAGGCCAAAACAAGGTATTTACGCCCACGGCCGTCTTTACACTGGGCGATGGTGTAGTCATCCGCTCAACGGTAACAGACGGTGACGGCAACCCGGTACAGGGGGCAACGGTGACACTGGCCATCAGCGGGCCGGAAGGCGCCACCCTGACATCAGGATTGAGCGGTGCTTCCGGCGTTGCCGAGGCAAGCTGGAACACCAGCGCGCCAAACAAGAAGGGTAATGGTGGTACTGCGCCCGGTGCATATACGGTAACGGTAACAGGTGTTGTCGCAGATGCTTATAGCTGGGACGGTTCAGCGATCTCTGTTGAGATCACGTTGATCAACTAACAAGCCTGAAAGCACAGGTGGGGCCGGCACATATCACCGCGTTGAACCGTTTGCGGGGAACGCAGGCCGCCTGCCTTACCAGTTCAGCAAATAGGCGAATATTAGTGGCGCGACGATGGTGGCGTCGGATTCAACGATAAACTTGGGTGTATCGATCCCCAGTTTCCCCCAGGTGATTTTCTCATTGGGCACTGCACCGGAGTACGAGCCATAGCTCGTTGTCGAGTCACTGATCTGGCAAAAATAACTCCAGAAAGGGGTGTCTGTCCTTTCCATGTCCTGGTACAGCATCGGGACCACGCAAATCGGGAAATCACCGGCGATACCGCCGCCAATCTGGAAGAAACCGACACCCAGGTCGGTGGCTTCACGTGTGTACCAGTCCGCCAGGAAGGTCATATATTCGATACCGCTCTTCATGGTCGAGGGTTTGAGCTCGCCTTTGAGGCAATACGAGGCAAATATATTACCCAGGGTGGAGTCTTCCCAGCCCGGCACGATGATGGGCAGGTTCTTTTCGGCCGCCGCCATCATCCAGCTGTTTGCAGGGTCGATCTCGTAGTGTTCCTGCATCACACCGGACAGTAGCAGCTTGTACATGAACTCATGCGGGAAATAGCGCTCGCCGGCACTTTCCGCCTGCTTCCATATCCCGTAGATGTGGGCCTGGATACGCCGGAATGCTTCCTCTTCCGGGATACAGGTATCGGTGACACGGTTGAGTCCCTTTTCCAGTAACTCCCATTCCTGCTCGGGTGTCAGGTCGCGGTAGTTGGGTACCCTTTTGTAATGCGAATGGGCCACCAGGTTCATGATGTCCTCTTCCAGGTTCGCCCCGGTGCAGGAAATGATGTCTACCTTGTCCTGGCGGATCATCTCGGCCAGCGACCTGCCCAGTTCCGCCGTGCTCATGGCGCCCGCAAGTGAGATCAGCATTTTCTTGCCTTCCGCAAGGTGTTTTTCGTACCCCTTTGCGGCATCGACCAGCGCGGCGGCATTGAAGTGCTTGAAGTGTTCAAGCATGAAGTCTCTGATTTTTCCTGATTTATCCATTGTATTTGAACTTGTAGCTGAGTAGTTTGTAGTAAAGTTTCGCGACCAGGAACTGTGGTGCGTGTTGCCCTTCGAGGGGGGCAAATTCCGTGATGTCAAACCCGACAACGGTTTTCGCTTCGAACACTTTGCGCAGGTACTTGATCGTCGGATTCCATAACAGGCCACCAGGTTCGGGTGTGCCGGTCGCAGGCATGATCGACGGGTCAAATGCATCGAGGTCGATGGTCAGATACACCCGCTCGGTCATCTGCGCAATGGATTTTTCCATCCATGATTCATCACCGTAGATATCCTCGGCAAAATAGCATTGTTGCCGGTTCAGGTATTGCATCTCGCTGGAATCTGCACTGCGTATACCGACCTGCACCAGGTTGGCATTGCGGCTCGCGTCGTGCACTGCACAGGCGTGGTTGTAAGGCGTGCCGCCATAACTGTCACGCAGGTCGGCGTGGGCGTCGAGTTGCAGAACGGTCAGGTTTTCATACTTCTCGTAAAAGGCCTTGATGACACCGATGCTGACCGAGTGTTCGCCGCCGAAAAATGTCAGGTACTTGCCAGTCGCAAGCAGCTCCGTGGTTTTTTTATAAACGGCTTCGAAGACATGCTCGGGGGACCGGCTTTCCGATATGTCGGGAAGTATGTGTACGCCATGCCGGTAGGCTTCCGAGTCTGTTTCAATATCGTAGAGTTCCATGTTCTCGAGGGCTTCCAGGAACGCCGAAAATCCACGGTCTGCGCCTTTGCCCCAGGTGCTGGTACCGTCGTACGGGATGGATTGAAGCAGCACGGCAGCGTTGTCGTAGCTGCAGTAAGGCTCATCGATGCCTGCAAAACGTCTCACAGGTTGTAGCCCAATATGGTGAACATGTCGCCGACGGATTGCTCGGCCCGGTAGATGGAATCCACGATATTGCCCTTCTCATCCTTGTCGATGATGACGTGCTTGGGTGAGGGGATCAGGCAATGTTTGATACCACCGTAACCACTGATGGCGTCCTGGTATGCACCGGTGTGGAAAAATCCCAGGTAGAGCGGCACCTCATCACTCTCGTCATAGGTGGGCAGCAGCACCTGCTGATTCAGGTCTTCCGAGTTGTAGTAATCTGAGTGATCACAACTGATCCCGCCGATATGGGCCTGCTTGTAATCGTTTTTCCATTTATTGATCGGCAAAAGGATAAATTTTTCGTTGATGGACCAGGCGTCCGGTATGGTATTCATCAGGCTGTTATTGATCATGTACCAGGATTCCGTGTCGTTCTGTTGTTTCTGTTCCAGTACCTCGAAAATAATCGCGCCGCTTTCTCCAACGGTGTATTTGCCAAATTCCGTGTAGATATCGGGTTCTCTCACCTTCTCGGAATCACAGGCTTCCTTAATATTCTTGACGATTTCAGTGATCATGTACTCGTAGTCAAATTCAAACCCGAGATTATTCCTGATCGGCAGGCCACCGCCCATATTGAAGGAATCGAGCGATTTGCTTTGTTTTTTCAGACTGATATAGAGTTCCAGCGCCCTTTGGAACTCTCCCCAGAAATATAAGTTGTCCTTGATTCCGGAATCGACAAAAAAATGCAGCATCTTGAAATCGACACGCTGGTTGTCTTTGATGCGCTCCTCAAAAAAGGGCTGGATATCCTCTTCCCTGATACCGAGCCTGGAGGTGTGATAGGGCGATTGCGGCTCTTCCCTTATGGCGAGGCGTATGCCGATTTTGATCCTGTGTTCACCGGCAACTTTTTCAAGTTTTGCCAGTTCGGTTTTTGAATCGAGGATAACCAGCACATTTTCAAAGCCAAGCTCATAGAGACGAACGATCTTGCCCAGGTAGTCGTTGGTCTTGTAACCGTTGTTGATGATGTAAGTGCTCTTGTCGATCTTGCCATTACTAAAAAGATCGAGAATCAGGTCTATATCGAAAGATGAAGACGTTTCCAGGTGGACATCGTGCTTGAGCGCCTCGTTCACGACATGTGCAAAGTGATTGCACTTGGTGCAGTAGCAATAAAAATAGCGGCCCCTGTAGCCACTTTTCTTGATGGCCCTGTTGAACAGGTTTCGCGCCTTTTTTATCTGGTCACCGATTTTTGGCAAGTAAATAAAACGGAATGGCGTGCCGTATTTCTTGATCAGGTACAGCAGGGAAATGCCGTGGAAGGTCAGCGATCCGTTGCGCAGATTAAAACCTTCCTGCGGGAAGTAATAGGTCTGATCAATTAAGTCGAAGTAGGTATTTTTCATCAGGTTTTCGCATCATCTCTCAGGCTGACTGAGTGTCAACTCGTTGGCTTGCTCGAAAATTAATTACCCACTCCAGCCAAAAAATGCCTGATGGCTGCGAGGAAACGCTTTATATCAGAATAATCAAGGGATTAACAGAAAAAAAAGTAAATGACAAAACGACGATGACCAATGCTAAGAGCCTTTCATTCCTGCTGGTGATGCCGCCAGGACTCAGGGAATTTTCCCGGCACCACGCGCTGCGTCCAGACCCTCTGTCAGCACCCTGGCCCAATCTTGCAATATCCGGTTGGCCGCGGCGCGGTTGGATACGCGGTTCTGCCACTGGAAATATCCCGTCTGGCGGTCTGTCTGCCGGTCAAGGGTTTTGGCAATTAGATCATCCGTGAGCGAATCATATAGCTCCAGGTAAAGGGTCATTTCGCCCGCGGATTCCGAGTAAGTCCGTGAATTGACGGCTGTCGTGGTGCCCGGTGCGATGATGTCGAGGTTGATGATGGCAGGCTTGATGAGCAGCACGTCTTCGTCCCGCTCGTTGACCAGTTCGTATCCGCCTTCTTCCAATGCCCCGGCAAAAACATCGTGGAAAAGCCGGGCCAGTTCCGCCTTTATCTTTTGCATATCAGCAGCGGTGACCCTGTTTACCGAGGATGAGTTCTGCTTGCGCTGCCAGATCTTTTTGAATGCGACGTATGTGTCGGCCAGGAGGAGTTTTTTGTAACGGCTGAAATCAACACCTGGCTGGACATAGACCACGGCAAGTTTTGTATCGCCGACATGCTGCAAGCCGTCGGTAGTGACGGCCGGCAGCTTTTGATTGGCCAACGACAATCCGCTCACCGCCGTCAAAAAGGCGAAAAGTTGAAAGTTCACAATTGTGCAAAATTTCATAACAACAGACTCCGTGCAGTCGCGTAGAAAACCCTGTTAAAACCATGCTGCCACAATATAGCCTAAAGCCCGGGGCCATACCGTTAAATTGCACGGCTATTTGGTTACGTATTGAAGTACAATCCCCCTAAAGAAATATCCCATGCCACCTGTTTAGAGTAGACCGAAAATGTATAAAATTCGAACCATTAATAACCTGGCTGCAAAAGGCTTGGCCCGCTTCCCCGTTGACAAATACCAGGTTGGCCCGGATTTATCGTCTGTCGACGCGCTGATGCTGCGCAGCCACAAGCTGCATGATGAAACCGTCGATCAAAGCGTGATCGCCGTGGCCCGTGCGGGCGCGGGTGTCAACAACATCCCGGTGGAGGACTACGCAAAACGCGGGATAGTGGTGTTCAATACACCGGGGGCAAATGCAAATGCGGTCAAGGAACTGGTGGCGGCTGCATTGTTGCTGGGTTCCAGGGATATTTTCGGTGGCATGAGCTATGTGCAGACGCTGGGAGACATCAAGAACGGCTCCGAGATGCACAAGCTGCTGGAGGCCCGAAAGAAACAATTCGCAGGCTCGGAAATCACCGGCTTGACACTGGGTGTGGTTGGCCTCGGCGCGATCGGCGCAGTGGTTGCCAATATGGCCCTGGAACTGGGCATGAAGGTGGCTGGGTTTGATCCCGCGATTTCGATCGAGTCCGCCTGGCGCTTGTCCGGCCGGGTTCAGAAAGTCGACAGCCTGCAGGCACTGGTAAGAATTTCAGATTTTGTGACCCTGCACGTTCCGGCGGTTCCGGCGACAACAGGGCTGATCAACAAGGATATCCTGGCACGCTTGAAGCCGGGAGCAAGGTTGCTCAATTTTGCGCGGGATGAAATTGTAGATTTGCCGGCGGTCATCGATTCTCTGGACAATGGTAAGCTGGCTGCTTATATAAGTGATTTTCCGCACCCCGAACTGCTGGGGCGCAAGGATGCCCTGCTACTGCCCCACATAGGCGCCAGCACCAGGGAGGCGGAGGAGAATTGCGCAGTCATGGCTGCTGAAGAACTGATGGGTTTCCTGGAAGATGGGAACATCCGCAACTCCGTCAATTACCCCGAAACACAGATGGCCAGGAACGACGGATACCGGATTACTTTTTGCAATGATAATGTACCCAGGGTGCTCGGCCACGTGCTGACGGTGCTGGCCGATCATGACATCAATGTCATTGACATGGTCAATTTAAGCCGTGGGGATTTTGCTTACAGTATCATTGATGTTGAAAGCCAGCCGGACAAGGGTGTGATGAGTGCGATAAGAAATACCGAACATGTCATCAGGGCCAGGTTATTGCCGCCGGCGTGCTAAGGCATAAAAATTAACAGAACCGAGGAAGCCTTCCAATGCTGACTGACTATGAAATTGCCAGGCAAGCCAACGTCCGGCCTATCAGTGAGATCGCCGCTAAGCTGGGCATAGAGGAAGCGGACCTGATGCCCTATGGCGACGAGGTCGCCAAGGTAAACCTGAATGCACTGACCCGGCCACGTAAGCGGACCGGTGACGCGCGCCTGATCCTTGTGTCTTCCACTACGCCGACCTCGGCTGGTGAGGGTAAGACTACGACCTCGATCGGGTTGGCGCAGGCCATGCACAGCCTGGGTGAATCCGTTTGCCTTGCACTGCGCGAGCCCTCGCTCGGTCCCTGTCTTGGGATCAAGGGTGGCGCGACCGGCGGCGGGTATAGCCAGATAGTGCCAGCAGACCGCATCAACCTTCACTTTACCGGTGATTTTCATGCCATCACGGCGGTCAACAATCTGATTGCAGCGGTTATCGACAACCACATATTCCAGGGTAATAAACTGGGGCTGGATCCACGCCAGATCGTCTGGCGGCGGGTGCTGGACATGAATGACCGCACGCTGCGCAATGTTGTTATCGGTCTTGGCGGCAGGATGCAGGGTATTCCACGCGAAGGCGGTTTTGATATCACCGCGGCATCGGAAATCATGGCGATCCTGTGCCTCGCCAGGGATACCGATGACCTGCGTAACAGACTGGATAACATCCTGGTCGGAACGACGTGGAAGGGCGAACCGGTATATTTGAAAGCCCTGAATATCACCGGCGCCATGATGGTGTTGCTGCGTGATGCTGTTCACCCCAACCTGGTGCAGACGCTGGAAGGTGCACCGGCATTTTTGCACGGCGGGCCGTTTGCAAATATCGCTCATGGCTGCAACAGCATTTTTGCAACCCGTATGGCCATGCATTTTGCCGACTGGACAGTAACGGAGGCGGGCTTTGGTTTTGACCTGGGGGCTGAGAAATTTTTCCACATCAAGTGCCGCTCGGCAGGCCTGGATCCCGACGCCGTGGTCGTGGTGACCACACTGCGGGCCCTTAAGTTACACGGCGGCAAGGACAGGGATAAGCTGGAGCAGGCGGATCCGGAAGCCGTTCGGCGCGGGCTTGAGAACCTGGACAAGCATATCGAGAGTGTGTCGCACTTCAATAAGCACCCGGTGGTCGCGTTGAACCGCTTTGGCCACGACACCGATGAGGAGATTCGTATTGTCAGGGAGCGCGCGGAGGCACACGGGGTTTCGTTTGCGGAATCACGGCATTTCACGGAAGGTGGCAAGGGTGCGCAGGAACTGGCGCGCGAGGTGATCAAATCAGTGGCGCAGAACAAGCCGTGGTCGCCCATCTACGATCTCAATGACACCCTGTATGAGAAGGTACACAAGGTCTGCAGGGATATGTACGGAGCCAATGACGTCGCATTCAGCAAGGAAGCCGAGCACGACCTCCACCTGATCAGGGATATTGGCCTGAACAAATTGCCGATATGCATCGCCAAGGCACCCAGTTCGCTGTCGGACGATCCGAAACTGCACGGCCGGCCACGCGATTTCCAGGTCACCGTCAGGAATATCCAGGTCAGTGCGGGTGCTGGTTTCCTGATTATCCTTACCGGTAAAATCATGCGCATGCCGGGTTTGCCGGAACATCCGAAGGCCGAGCAGATAGAATTATTACCCGATGGAACGGTGATTGGGGTAGGCTGATATAAAAACCGGTAACAGCCGGGCGAGGAAGAAGCATGAGATTGTTGTTACGTTTGAATTTATTTTACGGAGCCTTTGCCCTCCTTGTCTGGGGTGGCTACCAACTGGTGCCTGATTTGCATCGCTACCTGCCACTCGGTGTGGTAGAGACCCTGTTCAACCAGGATGACAGGGGTGATATCGGCGGTATCGTCATTCATGCTTCCAATGTAACGGATGAAGTTGGCGGGCTGGTGTGGCTGCTCATCGCCATCGTCGGCGCTGTGGCCCTGATGGTGCCGGTGTCCTGGACCTACGTGGCGGTGCGCAGCAAGGCGAAGATGGACCAGTCATTGCTCGAAACCATACTGATACTGCCGATCGCTGTAACCGGTATCGTATTGATTGTGCATAACAGCCTGGCAATGGCGTTCAGCCTCGCCGGTGTTGTCGCCGGTGTCAGGTACCGTTATGCGCTCAAGAGCACCGCCGATTCGCTTTTCATATTCATGGCAGTGGGTGTCGGGCTTTCCTGTGGCGTCGGTATGTTGCTGGTGGCCGCGGTGATGTCAGCAATCTTTAACTACACTTTCCTGATCCTGTGGGAATTGAACTACGGTGGTTACGATGATTCAAAAACCTATATGCGTCAGAGCCCGCGTGAGAAAGAACGGCAGAAAGCCCAGCAGAAGGATACTGGTGTGTTCGACTGACAGCGGCAAAAGGAACCGGATACCGATATGAAATTTTCACCATTTGTATTGCTCCTGTCCCTGGTCATGGCCGGCCCGGTACAAGCCAAGGCAAAAAAAATTGACGATTACCATTGGACTGGCGTCGACCGTGTTGTTGCCATCGGCGATCTGCACGGCGATTACGAGCAATACCTGAAAGTGATGGCTTCCGCCGGTCTGATCAATGGAAAAGGCAAGTGGACAGGTGGTGACACCCACCTTGTACAGACCGGCGATATCACGGACCGTGGCCCGGACAGCCGTAAAATCATCGATCACCTGGTAAAACTGGCAAAACAGGCCAGGAAAAAGCGTGGTTACATTCATATGCTGATCGGTAACCACGAGGCCATGAACGTAAGCGGTGACCTCCGTTACGTTTCCGAAGGTGAATTCAAGGCTTTTACAACGCGCAATTCCGCCGCTCTACAGCAGAGGCAGTGGGAGAGCCAGCTTCAATGGATGCGCGCCAACATATTGACCTTTGAAGAAATTGATCTTGTTGCCTACCGCGCGGAATGGGAGCAGAGAGTTCCCCTGGGGTGGGTCGAGCACCGGAATGCGTGGTCGTTCAGCGGTGAGTATGGTAGCTGGGCCAAGAAGAACGCCGTGGCCGTCAAGCTTAACGATACCATTTTCCTGCACGGCGGAATCAGCGCAAAATATTGCAAGCTGAGCCTCCGGTCGATAACTGAGCAGGCAATCGCGGCCCTGGAAATCAATGATCCGACGGTTGAAACCATAATCAATGATTCACTGGGGCCTTTGTGGTATCGGGGCCTGGCAGAAGAGGATGAAACCGAACTGTTCAGCCAGACGCTGGACAATATTCTCGAGCGCTACGGAGCCAGCCGGATCGTTGTCGGCCACACCCCAACGGGTGGTGTGGTATGGCCGCGATTTGACCAGCGCGTGGTGGCCAATGATACCGGTATCGCCGCGCATTACGGTTCCAATACAGGCATCCTGGAATTGACCGCAGAGGGTGCAACCGCAATTTATGGTGAGCAGAGAATTCCCCTGCCAGTGAACAACAGCGGAAGGGAAGGTTATCTGCGTGCGGTGATTGAAACCAATACTGATAATGCACGGCTAAAAGCACGGCTCGCCAAAATGCTCGCACCTCCGGCAGAAGATGCCGGTGAAACCGGGAATGGTGATGCCGATGCTCAGGATGGGCAGGAAAGTCCCGTTGTTACAGAGCCTCTCCCCGGCATTTGCCGGTAATCTCTTTCTGGAGCTTTTTCGGATCGTTGATGACCTCGTAAAACTCCTCGATATACTTGATTGCAGCCTTACGGTTTCTATCGGTCAGTTTCGAATTGTCATTAAACAGTGAAAGGACCTCCGCATTCTTTTCATTAAAAAAAGCAATGTGTTGCGGCATCAGATCATTTGAAAGACAAAAACCCCGGTACAGTCGCTGGCGGATGTTGCGAACATTCAATCCGTTTGGTGGCAATGCATAGTGCGCATTGACAAGCCCGGTTGAATCAAAATCATACGGGACGACGTACTTGGGAATTGCGTCATTTCCTGCACCGATCAGCTTGGCATTGTGACAGCAGCTTTCATCCCCGGGCGCATCGATTGCGGACCAGTCGAGATTGCCAACCAGGTATTGAAACAGCGAAGCCTTGCCTATCGTGTCGGGATCCAGTTGCTTGTAGGGTATCTTTTCGATAGACAGCTTCTTGAGATCATTGCGCTTGGCTACATCATCCACGTCTTCGATCAGGAAACCGAAGCGGGTAATCGACGATTTTCTTTTTTCGCTGTCTTCGTATGTGATGGTCATCGGCCTGACGCGGAAGCTGTATTCGGTGAGCAGGTTGTAGATACGATATACCAGGAATTCCTTGATGTAATACTGTTCGTACTTGGTATTGGTATCGCAGTAGGTGACCAATTTCAGCGATTTGTTACCCCTGAACTCCGTGCCTTTCATTTTTTTCTTGTCGAAGTGGACCTTCAAAGGCGGGAAATCGCAGACACGCAGACGGCGGGTCAATCCCCGCGGCGAGACTTCCAGGTCAATTTCATGCTGCTGTCCGTCAGCACCCGTGTAGGTCAGCCGGGCAGGGTAGAGCTTGTCCACCTCTATGTTTTTCTTGATCCTGTTCCAGGGTCCTGAGAGTGTTACGTTCATTTCACCGGGCTCAGCAAACAGCTTAGGCGGTTTCGCGTCGCCATCTTTGGCGTAAGAAAATGGTGCTGCAAGCAGCAAACCGGTCATTACAAGGCCTGTTACGAGGCGCAGATTGGCAGGCATCTGTTGATTTCCTCTTTATCCGGTCAGTGTCTTCAACTTCATTATAGGCCAGTTTTTCAGTGGCCAATATATGAGACTGAACAAAAAGTCTCGTCAGTGCAGAATACGGGTCCGGATCGTGGCCGGAATCTTGGCGAGATCCCCCATCAGGTCGCTGACATGATCGGACTCCACGTCCATCACGACGTAGCCAACATCACCATCGGTCTGTAAGTATTGCGCGGCAATATTGAGGGCCTTGTCAAAAAATACCTTGTTGATACTTTGCAGCACACCAGGTTCGTTGCGGTGAATGTGCATGATGCGACGCGTGTCCCCGTGATCCGGCAATGAGACCTGCGGGAAATTTACGGCCGAGGCTGTTGTGCCGTTATCGCTGTAGCGGACCAGTTTGCTGGCCACCTCAACGGCGATGTTTTCCTGTGCCTCCAGGGTGCTGCCGCCGATGTGCGGTGTCAGGATGACATTGTCCAGACCAATCAGCGGCGACTCAAAGCGGCCTGCATTGGACTTGGGTTCGCGCGGGAACACGTCGATGGCAGCGCCGGCCAGCCGGCCTGACGCCAACGCATCGCGAAGCGCGTCGATGTCGACGACCGTACCCCTTGATGCATTGATCAGGTAGCTGCCCGCGCGCATGGCGGCAATGGCGCTGGCAGACATCAGGTTGCGGGTGTCGGGGGCGTCGGGTACGTGCAGCGAGACCACGTCGGATTCGGCCAGCAAGGCCTCGAGACTGTCCCGGGCCTCGGCGTTGCCCAGTGGAAGCTTGCTTTCAACATCCTGGAATAGAACGCGCATCCCCATGCTCTCGGCAATGATGCCCAGTTGCGAACCAATATGGCCATAACCCACGATACCCAGGGTTTTACCCCGAATCTCGGTTGAGCCCGTGGCCGATTTGAGCCAGCCACCACGGTGCGCGGCGGCATTCTTCTCTGGTATACCGCGCATCAGCATGATGATTTCCGCAATCGACAGCTCGGCCACGCTGCGGGTATTTGCAAATGGCGCATTGAATACCGGTATACCGGCGTGTTGCGCGTTCTGCAGGTCCACCTGGTTAGTGCCGATGCAAAAACAACCTACGGCCGTCAGCCGGTCGGCGGCATTGATGGCGGCGGCGTCCAGTTGGGTGCGTGAGCGAATGCCGACAAAATGGACGCCCTTCAGGGCCTCGTGCAAGGCTTCGGGTGTCAGGGCGCCTGTCTGTTCCACGATACTCGTGTAGCCGGCGGCCTCGATGACTTGCCGGGCGCGCGGATGGATACCTTCCAGTAAAAGAAATTTTATTTTTTCTTTGTCGAGAGAGTAATTTCGTTCAGAATTATGCATGCGTTTTGGCCGATCCCAAGGCATAGTAGTGAGGTGTGTGATCAGGCTTCATTGTCGCGTCACGCAAAGCCCAGATCAACCGGAAATATTGGATGAGTACCGAAAAGAAAACCAGCTGGACAGAAGTGCTGAAGACCCACTGCCCCGGGCTTGAGATCAGCACCGAGGCCGCCGTGCTTGAGAGCCACGGTTGTGACTGGACGAGGTTTCGCAAACCTGACCCGTCAGCGGTGGTTTTTCCCCGCAACGCCGAAGATGTTTCGAATCTCGTCAAGGTGGCGCAGGAGCGCCGGATTGCCCTGGTACCGTCAGGCGGCCGTACCGGTTTGAGTGGCGGAGCAGTGGCGGACGCCGGCGAGGTCGTGGTGTCATTTGACCGTATGCGTCGGATTATTGATTTCAATGCCGTCGACAGGACACTGACGGTTGAAGCTGGCGTGGTGACCCAGGCAGTCCAGGAATATGCTCTGCAGAAAGGCCTGTATTACCCGGTCAGCTTTGCCTCCGAGGGATCTTCCCAGATAGGCGGCAACATCTCCACAAACGCCGGCGGCATCCGGGTATTGCGTTATGGTCTGACCAGGGAGCGGGTGGCCGGTCTCAAGGTCGTCGACGGCCGCGGTGAACTGCTTGAGTGCAATGCCGGCCTGGTCAAGAATGCCAGCGGATATGACCTGAGACACCTGTTTATCGGCTCAGAGGGCACCCTGGGCCTGGTTGTTGAAGCGACATTGTGGCTGGTTGATCCACCGAAACCATCACGTGTCATGCTGCTGGCCGTGACCGGGCTCGAGGGCATGATGGATGTTTTCCGGCGTTTCAATGACTCACTGGTCCTGACCGCTTTCGAGTTTCTGTCGGACTCAGCCATGCGCTACGTTAGGCAAGGACATGACCTGCCGGCGCCGATGGATACCGAAAGTCCATTTTACGTGGTGCTGGAATTTGAATGCGCCGAAGCAGTTACCGAAGACCTGGCACTGCAGTGTTTTGAGCAATGTCTCGAAGCAGGCTCAGTCGATGATGGTGTGATCAGCCAGAGTGAAGCGCAGGCCGCCGACCTGTGGCGCTACCGGGAGGGTGTTTCGGAGGCAATCACGGCGTTCACACCATACAAGAATGACCTGTCGGTCAGGGTGTCAGAGGTGCCGGCCTACCTGCAGGACCTGGATCAACTGGTGAAATCGCGTTATCCGGATTTTGAAGTTCTGTGGTACGGGCATGCCGGCGACGGAAACCTGCACATGAATATCCTGAAGCCGGGAGCAATGGCGGTGGAAGAGTTCGAACAGATATGCGGACGTGTGAACCCGGAGGTTTTCTCATTGACACGCGTCCACCGTGGCAGCATCTCTGCGGAACATGGGATCGGCTTGCTGAAAAAGCCCTACCTGTCCTATACCCGCACAGAAGCCGATATCGCAAGGATGCGGGGAATCAAGGCCGTTTTTGACCCGATGAATATCCTGAATCCGGGAAAATTGCTGGATTAGTTTTCCCGGGTATGCAGTCATGTTGAAACAGGTGCTTCAGAAGTCCTGGAACTGTGTCGTACCGATGCCCTGTTCTTCCAACAAAATGGGGATATCGTCCTGTATCGCGTAGATGACTTTGCCATCATTGGTTATCAGGCCTTCCTGCAAAGCGGTGGTAACTTTTGCACCATCGGTGTACAGCGCCTCACCGCCCGCAATGGCAGCGTTCAGTTTGTCCAGCTTCTCCCGGCCAAGTACGGTAAGCGGGGTTTTGCTGACCGGGCAACAAAGTATCTCCAGTAATTTTCCATCAACAGGCATATTTCTGTCCGTGTTTTTGTATTGAGTCCATTGTATCAGGCAAGTCCCGATTGAAGAACGACCCTGTTGGCTGCATCGGCACACTGGTACACTAGCCGCTTTTCCGCCGGAGAATTAATGTGGCAAATGAACAAGCACTGGTTGGCCTGATCATGGGTTCCCAGTCCGACTGGGAAACCATGCAGCACGCGGCTGAACTGCTTTCGGCTCTGGCCATCCCCCATGAGATCAAAGTGGTTTCGGCGCACCGCACACCAGACCTGATGTTTGATTACGCGGAAACCGCCATTGAGCGTGGTCTCGAAGTTATTATCGCCGGTGCCGGCGGCGCTGCCCATCTGCCCGGTATGGTGGCAGCCAAGACTGCATTGCCGGTGCTCGGTGTGCCGATCCAGTCGAAGGCCTTGAACGGTATGGACTCGTTGCTTTCCATTGCACAAATGCCCGCCGGAATCCCGGTGGCAACGCTGGCAATTGGTAATGCAGGTGCCTCCAACGCCGCCTTGCTGGCCGCATCCATCCTGGGTATCAAGTACCCGCAGGTGCGCCGGGCACTGGAGGACTTCAGGCGTTCACGCACGGAAGCCGTATTAAATAATTCCGATCCGACATGATAAGAACCGTTGGCATACTCGGCGCTGGCCAATTGGCACGTATGCTCGCGCAGGCGGGTAAGCCGATGGGATTGGAGTTCATATTCCTGGACCCTGCTGTGGATGCCTGCGCTGCGGAATACGGCGAGCACATCTGTGCAGACTGGGATGACGAGGACGCTTTGAGGAAACTGGGGCAACGTGCCGATGTCGTCACCTTTGATTTTGAAAATGTTCCCGAATCCTCGGCCAGGCTGATTGAATCCCTTTGCCCGGTGTTCCCGCCACCACGCGCACTCTTTAAAAGCCAGGACAGGTTGCGCGAGAAAACCATGATGCAGGAACTGGGTATCCCGGTGGCGCCCTTTGAAGCGGTTTCGTCGCGGCCCGAGCTGGCTGCCGCAGTAGAGAAGATAGGTCTTCCCTGTGTGCTGAAAACACGCCGTTTTGGCTATGACGGCAAGGGCCAGCAAGTGCTGAGATTCCAGGAGGACATGGAACGCGCCTGGCAGGTGCTTGGCGGCGAGGAACTGATTTGTGAAGGCTTCGTGTCTTTTGATGCCGAATGCTCAATTATCGCAGCGCGCGGCGCCGGCGGCCATACCGTTTACTGGCCATTAACGCGGAACCAGCATCGTGACGGCGTACTTGCAATCAGTAAGGCGCCGGCATTCAGTGCGGAACTGCAGGTTCACGCGGAAGCGCTGGTCAGGCGCCTGATGGATCATCTCGACTATACCGGCGTGCTGACACTGGAATTATTCCTCAAGGACGGCGGACTACTGGCCAACGAAATTGCCCCCAGGGTGCATAACTCGGGCCACTGGACCATCGACGGCGGTTGCACATCACAGTTTGAAAACCACTTGCTGGCGATCTGTGGTTTACCGCTGGGTGATACCCAGAACCACTCACCCGTGCTGATGTTCAACTTGCTGGGGCAAATGCCTGCTTGCGCGGGTGAGGAAACATTTGAAGCGGCGACGAATGCAGCTATCCACTGGCACGATTATCACAAGACGCCCCGCGCCGGTCGTAAAATTGGCCATGTGACAGTTACCGCGGAAGGCGAACCCGGGCTCCGGGCCAGGGCGGCACAGCTTGCCGCTGCGCTCGGCGTGGCTGCCGAACTGGATCTCCAGTCTGTCTTGCGGGATGATGGTGCCCGGACTGAATGAGTAGGCAGCAAGCCAGTGTAGAACTGGGTTTGTTTTCCAGCAGAATCGCCGCGATCTGTGAAGAAATGGGGGCGCTTCTTGGCAGGGTGGCCTTTTCTCCCAATATCCGTGACCGCCTGGATTACTCCTGTGCACTTTTCAACCGGCGGGGACGTCTGCTGGGGCAGGCTACCCACATCCCCGTACATCTCGGCAGCATGGCCTACGCCATGGTCGACCTGGTGGAGAGCCGAAGCTGGCAGGCTGGTGACATGCTGATCCTGAACGACCCCTATCGGGGCGGGACCCACCTGCCGGATATTACGTTGGTGGCCCCGGTTTTTGCCCGTGGTGAGTTGGTGGGTTTTAGTGCCAACCGGGCGCACCATGCGGATATCGGCTCGGATGCGCCTGGCTCCATGCCGGTCAGTCGTACCCTGGAAGAAGAAGGAATCCTCATTTCGCCGGAATTGTTGATGAGAGACGGTGAAATTGACGGGGGTTTCCTGAATTCCATATTGGCAGGGCTGACCAGTCCGGATACCTCCAGGGGTGATTTCAACGCGCAGATTGCGGCCAACCTGCTGGGGTCGGAACGCTTGAAAGAACTCGTGGAAGCAGGTGCGCCGGGTGAATTTGAACAACGCGAAAGCAGTTTGCAATCCTGGGCGGAATCGTTGGTGTCAAAGAGTCTCGCTGGCATACCCAAAGGCGAGTATCAATTTGAAGAGTATCTTGATGACGATGGCCACGGTCAGAAATCCATCCCGATCAGGGTTACTGTCAGGGTTCAGGATAAGGGCGTGGAGGTTGACTTTTCCGGTACAGCGCAGCAGGTTGGCGGCAACCTGAATTGCCCCATGCCGGTGACTGCCGCGGCTGTGTTTTACGTGTTTCGCTGCCTGATGCCGGCGCATACGCCGGCCTGTAGCGGTGCATTGAAGGGTGTCAGGATCAGCGCGCCGGCCGGCTGTCTTGTCAATGCCAGGCCGCCCGGCGCGGTTGCTGCCGGCAACGTGGAAACCAGCAGCAGGATCGTTGATGCCGTTTGCGGGGCACTCGCACAAGCCTTACCGGAACAGTTTGCGGCTGCCAGCCAGGGCACCATGAACAATCTGGCGATGGGACGTCGCGGCGAGGGTGGCTGGGATTACTACGAAACGCTGGGTGGTGGCATGGGCGCCGCCTGCAATGGCAACGGCCGATCCGGCCGGCACAGCCATATGACTAATACGCTGAACACACCGGTGGAAGTGCTGGAACTCAATTATCCATTGCGGATCAGGCAATATTCGATCCGCCAGGATTCAGGCGGACAAGGGCAGTTCAAGGGCGGTGACGGTGTGGTGCGTCAGTACGAGTTTCTTGCAGGTGCCGAGGTGTCGCTGCTGACCGAGCGCCGCATACACCCGCCATGGGGTTTGGAAGGCGGGCAGCCGGGCCAGTGCGGCCGCAATGAACTGGATGGACAGGCATTGCCCGGTAAAACCCGTTTTGAGGCGGCTGCAGGACAGATATTGACGATCATGACACCGGGCGGCGGCGGTTATGGCATAAGTGAAAAGTAAATCCGGGGTGACGGCTTATTAGAGACCGGTGAGTATTTTCCAGCGGTTGACGATGGTACAGAACAACTCGGCCGTCTTTATCGTGTCGTACTCTGCCGAGTGCGCGGCGGATTCGTCCCAATCTATGCCGGCTGCCTGTACGGCTCGTGCCAACACGGTCTGGCCGAATGCCAGGCCACCAAGGGTCGCGGTATCAAAGGAACTGAACGGGTGGAACGGGTTGCGCTTGTAGTTGGTCCGGTCGATGGCGGCATTCAGAAAACCCAGGTCAAAGGCAGGATTGTGGCCTACGAGCACAGCTCGCTGGCAATCCGTGGCGCGTAATTCCACGCGGACCGGTTGGCAGACTTTTTGTACGGCTTCCCTTTCACTGACCGGGTTGCGTTGCGGGTCATCAAGATCAATACCGGTAAACTCGAGAGAGGCTGGCTCAATACGGGAACCCTGGAAGGGCTCAACGTGTGCGGCGATGGTCTCCGCGATTTTCAGGCGGCCAAAATCATCCATACACAGGATGCAGGCCGCGATCTCCAGGATCGCGTCTGTCTTGGCGTTAAAACCGCCGGTTTCTAGGTCGACGACTACGGGTAGAAACCCTCTGAAACGGTCAGAAATTCGAGGCATATTGGATTCCGGAACCAAAGGCAGCGAGAATAAGGGAATGCGCTTCAAAATACCACGTAAAATGTATGTTTTTCCGGCATTGACCGGCCTGATGCTGTTGTTGTCCGGCAGTCCTGTTGAAACTCTGGCCGGTTTTCACGAGGGCGTCGACCAGGCAATATTCTGGTCGATCCACAAAGACGGTGAAACAGCCGGTTACCTGCTTGGCACCATCCACAGCGAAGACCCCCGGGTGCTGGATTTCTCAGAAGAATTTCTCGCCACGCTTAAAGAGAACAAGGTATTTGCCATGGAGTTGGTCCCGGACCTTCCAACACTGGCGCGTCTGACCGAGTATATGCATTACTCCGCGGGAACAACACTGGAGTCTGTCATTGGTGATGAACGTTATCATGCCCTCGTGGCAGCTCTGTCCGCCTACAAGGTGCCAGCCGAATTCATAAGCCGCATGAAACCGTGGGCCGCCATGATGACGCTCAGTACACCGCCCCCGGAAACAGGGTTTTTCATGGATTTGTCCTTGAGCCTAAGGGCTGCCGGATACGGTATCAAGGTGGTGGGCCTGGAAACCCTTGAGCAACAATTGTCCTTCCTGGAAGAAATGCCAATGCCGATGCAATTGTCCCTGTTGGACCAGGCCATTGCAGAGTACGCGAAAGTGGATGAGGCGCACGACGAAATGGTAAAAGCCTATCTTCAAAATAATTTGGTCGAGTTACAGGCACTGACGGATGAACAACTTCAGTCGGTTGACAAGACGGCAAGCGAATACTTCCTGCAATCGGGTATTCGCGACCGCAACCTACGCATGATGAAATCCCTGGTGCCGCATCTTCAGGACAACACGGTATTTATTGCCGTGGGTGCGCTACATCTGCCCGGCAAAGAGGGCTTGCTGAACCTGCTTCGTCTGCAGGGTTATGAGTTGGCGCCCCTTGAAATACCTTTAAGGAACGCTGCCGTCAAACCGGCGGACTAGTTTTTTCCGGTGATCGCCGGCACCAGCATAGCCACGGCCGCGGCACACAGCAGTGAGAACCCCCAAACAGGTTCGACCCAGACGCTTGCAACACCAAGCACAAGCAAGGCCAGGCCTGCCGATTGCAGGCCCCCTGTTCTCTCAGCCAGTTTGTCTTCCCGTGTGGATAATTTGATTAACAACTGATCCACCGAGAGTTTTCCACCGCCATAAAATACCAGTGGCAGCAGCATGATTAAAAACAGCAGCGGCAGTTTGAAATTGCCCGCACTGCTCGAAGTGATTACGTAACCGCTCCACAATTCTGCGAAACTGCCCCAATCGGCAGGCCAGTGAACAGCGGCTGTTGCCACCATGGTGACAACGACCAGCGACACGGCAGCAAATCGTGTAAAAAGACCCAGCAAAAGCATGACGGAAAACACCAGTTCACCCCAGGTGGCCGCCAGCCAGTTCAATTCCGTCGAAAGCTGGTTGAATGGAAATGGGAACCCTATTTGCCAGTTAGCCCAGGGGACATCCGCAAACCAATTCTGCCCCTTTAGTTTTCCATACCCCGCTTCCCAAAACTCCCATGACAGGATAACCCTGAGCAGAAGGGGCCAGACGTAATCGCCGGATGCACGCAGGCGGGAGGTGAGACTGTCATAGTAATTAATTACTGCCATGGTATTTACACTCGTGTTATGCAGGATGCCTGTGCAGGCTTCCTGGAGTTAATATCAGGGCAGGGTGCCGATGATGACCTGTTTGCCTTTCAACTCATCCAGCAGGGCCTTGCCACCTTTAAGAACTGCCTCTGGTTTTGGATGCTTCATATCAGCGGCAAGCTCCGTCAGTAACTCAAGACCCGTGCGGGCCGGTTCTTCTTTCAATTTTTGTAATAGCAGCATGGATATTTCATTGAGTTCCATGAACTTGATACTGAAATCCTGTTGTCTCCAAACCAGCAAATGGGTTGGGTTTTCTGGTATGGATCGGGGTTGGTAATCCACGCGAATGCGGTGGACCGGGTACTGGTAGCTCAACGGCCAGGCCAGCGGCGACAGCACCGGTATACCGTTCATCAGGTCGCCGTTCAGGTTGACCCCCGTGTCATCGAATTCCGTTTCATCAAGCGACAGGGCCAGTTCCACCCACTCGTAGTGGGCCAGTTCCAGCATAAATGGTGGATCATCCCGGTTTGCCTTGCGGTGGTCCTGCAAAAAACGCAGAAACTCACGGGGTATCTCGGGGAACAGGGGTGTATGGCAACGGAATTCACTGTAGAAATCCCGGCAGAGCGTTTCCCAGCCCCTGTCATCAAACAGTGTTTTGAGCACCGGGAAATTTGCTGACAGAAAATTGCTGATGTTGTTAAAAAAGAGGTCGCGGTAAATACCCATCCGGCGGTCTTCGATGCCCTCCGGTGCAGCAGCGGATTCGGGATCGCGGATATGGGCTGCAAAGCCCTTCTGTAGCCGTGCCAGTTCCTCAGGCGCTTTGTCGGTGGCCATTGCTGTGCTTTTCTGTTTGCCCATCGTTGTCGCGGTCAACCGGGCTGTACTTGCCCTGGATGTCCCTGATCTTTTGAACCTCGTTTAGAAGTTCCGCAAGCGGCGGGATGTTGAAGTCTCTTTCGAGCAGGGTGGGGAATACGCCAAAGAGTTCGTAGGCCTTG
This sequence comes from uncultured Lysobacterales bacterium, assembly GCA_937927755.1. Taxonomy (GTDB): domain Bacteria; phylum Pseudomonadota; class Gammaproteobacteria; order Xanthomonadales; family SZUA-36; genus SZUA-36. The sequence goes on from CALBDB010000057.1 coordinate 30,043, forward strand.
TCCAGCAAGTCCCACACGTCCGTGATAATGTCAGCGCCGTGTGTATCCACAATGAGGTCTTCGGCTTCGTTGTAGTGGCCTGCGATGTGGCCGTACGCGATCCGGTCTCCGGGCAAGCCTTGCAAAAATTCAACCGCATCGTAGCTGTGGTTGACGCTGTTTACATAAATATTGTTAACGTCCAGCAACAGGTCGCAGTCTGCTTCAGAGATAACCGCGTTGATGAAATCAATCTCGCTTAGCTGTGCGCCAGGGGCGGCGTAGTACGACACGTTCTCAATGGCCATGCGCCGGCCAATCATGTCCTGCACTTGCCGGATTCGTCCGGCAACATAGCGGACAGCTTCCTCGGTGAACGGTATCGGCATCAAGTCATATAAATGCCCGTCATCGGTGCAGTAACTCAGGTGTTCGCTGTAAGCCCGTATCCGGTGTGTATCAATGAACTGACGCAATTTTCGGATAAAGGTCTGGTCAAGTGGTGTTGGCCCGCCGATTGACAATGAAAGTCCGTGGCAGACAAACGGAAAGCGTTCGGTGAAATGCCGGAATGCCTTGCCTCTCTGACCACCCACGTTAATCCAGTTCTCGGGGGCGACCTCCATGAAACTGACAATCTCGTTGACAGTCGCAGGGTCGAAAGTCTGAAGCGGACCCAAAAGGGTCCGCCTCAAACCAAGTCCCGCACCCTTTACCGGGTATGAGTGGTGACTCATCAGGATCAGGCCTCAGACGTTACCGCCGCAACTGCCTTCCTTGTCCTTTTTTTCACCGCAAGAACCTTCTTTGCCTTTTTCACCGCAAGCGCCCTCAGCACCCTTGGCAGCTTTATCACCGCCGCATTTGCCTTCACCGCACTTGCCTTCCTTATCCTTTTGGTGTTTTTCGCCGCAAGCGCCTTCAGCGTCTTTGGTTTTATCGCCTCCGCACTTGCCTTCGCCGCACTTGCCTTCCTTACCCTTTTCACCGGCGAGTTGGTAGCCGGCATCCAGGTCGGTGGTAGAGAATGGATTGTCAGCAGCAACTGCCGATGAAGATGCTGCAAGGGACGAAACGAATGCTACGCCTACAGCTGCAGCAACAGGATTAACAATATTTGATTTATTAGCCATCTGGTAAAACCTCCACAGTTTAAAAAAGACCCGGGATGCGCCCGGGGATATCACTTTAAAAGCGCTTTTAACGCCAGCTTATATAACCCGTTTAAGGGTTGGTAACGACGCTCTTTAAAACAGCAAAGGGCATCGCGTTTTTATCGGGTTACTCCTGAAGGGTAGTAATACAGTTACCGTTTTTCAAGAATTATTCCGATCATGGGGCAATAGACCGGTGACCCCTGCGTAATATTTCAACGAATTTTCAGAATGAACGGGATGCGGGATAAATCGTTTAGTTTACGGGCCAGGATGAATCAATATCCCTTTTGCCGGCCCGTTCTGCACAGGTCCCGGACGATGCATTCCGGACAGTTTGGTTTGCGGGCCTTGCAAACATAGCGGCCGTGCAGGATCAGCCAGTGGTGGGCATCCAGCAGGTATTGTGACGGTATGGCCTTCAGCAGTTTCCGTTCGATGATCAGCGGTGTCTTGCCAATCGCCAGGCCGGTCCGGTTGGCAACACGGAATATGTGTGTATCAACGGCCATCGTTGGCTGCCCGAAGGCCGTATTCAATACCACGTTGGCTGTCTTGCGCCCGACACCGGGCAGGGCTTCCAACGCTTGCCGGTCCGCAGGCACCACGCCCGAATGTTCCTCCAACAGGGCCTTGCAGGTGGCAATGATGTTTTTGGCCTTCGAATTAAAAAGGCCGATCGTCCTGATATAGGTCTTAAGTCCGTCCTCTCCCAAATCCAGTATGGCCTGTGGCGTATCGGCTTTCTTGTACAGCCGCCGGGTGGCGAGGTTGACGCTGATATCCGTGGCCTGGGCTGAGAGAATAACGGCGATCAACAGCTCGAATGTAGACTGATACTCGAGCTCGGTCTTCGGGTGCGGGTTGAGTGCCTGCAGGCGTCTAAATAATTCTATTCTGTCTTCGAGTTTCATGGCTGCAAAAAATTACCTTGCCGGACCTTCGTCCGCAACCATCACGCTGGCTGCTCGTTGCTGTTTGCCGGTTTTTCTGGATTCCCAGGCCTTGCGGGTTGCAATCAACAAAGCCAGGCCAAAAAAAGCGCCCGGCGGCAACATGGCGAGCAGAAAGCCAGGGTGCTCCGGGATCATAGTCAGGGTGATGGCCCGGCCCCATTCTCCCAATAACATTTCCGCGCCTGAAAACAGGGTTCCACGGCCGCTCAACTCACGCAGTGTGCCCAGCAGAACAAGTGTGATGCAAAATCCCAGGCCGGTGGCAAAGCCGTCGATCAGCGATGGTAATGGCTTATTCCTTGATGCAAATGCCTCGGCCCGCCCGATGATGGCGCAGTTGGTCACGATCAAGGGTATGAAGATACCCAGTACCCGGTACAGATCGTAGAAAAAAGCGTGCATTAGCAGCTCGATCACCGTGACCACCGAAGCTATGATAAGGACAAAGGCCGGGATGCGTATTTCCGGCCGCAAGAATCCACGCATCAATGAAACTGACAAATTGGATACCATCAGGGTCAGCATCGTCGCCAACCCCAGAGCCAGGCCGTTGACCACCGTATTGGTGACGGCCAGCAATGGACACAGGCCCAACAGGACCACAAGGCCTGTATTTTGCCGCCAGGCGCCATCGGTCAATATCTGCTTCAGCTTGCCGTTAGCCATCTGCGTTCACCGTTTTCGCTGGCGTGTCAAACAATTCCTGGCTGTTGGCTGCAAAGTACAATAAGGCCCTGTGTACGGCCTTGACGACCGCCCTGGGGGAAATTGTTGCGCCGGTAAACTGGTCAAACTGGCCACCGTCCCGTTTTACTGCCCAGCCTTTGCTGTCCGGGTTTTGCAGGGACCTGTTTGCAAATCCGCGTACCCAGTCGCTTTTTTCGAGTTCTATCGGATCACCCAGGCCGGGTGTTTCCTTGTGAGACACCACCCGCACACCGAGGATCTTTCCGCTGATATCGATGCCGGCCAACAGTCGTATGTCGCCGTTGTAGCCATCGGGCGCCGTCACAATCATCATCGCCGCCACGGCTTTTCCATCCATGCGGGCACGGTACACGGTGACCGGTGCGGGGTGCTGGAAAAATGTTTCGTCATCGACCTCGATCACGTCCCCGAGTAAGTCATTGTTGTAGGAAGCAGCCGGGATGACCGCGTTCAGCTGTTGCAGAACGCGGCGCTTTTCCTGCTCGATGATGCGTTCACGGGTCAGGTCGTTGACACTCGCCAGCAAAGCCGTACCCATCAGGGCAATGGCGCCCAGCAGCAGGCTGCTGCGGATAATCGGGTGTGATCCCCTGCTCATTCGCCGTACATCCGTGGCCGTGTATAACGGTCGATCAGCGGTGCCGCCATATTCATCAGCAAAACTGCAAATGCTACACCGTCCGGGTAACCGCCCCAGCGCCTGATGATAAGCGTGGTGATGCCGACACCGGCGCCGAAAATAAGGCGGCCCCTGTTACTGACACAACCACTGACCGGGTCGGTGGCGATAAAAAATGCCGCCAGCACGAGCGCACCCGAAAAAATGTGTTGCAGCGGGAACGGGTTGCTGTCCGGGTCAGCCAGCCAGAATGGCAGGCTGAGCAGGACTACGCTGCCAATCACCGCTACAGGCACGTGCCAGTTGATGGTCCGTTTGTAGAGCAGAAAGATACCACCCAGCGCGAACCAGTTTGCGATCCACTCCCAACCCAGGCCGCCATAATCGCCAAATATGGGTGCGCTGCGTATTTCGGGCACCATGCGTCCGGCGTCAACTCCAGTTTTCAGTGTATCCAGTGGCGTGGCCTGGGTGGCTGCATCCCAACCGCCTGCAACCGGGATTTGCCCGGTAAAAATTGTTGCCAGACTGTCCATGAGGCCGGGGCTGTAATCTGCCAATGCCAATGGCGGCAGCCAGGCGGTCATGACCTGCGGGAAGCTGATCAGGACAACGACGTAGCCGACCATGGCGGGGTTGAAAACATTTTGACCCAGACCACCGTAAAGGTGCTTGGCAAAGACAATGGCAAATAACATGGCTATGCAGGATATCCACCATGGCGCGAGCGGTGGTATACATAAAGCAAAGAGCACGGCTGTTACAACCGCACTGTAGTCATTGATAAAGGGTTTTAGCGGCCAGCCCCGCCAGCGTAGCATCAGGGCCTCAAACAACAGTGCGAAAACCACTGCCAGGATGATCTGTATCAGCATGCCGGGGCCGAAAAACCAGGTATAGGCCAACACACCGGGAACCAGCGCGAGTAAAACCTGCAGCATTACTGCCGCCACCGTGGTCTGGGGTGGCAAATGGGGTGCGCCGCCGGTATCGAAGCTACGCGTCATCCGGCTGCTCCCCTGCCTTCTTTAACCTGCTTTCCGCACGGGCAATGGAATCGCGGATTCGATCCTGCTGAGCAGCCTTGTCCTTGAGCAGCTGCTTTCGCAGGGCCATCTTTTCTGCCCGTTCCCGTTTCACGCGCAACAGGCGGGCCTCGCGTTCCTCAAAACGTTTTCGGGCCAGCTCAGCGGCTTCGCTTTCCAGTACGCGTTTGCGCTGCTCACCCTTGCCGTAACGGAACCATTCAACCAGCGGAATATGGCTCGGGCAGACGTAATCGCAGCAACCGCACTCAATACAGGCCGATAGCCCGTATTCCTTTGCCTGGTCCCACAGGCCGGTTTTTATCTGCAGGTGCAATTGCTGCGGCAAAAGGGTGGCCGGGCAGACCCTGGCGCATTCGCCACAGCGGATACACGGCATCTCTGGCTGTGGTGCCACAATATCCCGCTGTGTCAGCGCCAGCAGGCAATTGCTGGCCTTGACGACCGGCGTATCGTCACTGGCAACGGGGTAACCCATCATCGGCCCGCCAATGACCAGCCGGGCCACGTCATTGCTATATCCGCCACTGGCGTCTACCAGGTGGGAAACAGGCGTTCCAATCAGGGCCAGGAAATTACGTGGATGGGAGACTCCGTTGCCGGTTACGGTGATGTATCGCTCGATCAGCGGTTTGCCTTCGACCACGGCATCCGCGACAGCCGCTGCAGTTGCCACGTTCTGGCAAACCATACCGAGGTCCGAGGGCCGGCCACCCGCAGGCACTTCCAGGCCGGTCAGAACCTGTATCAGTTGTCTTTCGCCACCTTCAGGATAGATGGTTGTCACCTTGACCACCGAGATACTCTTGCATTCGGCAAGTTTCGCTGAGCGGGTGAGTGCCGCCTGCACCGCGCCCATCTGGTCCTCGATCGCGATGATCACACGTTCGGCGCCAAGCGCCCTGCGCAATACCCGTGCGCCAAGGATGATTTTATCGGGCTGCTCACGCATCAGCATTTCATCACAGCTGATATAGGGTTCACATTCCGCGCCATTCAGTATCAGCGTGTGTATCTGCCTTTCCCGCCCGTCACGGGTCTTGGCATGGGTCGGAAAAACGGCGCCGCCAAGACCGGCGATCCCGCAGTCCTGTATCTGTGCAATCAGAATTTCCGGGCTGGCCTCCAGCCAATCCTTAATGGGATTGAGCTGCACCCATTGCTCTTGACCGTCGGGCCGGATCACGACGCAAGGCCCCGGCTGACCTGATGGGTGGGACATGGGCCGGTCTTCGATTGCTTCAACGACGCCTGAAACGGGCGAATGTATGGCCGCGCAGGGCTGGCATTGCCCGATCACCTGTCCCTTGAGAACTTTTTCACCGTCACTGACGGAGGGCTCGGCGAAATCTCCGGCATGTTGCAGCAGTGGAACCACCAGCAGTTCCGGCAACGGTGGCGGCACGACCGGATTCTGGCAAGAGATCTTCTTGTTGTGCCGCAAACGCAGACCACCGTGAAAGTGGTGGGTGCGGCGGCCGGCTTGGCGGGCTTGTTCTACCTGGTCGGCCTGTGACATGCTTGCCCTGTTCATCATTGTGTGACCGGGTTTTGAACAATGGACGGCCGCGGGCTGCGCCAGCATAAAACGTCGGTTTTGACTTCGACGATGTCGATGCAGTCCACCGGGCAAGGCGGCAGACAGAGATCGCAACCGGTACATTCGGATTCGATCACCGTGTGCATCAGCTTCGCGGCACCTACTATGGCGTCCACCGGGCATGCCTGGATACACAGGGTACAGCCGATACAGCGCTGTTCGTCGATAACGACCACGGTTTTCGGTTTCTCTTCGCCGTTTTCGGGGTTCAGCGGTTTTGGCTCACGGCCAAGCAGGTCGGCCAGGGCGCGTATGCCGGCATCGCCACCTGGCGGACACTGGTTGATATCGGCCTCTTCTTTGGAGATTGCCTCGGCGTAAGGCCGGCAGCCGGGGTAATTGCACTGGCCGCATTGTGTTTGCGGCAACAATGCATCGATGCGGTCAACCAGGGGGTCCGATTGGACGCGGAAGCGGATTGCGGCCCAGCCGAGACCGAGCCCGAAAACGATTCCCAGCGCAGTCAACACGAGTACCGGGATCAGCATGTCATTCCCACATTGATCACAGGTTGGCCAGCCCTTTGAAGCCCATAAATGCCAGGGCCATCATTCCTGCGGTTACAAGGCCAATCGGCGCACCCTTGAAGGGCAGGGGCACATCAGCCGCAGTCAGCCGTTCACGCATGGCTGCAAACAGGACCAGCACGATGCCGAAACCCGCAGCTGCGCCAAAGCCGTACAGGGCCGACTGCAGCAGGTTATGGTGTTCCTGAACATTGAGCAGCGCGACGCCGAGCACCGCGCAGTTACTGGTGATCAGCGGCAGGAAAATACCCAGCACACGATACAGAACCGGGCTGCTCTTGCGCATGAACATTTCGGTCAGCTGCACGGTTACCGCGATTACAAGGATAAAGCTAAGCGTGGACAGGTATTCGAGCTTCAGCGGTGTCAGCAGGTACTGGTGCAGCAGGTAACTCGATACTGACGACAGGGTCAGAACGAAGGCAGTTGCCACCGCCATTCCCATTGCGCCTTCCAGCTTGTTCGACACCCCCATGAAGGGACACAGGCCGAGAAAACGGACCAGTACAAAATTGTTTGCAAGGACCGTGCTTACAAGTATAAGCAGGTGTTCACTCATATAGAAACGGACTCACATCAAAACCCAGCGGGCCTCAAGTAACCCGCAGGCCCGGTACCGCTCCATCATCCGGGCTGAGTATGAACAGGTCGCTGCCCCCAGGCCCCGCTGCCAGCACCATGCCTTCGGATACACCAAAACGCATCTTCCGCGGTTTCAGGTTGGCCACCATGACCGTGTGGCGTCCGACCAGGTCTTCCGGCTTATAAGCGGATTTGATACCGGCGAACACATTGCGGATCTCACCGCCGATATCGAGTGTCAGTTGCACCAGCTTGTCTGCCTCGGGTACCGCCTTTGCGTCAATGATCTTTGCGATGCGCAGATCGACTTTAAGGAAATCATCGATGGTGATTTCATCGGCCAGGTCCAGTGCCGGCGTTGCAGGCTCATCGCTGGATTGCAGGTTTTCTTTTGAATCTTCGATCATCGCTTCAATCTTCAATGGGTCGACGCGTGTCATCAGTGGCAGGAAGGCGTTTATCGAAACATCCAGCATCGGCTGGTCAAGGTCAGACCACCGGTCCAGTGATACACCGAGGAATTCCGCAGCCGTAGCCGCAGTAAAAGGCACAACCGGCGCCAGGTAGGCCATCAATACCCGGAAAAGGTTGATGCCCTGGGTGCAAATGGCCTGTACTTTTGCCTGCTGGTCATCCTGTTTGTTCAGTTGCCAGGGTTTGTGCTCATCGATATAGCGGTTACCTTCATCTGCCAGCGCCATGATGCGACGGATGGCGGACTGGTAATTACGTTGTTCAAAGTCATCGGCGATCAGTTCGCGCTGATCAAGGAATTTTCGGTACAAATCCGGTTCGGGTAATTCGGCAGCCAGTTTGCCATTTGATCCACGCTGGATAAATCCGGCGCAACGGCTGGCAATGTTGACCACTTTGCCGACCATGTCGGAATTCACACGTGATACAAAGTCTTCCAGGTTCAGGTCAATATCCCCCAGTCCGGAACCCAGTCGCGCGCAGAAGTAGTAACGCAGATAGTCGGGGTTCAGGTGATTCAGGTAGGTTCGGGCCTGGATAAAAGTTCCCCTGGACTTGGACATTTTCACACCATCGACAGTCAGGAAGCCGTGTGCGTATACCGCCGTGGGTGTGCGGAAGCCAGCCCCCATCAGCATGGCTGGCCAGAACAGGGTATGGAAATAAATGATGTCTTTGCCGACAAAGTTGTACAACTCTGTTTCAGTTCCCGGCGCCCACCATTCTTCGAAATCCAGGTTTTCACGTTCAGCGAGTTCCTTGAAGCTGGCCATATAGCCAATCGGCGCGTCTACCCAGACATAGAAATACTTGTCATCGGTGCCAGGAATCTTGAAGCCAAAATAGGGCTCGTCGCGGGATATGTCCCAGTCACGCAGGCCGTCTTCGAACCATTCCTGCATCTTGTTGACCACCTCGGGCTGCAGACGGCCTGACGTCATCCAGTTTTGCAGGCGGTTTTCGAATTCGGACAGCCGCACAAAATGGTGTTCAGAGTCACGCATGACTGGTTCGGTACCGCTGACGGCTGAACGGGGGTCAATCAGGTCGGTCGGGCTGTACGTGCTTCCACAGGATTCGCAGCTGTCTCCGTACTGCTCTTCGGTTTTGCACTTGGGGCAGGTTCCCTTGATAAAACGGTCAGGCAGGAACATACCCTGTTGCTCGTCGTAAAACTGGGAGATTGTGCGACGTACGACATACCCGCCTTCTTCGAGGTGCCCATAAATCATTTCAACACATTCACGGTTTATTTCATCGTGCGTGGTTGCATAGTTGTTAAAGCTCAGTCCGAAATCCACGAAATCCTGCTGATGCTCGGCATTCATCCTTTCGATGAGTTCTTCGGGCGTGATGTTTTCCGCCTGTGCCCGCAGCATGATGGGTGCGCCGTGCGCATCGTCCGCCCAGGCAAAATAGCATTCATGACCCTGCGCGCGCTGGAAACGCGCCCAGATATCGGTCTGTATATATTCCAGCATATGTCCTATGTGGATCGCGCCGTTTGCGTAGGGAAGGGCGCTGGTAACCAGTATTTTTCTTTTTTGCATGCTCATGTTGTCTGCTGCTGATGCCAGCTTCAAAGTTAAATTACGAATTCTTAATTATGGCACGGCGGCCAGCCCAGCAGTAGCATAGTTATACTAAATTCTGCAGGATACCCCCATTGGGCAAACTGTCGTCCGGCAAGTGTTAACAGGTCCCCGCTTAACGGTTACAATGATCAGCTTGCCAAAATCCGGCTAACCGATATAGAGAGCAATGAATCAATGAACAAAGAATCAGTAATGGCCTTGCTGGCTGAAATTAACGACGAAAATTCCGGCCGCGACCTGGTTTCAGCGGGAACCGTCCGTGAAGTCGCAATCAATGACAATACCGTTACCGTGGACATCCGGCTCGGTTATCCGCTTGCTGACCAGGGCGGTGAACTGGCGGAAGTGATCAAATCCCGTCTGGAAAACGACCCGTCTATCGACAAGGCCGGCGTAAACATCATCAGCAAGGTGGTTCCACACAAGGTACAGGAGGACCTGAAACCGCTGGACACCATTGCAAATATCATTGCGGTCGGCTCCGGCAAGGGCGGTGTTGGAAAGTCCACTACCGCGGTCAACCTGGCGCTTGCGCTACAGCGTGAAGGTGCACGGGTCGGTCTGCTGGATGCAGATATTTACGGACCAAGCATACCGGCCATGCTGGGTGTGAAAGGACAACCGAGCACCGACGGTGAACACATCATTCCGAAAGAGGCCCACGGTCTGAAGGTCATGTCGATTGGATTCCTGGTCGAAGAGGACTCAGCCATGATCTGGCGCGGCCCGATGGTGACTTCCGCGTTGCAGCAACTGTTGAACGACACGTTGTGGGGTTCGCTGGATTACCTGATCATCGATCTGCCGCCGGGAACGGGTGATATCCAGTTGACACTGGCACAGAGAATTCCGGTCTCCGGCGCCGTTATCGTCACCACGCCACAGGATATCGCATTGCTCGATGCCCGCCGGGCGGTGAACATGTTCCGCAAGGTTGATGTGCCGGTACTGGGTGTGGTTGAAAACATGAGCACCCACATCTGCACCAATTGCGGCCATGAAGAAGCCATTTTTGGAGAAGGCGGTGGTGAAGAGATGGCGAAAGATTTCGACATCCCGTTGCTGGGCCGCCTGCCATTGGCCATGGAGATCCGTTCATCACTGGATGAGGGCAAGCCAACCATGATGCAGAACCTCGAGTCCGTGCTGACACAGAGTTACCGCAGCCTGGCCCTGCGCACCGCCGGTGAACTATCCGTTATGCCGCGAAGCATGGCCTTGCGGATGCCGGAAATTGTCATCTCGAATTAACGATTCTGAAAACCGAACAAAAAACCGGCATGGAACTGATCGGATACCTGGACTCCCCCTTTGTGCGCCGCGTGGCGATCACGATGCAGTTCCTGGACATACCATATGAGCACCGCGAATTGTCCATTTTCAGAAACTATGAAGAATTCCGGGCCATCAACCCGATGGTCAAGGTTCCGACGCTCGTTCTGGATGACGGCGAGGTACTGATCGATTCGGGCTTAATTATCGATTACCTGGAATCACAAGTCGCCAGCCGCAGCCTGATGCCCGTTGATAAGGAACAGTACCGGGATGCATTGCAATTCATCGGTACGGCACTGATCGTGATGGAGAAGCGTGCCCAGCTGATCTATGAAACCGGGCAGCGCCCGCAGGAAAAACAGCACGGGCCCTGGATTGAACGCCTGCAGCAGCAATTGACTGGCGCACTCGAAATACTGGAATCCATGGTCGCAGCCCGTGCAGAAAACGGTTGCTACTGGCTGCAGGGTGACCAACCGGGCCAGGCGGATATTACGGCCGCCGTCGCCTGGCGGTTCATCATGCACCATGAAAATGGCCTTATTGACGAGAATGACCACCCCGCATTGGTGGCGCTGTCAGCCCGGGCAGAAGCATTGGCAGAATTCCTGGCTTGTCCCGTCACCTGACCGAGCCGGGTGTCGGCGGCCAAAGTAACTGATCCGCCGTACACGAGTACCGAGTGGCGCAGTATTGACCCGGCTGTTTTCAGGCACTAACGCATCGGTGGTTGCTGGATCAGGGTCGCGTAGGTCTCAAAAACCTCGTCATTGCGTTTCACCAGGAATTCAACACGACCGCCAGGCTGCCGCTGGGCGATCATCAGCATCAACGCCCTGGCGTCACCAAGCTCGATACCATCGATGCTGAGCAGTATATCCCCGGGCCTGATACCCGCACTCCACGCGGGGCCGTCCGGGGTTACATCACGCACCTGGATGCCGCGCCGCATGGAACTTCCATCTGTCTGAAGCGACAGCGGCAGATCGCTGAACAGTGCGCCAAGCCAGCCGCGCCTGACGCTGCCGTATTCAACGATCTGTTGCATGACGTCCCTGGCCATGGCGATTGGAATCGCAAAACCGATGTTTTGCGCACCCTGTTCCTGGCCCAGGTTACGGGTATTTATACCGATCACTTCGCCACGGTAATTGACCAGTGCGCCGCCGCTGTTGCCGGCATTGATGGCGGCATCGGTCTGGATGAAATCTTCATAGAGAACCGAACGCAGGTCGTTGCGCCCGGTTGCGCTGATGATGCCCATCGTCACGGTATGGCTCAATCCGAAGGCGTTCCCGATAGCCAGCACCACATCGCCGACGCGAACCGGGGCATTCTCTGCAAGTGGCGCTGCCGGCAGGCCGGTGAGGTCGATCTTGAGTACCGCCAGGTCGGATTCAGGGTCGCTTCCGACTACCTGTGCGGCTGCAAAACGCCCGTCCCATAACCCCACACTGATATTTTGCACTTGGCTTATCACGTGGTTGTTGGTCAGGATATAACCGTCCTCGCTGACCAACACTCCCGAGCCCATATCCTGACGGGAGCGGGCAACGTAAGGGCTGCCGAGAATTTTCTGAAGACGCGGGCTGACCTGCTGTAATTCCACTTTCCTGGTGTAAATGCTGACGACCGACGGGGCTGCACGGTCAACTGCGTCGGCATAAGAGACAGTGGCGACAGGCGTCACGACCGGCGTGTTAATGACTTCGGGCTTGCTTGCGAACCTGTCACTGATGCTCGGCCACAGATATAGAATTACGAAGGCCAGAGCCAGGCCTGCCACGATTGAGCGCAGCAGGAACCCGGCGAATGAACCCGCTGTTATCTTTCTTTGCCCTGGCTGATTGTCTGCTTGATTCATACCGCCCGATATTCCGTCAATTCGTACATAAATTCGATTTTCTTAATAAATCAGTGCCTAGCATTGCAATTCTATCGGCAAATCGTTTGTTTCGCATGGTTCGATTCTGTAAAATAAACGATTGGTTCAGGTGAGAGACAGGATGATTGCAGCGCATGTTACAGACACCCTGTTGTTCAACGCTTGTTTAATCCCAATGAATTTGAATTTTCTGGTACTAAGTAAAAGTCCTTGCTTGGGGCATTTTCTGTTGGAGAACTGAATGTCATCTGATGACGTGAACAAGGGGCGGCGCCGGTTTCTGGTCGCTACCACATCTGTTGTTGGCGGTGTTGGTGTTGGCCTGGCGGCCATACCATTTATCAAATCATGGATGCCGAGTGCCAAGGCACAGGCCGTTGGTGCACCCGTGGAAGTCAATATCGGCAAACTGAAAGAAGGCCAGTTGCTCAAGGTACAGTGGCGTGGTCAGACGATCGGTATACTCCGGCGCTCGCAGGAAATGGTCTCAAATCTCGCTAAAAATGCCGAGGTTCTGGCCGATCCGCAATCAGCGGCGGCCGAACAACCGGAATACGTACAGGGAGATCCACGTGCGCTGAATCCCGAATTCCTGGTTGTAAACATGCATTGCACACACCTCGGTTGTGTACCGCAGATGGTTCCCCAGGTAGGCCCCCAACCGTTTGATGCTGAATGGAACGGCGGTTTTTACTGTCCGTGCCACAAATCCAAGTTTGACCTGTCAGGCCGTGTCTACAAAGGTGTGCCGGCGCCGACCAATTTACGCATCCCGCCCTATAGTTTTCTGGACGAGCGTACCCTGATGATCGGTGTCAGCCCGCAGGGAGCAGTGTAATGGCCAAATTCACGAGCAGTATTTCAAAGGGCGCAGGCTCGTTGCTAAACTGGTTCGATGACCGCCTGCCGGTGACCAAGTTCTGGAACGCGACGATGACGGGCTACATGGCCCCCAAGAACTTCAACTTCTGGTACTACATGGGCTCACTGGCCCTGTTGGTGCTGGTTATCCAGATTTTTTCCGGTATCCTGCTGGCGATGCATTACAAGCCATCGGCCGAAGAGGCGTTTGCATCGGTTGAATACATCATGCGTGATGTGGACTGGGGCTGGTTGATCCGCTATATGCACACAACCGGGGCTTCGTTCTTCTTTATCCTCATTTACCTGCACATGTTCCGAAGCCTGTTATACGGCTCTCACAAGGCGCCACGTGAACTGTTGTGGGTGTTTGGCATGTTCATTTACGTGGCCCTGATGGCAGAAGCATTCCTGGGCTACATCCTGCCATGGGGACAGATGTCATACTGGGGTGCACAGGTCATCATCAACCTGTTCGGTGCGCTGCCAAAAATAGGCGAACCGTTGACGCAGTGGATACGCGGCGACTACTTTATTTCCGATGCCACCCTGAACCGCTTTTTTGCCTTGCATATCATTGCAGTGCCACTGGCCTTGCTGGGTCTCGTGCTTCTGCACTTGGTTGCCCTGCGTGAGAATGGCTCAAACAACCCCGATGGCATTGAAATCAAGAAGAACAAGGATGCCGATGGAAAACCGCTGGACGGAATTCCGTTCCATCCGTACTACACGGTCAAAGATATTTTCGGAGTCGGAATGTTCCTGATCGTGTTCTCGTTTGTCTTGTTCCTGTGGCCCGAGGCAGGGGGGCTGTTCCTGGAGCACGATAACTTTGTTCCTGCAAATCCGCTGGTGACACCTGAGCACATCAAGCCGGTCTGGTATTTCACACCGTTCTACGCGATCCTGAAGGCTGTGCCCGACAAATTGATGGGGGTCCTGCTTATGGGTGCATCTGTTGCAATCCTGTTTTTCCTGCCGTGGATTGACCGTTCGCCGGTCAAGTCGATTCGTTACAGGGGGCTTTGGTACAAAGTGCTTTTGGCCCTGTTCACGATTGCATTTGTACGTCTTGGCCTGCTGGGCATGGCCGAAGGTACGCCGGCGCAGACCTGGGAAATGAGGGTCTGGACCCTGGTTTACTTCATGTTTTTTGTCCTGCTGTTTTTCATGAGTCCGGGCGGTAAGACGAAACCGGTACCGGATCGGGTGACTCACTGATGAAGAAATTAGCCACAACCCTGTTTATTGCAGCATTGCTTCTGCCGTTAACCAGCCTGACGGTTTCAGCTGCAGGTGGCGCTCACGTCGAGCATTCCGGCGCCAATATCAATGACACCGCTTCATTGCAGCGCGGTGCCAAGTGGTATGTCAATTATTGCCTGGGTTGCCACACCATCAGCTATATGCGTTATAACCGCCTGGCCGAAGACCTGGATTTGACCGAAGAAATGGTCATGGAAAACCTGGTGTTCTCGGACGCGAAATTCGGCGAGACCATGGATATCGCCATGGATGAGGAGCAGGCAAAAGCCTGGTTTGGAAAAACCCCGCCCGATCTTTCCCTGATTGGGCGTTCGCGCGGAGTTGACTGGGTATACTCCTATCTGCTGGGCTTCTACAAGGATGAGAATGGCGGGTGGAATAACACCTTGTTGCCCAATGCTTCGATGCCCCACATTTTGTGGCCGCTTCAGGGTATCCAGACACCGGTTTACAGGCAGGAAGCCGGCGAGGGCGGTTTCACACGTGAAGTGATCGATCATTTCAGGCTGACCACGCCCGGCACGCAATCGCCGGAGGAATATAGACAAACTGCCCGTGATATAGCGGCATTTCTTGACTATGCCGGTGAGCCGGCCAAGTTAAAACGCAAGGGTATCGGTGTATGGGTGATACTATTCCTTGCGTTCTTCACATTTATTGCCTACCTGTTAAAAGCAGAATACTGGCGTGATGTTCATTAATTCAGAATCAAAGGCAGGAATCTGTCCGTTAATCATGCCAACAGGAGAAATTTGGTGACAGCAGCACTTAAAGGCCGATCTACAATGGCGCTCTACTCTTCAGACCATGACATCCATTGTCACAGGGTACGCTTTGTTTTGGCAGAAAAAGGTATCAATGTCGAGATAATCGATGTGACCAATGACGAATCGGCCGCGGCTGATCTTGCTGAGTTGAATCCATACAACGAGGCGCCGACACTGGTCGACCGTGACCTGTTGTTGCACAACGCCGGCGTGATCAACGATTACCTGGATGAACGCTACCCGCACCCGCCTTTGATGCCGGTTGACCCGGTTTCACGTGCGCGTTTGCGTCTTGTTCACCACCGTGTCATTCGCGACTGGTACCCGTTGGCCAGGGAAATAGAAAATGCGACCGGCAAGAAAGCAGACAAACCACGTCAGCAATTGAAAGAGAGCATTATTGCGGCCAATGACCTGTTCAAACACTCCGAGTTCATGCTGGGTGACGAGCTGAGCCTGGTTGACTGCACACTGGCGCCCCTTTTCTGGCGTCTACCAGTCTATGGTATCGATCTCGGCAAGCCGGGCGCGTCTGTACAGGCCTATATTCAGCGCCTGATTTCGCGCACTTCGTTCAAGGCCAGCCTGACACGTGCTGAGCGTGAAATGGTACTGAATGCAGCGTGAGTGGCGTAATCCGTTAACGAGGTGAATTGATGAGTTCCACGCCGGAGGGCATGACCAGCAATAGACCTTACCTGCTTCGAGCCTTGTACGAATGGATCACGGATAACGATTTGACCCCGCATGTGCTTGTCGACGCCGAAATCAACGGCGTGGACGTGCCGGACCATGCCATCCAGAAGGGCAAAGTGGTTCTGAATATCGCCAGCAGCGCAACGGAACACCTGGCGATGGCTAATGAAGCCATCAGTTTCAAGGCCAGGTTTTCAGGCAAACCCTACCAAATCTGCGTACCGATGAATGCGGTCATAGCAATATACGCACGTGAAAACGGACAGGGCATGATGTTCGCCCAGAATGAACCAACCCCACCCCCCGTAGATGGTTCTGATGATCCGCCGCCACGTTCGCACCTGAAAGTCATCAAATAAGAGAGATCACCGCCCCCACAATTTCTCAATCAGGCGGCCCTCTTCCATATCAAGAGTCACGGTCAGGGATGCGGGAAAACCCAGCGTGGCAACACCGTGTCTGCGCACAGCACCGTTGGTTGCGAACTCGAAACCATAATTGACCAGGATACGCGGACTCGATTTCTCACGGCTCCATGTTATTGAACTGAGCGAGACCGTGTCATCCAGCAGCTGCAAGCCGTTATTGCTGCATACCTGGTGCGCCGCCTTGCGGGCTTTTTGCCTGCCCTGCATCAGTTGCCACCAGGCGACCATGGAGCCCGTGATGAGCAGGAATATAAACAGTTCGATCATAATGATCTCAACAATACATCTACGGCGCCACTGCCCCCGTTGGCTGGTTTGCATTCGGTGAACGCCAGCACCATTGGGTGGTCGCGAAGAACCTGGCGGGTCATCACCTTTAAGCGAGGTCCGCTTTCTGAACGCAGGCCCTTTCCATGTATGACCCTGACACACTCGAGTTTAGCCTTTTGCGTGTCTTTTATGAATGTAAGCAGTGCCTTGTGAGCAGTTTCCATGGTCATGCTGTGCAGGTCCAGTTGATCGGCAACAGGGAACTGGCCCCGTTTTAGCTTCTGTACGATCTTTTTCTGGACACCATTTTTGCGGTGTGTAGCGCCATCGTCCGCGTCAATGTGTGTCCGTTCATTAACTGCTGGAAGAACATCATGCCCGGTCTCCAAATCGCCCGTACGACCGGTCTTGCGCTTCAGGGTTCGCGGTGCCTTTGATTCTGTCCGGGCCTGCGCTTTGAGCGGTACGACATCGCCCATCTGCTGCCGGAACAATTGCTCATCCGATAGCTGGTTTTTTGTTTTTTTAATCACGATTTACCCATTTGCGCGTTTCGGAAGCCGAATTAAGTCCGTACAATATCATCAAGAGCCCCTGAGTAGGCCCTGACAAACATACCTGCGGATGGCGGGTGGGATTTTCAACAAGTACCGGATAGCTAACAGACGCTGACTCCCCGAATGGAAATACTGATAAGCAATGATGATGGCATTGATGCCTCGGGTATCCGTGTGCTGGCCGATAGTATGCGGGGCCTCGGTTCTGTGACCATTGTTGCGCCGGACAAGAACCGTAGCGGTGCAAGCAACTCCCTGACCCTGGATGCACCGATTCGTATAAAGGAAATGGGTGAGGGGGTGTTCCGGGTTTCCGGCACGCCCACCGATTGCGTACACGTGGCATTGACCGGGTTGCTGGATCAGGATCCGGATCTAGTCGTGTCCGGTATCAACTCCGGGGCCAACCTGGGTGATGATGTCATTTATTCCGGTACGGTCGCAGCGGCAATGGAAGGGCGGTTTCTCGGTTTTCCGGCAGTGGCCCTGTCACTGGTGCTTGAGGAAAGCTCGGAGTACCGGCATTTCGATACAGCGGGTGAAGCTGCGATTCGGCTGGTCAAGCAATTACAGCAGGATCCTCTGCCCGCCGATACCATACTGAATGTCAATGTCCCGAATTGTCCCTGGTCAGAGATCAGGGGCTTTGAAGTGACACGCCTGGGACACCGCCACCGCGCTGAGCCGGTGGTCAAGACCACCGATCCGCGTGGCCGTGAAATGTACTGGATAGGACCGGCAGGGGCGGAACAGGACGCCGGGCCGGGTACGGACTTTGATGCAATCAGGCGCAAATACATATCGGTAACGCCGATCCATGTTGATCTGACCCGCTACCAGGCACTGGACCAGGTGGCTGGCTGGGTGACTGCAATCAGTATCGGCACGGCGCAGGAAAAAGATTCCCGATGATACATAAAAGCAAACTTCGCTCGGAGAACCGTGGCATCGGTATGACCTCTCAAGGTACGCGCGACCGTCTCGTCCAGACGCTGAGAAAGGAGGGCATAAAGGACGAGCGGGTACTGAAAGCCATCACCCAGGTACCCCGTCACGAATTTGTCGACGAGGCCCTGTCGAGCCGCGCCTATGAGAATACCGCCCTGCCGATCGGTTTGAGCCAGACCATTTCGCAACCCTGGATTGTTGCCCGCATGACCGAAGCCCTGCTCGATAATGGTAATCCGAAGAAAGTCCTTGAGGTGGGTACCGGTTCCGGTTACCAGGCCGCGGTTCTATCGCACCTGGTACCAAAGGTATTTACGGTTGAACGTATAGACGAGTTACTGAAACTTGCCCGCCGGAGATTTCACCGCCTGCGCTTGCACAATATTTATGTGCGTTATGCAGACGGCCATCTTGGCTGGCCCAGCCAGGCGCCGTTTGACGGCATCATGGTTACCGCGGCAGCGCAATCAGTCCCACGGGAATTGTTGGAACAGCTTGCAGTAGGCGGCTTGCTGGTGCTTCCACTGGAGAAAAATGGCCAGCAAAGACTAATCTCAATCCGTCGAACCGAGGACGATTTTGAAGAGTTGGATCTTGGCGGTGTTGTTTTTGTACCCCTGCTCAGCGGTCTCGCCTAGATGGCTTAACCAAAGGATACCGAATGTTCCAACGTCTGTATGACCGGGTTATCGAATTATCCGCCCATCGCCGGGCGCCAGCATACCTGTCGGCGCTGAGCTTTACCGAATCCAGCTTTTTTCCGATCCCCCCGGATGTCATGCTGGCGCCCATGTGCCTGGCCAGACCGTCGAAAGGCTGGCAATACGCAGCATTGTGCACACTGTTTTCGGTCATCGGCGGCATGGCCGGCTATTTAATCGGTAGCCTGGCATTCGAATGGATCGAACCCTGGTTGATGGGCTCCCGCTATGCCGGGGCATTCAAGAGCGCCGTTGCCGCATTTGAAAGCTGGGGCTTTTGGTATATCTTGCTGGCCGGGTTTACGCCCATACCTTACAAGGTGTTTACCATCAGCGCGGGTGTTGTCGGTATGCCGTTCCTCGCGTTTATGGGGGGGTCGATTGTTGGCAGGGGCGGGCGGTTTTTCCTGGTAGCAGCACTGATCCAGCTTGGTGGTGAAAATCTGGCGAGTCGTTTACGGAAGTATATCGACTTTATTGGCTGGGTGACGATTGTACTGGCGGCTATCGTGTTCGCCTTTATGAAGTTGAGCGGGTCGTAACAATGACACACTGCCAGATTTCAATGAGTCCCGTTAATTGCCTTACAGGAGGGTTGCTGGCTATCGCGTGCCTGTTGGGATTGGCGGCCTGTGGTTATCATCCCCCCGCCCCGGTGGAGGAGCAATCCAACGCCAAGGTCGAACGTCAGTTGAATCCCGATGGCTCCTATTTTGTCGCATCTGGGGATACGCTTTATGCAATCGCATTTGGTCAAGGCCTGGATGTGCGGGATGTGGCCAGGTGGAATGAAATCTCCAGTCCATACACGATTTACCCCGGTCAGAAGCTGAGGCTTTCGGCCCCACCTGAGCGCAGTCGCAGCACCGGGCAATCCGGGGTGAAGATAGCCACGGTGAAATCCCCGGCGCAAACGAGAACCAAGACAATCAATGAAGCTCCGGCAAAAACACAACCTGTTTCAAAGCCGGTTACCAGTTCCGCTGCCCACAAGAAGACCACGGCGCCAACGAAACCCTCGCCAGGCAGTAGCGCGGATCCGGGCAGTTGGAAATGGCCAACCGACGGGCCTCTCCTGAGGACCTATGCAGCGGATGATCCGGCGAGGAACGGACTAGATATTGTTGGCAAGGAAGGTCAGCCGATCATCGCCACGGCCGCGGGGCAGGTGGTTTACAGTGGTAATGGCCTGATTGGTTATGGCGAGTTGATAATCATCAAGCATAGTGAAAAAATGCTCAGCGCTTATGCCCACAACAAGGTACGTCTCGTGAAAGAAGGTGATCAGGTTTCGTCTGGTCAGAAAATCGCTGAAATGGGCCGGAATACTGAAAACAAGCAGTTGCTGCATTTTGAGATACGTTCGCGCGGCAAGCCTGTCAACCCGTTGAATTATCTTCCCAAAAAATAGTACACCAACTTTTTTCACGCTATTCAGTAGTTGAATTAACAAGGGATTACAACGCTTTAGGGTTGTGACTTTTGTCAAGTAATGTGATAGTTTGATTATTCGACTCTGAGGTAAGACCCGGCCATTTTAGTGGCGAGGCTGGGTATTTAGCAGGGTGGGATTGGTCTCTTACGGGGTCGAGTAGCAAGGTTGGGGGATGGCAATGGGGATCGGAAAAAAAAAGAACGGAAAAGATAGTCTAGGGAAACCGAAGGGCCGGAATGCCAAGACCGACCTCAAGTTTGCTCAAGCTGAAAACGCCAAAATCCAGCGGCAAAAGGTACACCATGGTGACGTCACCCGAATCTACCTGAGCGAAATTGGCCGCGCCAAACTGTTGACCGCGGACGAAGAAAAATCACTCTCAAGGGCAGCCCATGGCGGATGCATGGCGAGTCGTCAGCGCATGATCGAATGCAACCTGCGGTTGGTGGTTAAGGTGGCCCGTTCTTATATAAATCGCGGTTTGCCTTTGCTGGACCTGATCGAGGAAGGCAATCTGGGCCTGATTCGCGCAGTTGAAAAATTTGATCCGGAAAAAGGTTTCCGCTTTTCCACCTATGCAACCTGGTGGATCCGGCAGTCGGTTGAGCGCTCCATCATGAACCAGTGCCGGACGGTCAGGTTGCCGATACACGTGATTCGCGAGCTGACCAGTTATCTGAAAACAACACGTGAACTGGAACAGCAGCTGGGTCGCAGGCCTGCAATTGAAGAAGTTGCGAATAAACTGGATAAGCCCAGTGAAGCCGTCCATACCCTGTTCGTCTTTAATGAGCCAACGGCATCAACCGATACCTCGCCCGGCGATGGCAATATGTCGGTTCTGGATTCCATCGCCGATGAGCAGGGCCATACGCCTGAAAGAGAATATGCTGAGCAGGCGGCAGGAGAATTGTTGGTTCATTGGCTGGACCTGTTGCCGAGGCAACAGCGTGTCGTTGTTGAGCACCGCTTTGGCCTTCATGGCAAGGGCCGTTTGACCCTGGAGGAAGTCGGTCAATTGCTTGGTGTCACCAGGGAAAGGGTCCGGCAGGTTCAACTCGCGGCATTGACGCGTCTGCGGGAGATTTCCCGTCGTGAAGGTGTCGTGGAAACCCCGTTTATGAAGTGACGGGTATCAGGGCCGCAACCACTTCGCGTCCCTCGGAGGCCAGCACATTGAATGTCCGGCAGGCCGCATCGGTGTTCATAACTTCAAAACCCATCATACGACGAAAGAAATGTAACTGGATGGCCGGCGGCAGGAAAACCTGGGTCGCACCGGTGCCGATCAGGATAATTTCCGGTTGCAGGTCAAAGACAGGCTGGAGGTTTGTTTCATTGATATCGTCAACGGATTCCACATTCCATTCCGGAATAATCCGCTGACCGGAAATAATAAATGGAAGCTTGTAATAATCCTCGTTGATACGGATACCCTGTTCCGACACCGAACGGATAAAAAAATGGTCTTGAGGTACTTCGAGATGAAATTCCATACTACTTGCCCGGATCAATAACCGGCTTTTCAGGATGTTTCTTGTAAAAGCAGGCTACCTGGCCAATCGATTGCACCAGTTCTGCCCCTGATTGCTCCGCAATATTCTCTGCCCAGGTTTTGCGCAATTTACGATCGGACCTGAGTTTGACCTTGATAAGTTCATGGTCATAAAGCGCACGTTCGATTTCAGCCATCACTGATTCACTCAGGCCTTTATCGGCGACGGTTACCAGTGGTTTCAAGTGATGGGCCCTGGCGCGCAGATATTTCTTCTGCGATGCTTTTAATGGCATCTGATTGTTCCCGTTATGGCAAACTACCATTTTAACACCTTTAAATGGGGTCAGAGTAAAGTGCCAGAGTAAACGGTCATGCGAAAGCGTAAGTCACTACGTAAGTCTACTCTGGCACTTTACTCTGACCCCAATTGGAGTGCGTATGGCAAAAAGCAAAAGCAGCCGGCGTTGGTTGGCGGAACACTTTGACGATCAGTATGTCAAGATGGCCCAGCAGCAGGGTCTGCGCTCGCGGGCGGCATTCAAGTTGATGGAACTCAACGAAAAGTACCAGTTTTTACACAAGGGGATGCGGGTCGTGGACCTCGGATCGGCACCGGGTAGTTGGACTCAGGTGGTGCAGAAGGTACTGGGTGGTGGTGGCCAGATCATCGCCCTTGATATTTTGCCAATGGAGCCACTGGAAAACGTCACCTTCATTCAGGGTGATTTCACCGAGGACGGACCATTGGCACTGTTGGAAGAAGAATTGAAAGGTCAACATGTTGATCTTGTGTTGTCGGACATGGCACCCAATATGAGTGGTATGGGCGCCGTGGATCAGCCACGCGCAATGTACCTGGCGGAGCTTGCGCTTGGTTTCGCGGAAAGTTGGCTGGAGCCCGGCGGCAGCTTTGTTGTCAAAGTATTTCATGGTGAAGGTTTTGACGAATTTGTGAAGCAAGCCCGGTCCCTGTTTGAGAAAGTCCAGGTTCGCAAACCTTCGGCCTCCAGACCACGAAGCCGGGAAGTTTATGTACTGGGACACCGGCGCAAGCTACAATGATTACACGCAGTCGGAAACGAATACGCGTTGCCGGCGGTCCAAAGGATTGAGGATAAAAGATTGAATGATATGTTAAAAAATGTGATTACCTGGGGCATTATCCTGTTGGTATTGATGTCCATTTTTAATCACTATGGCAGTGTTGGAAACTCGCCCGATGAACTTTCTTATTCTGATTTTCTCGACAACGTGCGAAATGGCACCGTTGCAGAAGTCACGATAAGCAGCACCGCGGAAGGCAACACGATCCAGGGCCGTGATGTAAACGGCAAGGATTTCCAGACCTTTGGTATGCCTGACCCACGCCTGGTCGACGACCTGGTTGAGCACGATGTTCAGATTACGGCAGAGCCGCCTGAACAGCGTTCCGTCATCCTCGACCTGTTGATAAATATCATTCCGGTACTGTTGCTGGTTGGTCTGTGGGTGTATTTCATGCGCCAGATGCAGGGCGGTGGCGGTGGCCGTGGCGCCATGTCGTTTGGCAAGAGCAAGGCAAAACTACAGGGTGAAGACCAGATCAAGGTCACATTCGCAGATGTGGCGGGTGTGGAAGAGGCCAAGGAAGAAGTCGAGGAACTTGTCGAATTCCTGCGTAATCCAGGCAAGTTCCAGAAGCTGGGTGGTCATATTCCGCGAGGCGTTTTGATGCTGGGTTCACCGGGAACCGGTAAGACCCTCCTGGCGCGTGCAATTGCCGGTGAGGCCAAGGTGCCATTCTTCTCAATTTCCGGTTCCGATTTTGTAGAAATGTTTGTTGGTGTCGGTGCATCGCGTGTCCGCGACATGTTTGACCAGGCCAAGAAACACGCACCCTGCATTATCTTCATCGATGAAATCGACGCGGTGGGACGCCATCGTGGAGCCGGCCTGGGTGGCGGGCACGATGAACGTGAACAGACTTTGAACCAGTTACTGGTTGAAATGGATGGTTTTGAAGGTGGTGAGGGCGTTATCGTTATCGCCGCGACCAACCGTCCGGACGTACTTGACCCTGCACTGCTCAGGCCGGGCCGCTTTGACCGGCAGGTGGTGGTGCCATTGCCGGATATCCGTGGCCGTGAAGGTATTCTGAAAGTGCATATGCGCAAGGTGCCGCTGAGTGACGATGTCAAACCACGCACGATTGCCCGTGGCACTCCGGGTTTTTCGGGTGCTGACCTGGCAAACCTGGTCAATGAGGCAGCCCTGTTCGCCGCCAGGGAGTCGGCCAAGACTGTTTCAATGGATCATTTTGAAAGCGCCAAGGACAAGATCATGATGGGTGCCGAGAGGCGATCGATGGTCATGTCGGAAAAAGAGAAGAAACTAACGGCCTACCATGAAGCCGGCCACGCCATTGTCGGGCGCCTGGTGCCGGAACACGACCCGGTTTACAAGGTCACCATCATTCCGCGCGGTCGCGCGCTGGGTGTGACGATGTTCCTGCCGGAACAGGACAAATACAGTATTTCGCGTAAACAACTGGATAGCCAGCTGGCCAGCCTGTTTGGCGGCAGGGTTGCAGAAGAGATCATATTCGGGGTTGAGAACGTCACGACCGGTGCTTCAAACGATATTGAGCGCGCCACCCAGATTGCCCGCAACATGGTGACCCGCTGGGGTTTGACCGATGCGCTGGGTCCGTTGGCTTATGCGGAGGATGAGGACGAGGTATTCCTCGGCCGATCGGTTACCCAGCACAAGCATGTCTCCGATGAAACCGCACTCAAAATCGATATGGAAATACGCCATATTGTAGAGATTGCGCATAAAACAGCGACCGATCTGATCCAGGCGAACCGTGACAAGCTCGAGGTCATGACCGAGGCCTTGATGAAATACGAAACCATTGATACCAAACAGATCGACCAGATCATGGAAGGCAAGATTCCGGATCCGCCAACAGACTGGGATGACTCTGGTTCCGATGGTGGTAAAAAAGCCGAGGATGACTCAGCCGCCGGAGCACCTGATAGCCCGGAAGACAGTACTTCAATTGGTGGTACGGCGGAACAGCACTGAATTTAAACAACCGCGAACTTGATTGCGCAGGCCGGTCACTTGTGTTGGACCGGCCCAGAATCATGGGCATTCTGAATGTTACGCCGGATTCTTTTTCCGACGGCGGGAAATGGCTTGGAAAATCCGAGGCCATTCAGCACGCGTTCGAAATGCAGGAAGCAGGTGCCGATATCATCGATGTTGGCGGTGAATCGACACGCCCCGGCGCCGCAGCCGTGACGTTACAGCAGGAGCTTGATCGTGTAATCCCCGTAGTCGAGGCCATTGTTCCGGGCCTCTCTGTACCCGTATCCATCGACACCAGTAAACCTGAAGTCATGCGCGAGGCCGTAGCTGCAGGCGCGGGCATGATCAATGATGTCTGTGCCCTGCGTTTGGAAGGGGCCGTTCAGGCCGCGGTAGATCTGGCAGTGCCGGTCTGTCTGATGCACATGCAGGGTGAACCGCGCGTAATGCAGGACAATCCCCTTTACAAAGACGTCGGTGCCGAGGTCAGGCAGTTCCTGCTGGAACGGGCAAAACACTGTGAGGCTGCAGGTGTGCCGGAACAACACATTATATTGGACCCCGGTTTTGGCTTTGGCAAAACATTGCAGCAGAACCTGGATCTGTTTCATTCCTTGCCAGCGCTTGTTGCCGCCGGATACCCGGTGCTGGTCGGCATTTCGCGCAAGGCCATGGTCGGCAAGCTAACCGGCAGGAAGTTGGCGGAACGTATTCCGGGTTCAATTGCAGCAGCGGTTCTCGCCGCCCAGGCCGGTGCCGCGATCATAAGGGTCCATGATGTCTCTGAAACCCTGGACGCCCTGAAGGTAGCAACTGCACTTTGGACGGCTTGAGCGTAAAATACGGTCATGAAAAATAAATATTTTGGAACGGACGGTATCCGTGGCCGCGTGGGTGATTCCCCGGTCACTGCGGATTTCATGCTGCGCCTGGGGCGCGCTGCCGGAAAGGTGCTGGCGGATGGTGATTCACGCTCGGTTGTTATCGGCAAAGACACGCGTATCTCGGGTTATATGTTCGAATCCGCCCTCGAGGCAGGCCTGGCTGCAGCCGGTGCCAATGTTGCCCTGCTCGGCCCGATGCCGACACCGGCTGTTGCCTACCTGACACGGACGCTGCACGCTTGCGCAGGCATTGTTATCAGCGCCTCGCACAACCCGTTTTACGATAACGGCATCAAGTTCTTCTCCGCTGAAGGTGAAAAATTACCCGATGATGTCGAACAGGCCATTGAAGCGGAACTGGACGAGCCGTTCTCGACCATACCTTCCGAGAGGATGGGTAAAGCAACCAGGATAGACGATGCCGCTGGCCGTTATATCGAATTCTGCAAGGGAACGATACCCTTTGAAATCACCTTGCGCGGCATGACAATAGTTGTCGATTGCGCCAATGGCGCGACCTACCGTGTCGCGCCGGCCGTAATGAATGAACTGGGGGCCAGGGTAATTACCATTGGCGCCGATCCCGACGGTCTGAATATCAACGAGAATTGCGGGTCGACCAACCCGGAATTACTCAGCCATGCCGTGCTGGAACATGGCGCCGATGTTGGAATTGCGTTGGACGGTGATGGCGACCGTGTGATCATGGTGGATGCACAGGGTAATATCGTGAACGGCGACGAACTGCTCTACATCATTGCCACGGCACGACAGGATAAGGGCCTGTTGCAAGGTGGCGTGGTTGGAACGGTGATGAGCAACTTCGGTATGGAACTGGCGCTGAAAAAACGTGACATCCCGTTTTTGCGCGCACCCGTCGGCGATCGGCATGTACACAGGGCGCTTGCAGACAATGGCTGGACGCTCGGCGGCGAGGCATCTGGTCACCTGCTATTCCTGGACAGGACCAGTACCGGTGACGGAATTGTCAGTGCGCTACAGGTGCTCGAGGTAATGGTTAGCAAAGGCAAGGGCCTGGCAGAGCTGACAACAGATATTCAGAAGGTCCCCCAAGTCATGATCAATGTTCCAGTCAAAAAGCCCGTTTCTGATATTGATAATTCTGAAATCGTGAACAAGGCCATAAGGTCCGCCGAGGATCAGTTGGGTGAAACAGGCAGAGTTATCCTGAGAGCATCGGGTACCGAACCACTAATCCGCGTCACGCTGGAAGGCACCGATGAAAACCAGGTCAACGAACTTGCCAAGGAACTTGCTGAAATAGTACGCACTGAACTGGCGGTTTGATTCAGACAAATCATATGTGATTTCCATTCATGTATTCAAAATATAGTAAATTCTGAAATTTATACTATAGTTAGAATAGGCCAAGTGCCCATTAGTACTTCTAATGGGTGACTTGAGGAAACGTTGGGGATAGTGCTGGTACTTTCGTTGGTGTAAGCACTTTCACATAAATATTCTCAATACATCCATTGAGCGCAAGCCGGTCAGGAAAAATATGTCTCTCTGCCGGCCTGAGTCAGGATGACGAGAGGATCACAAAAGCAGGGATGTTTTTCTCAATGGAGAAAGGCGTCCTTGTTTGCGTTTAGGAGCAAGGTGCCCACAAAAGTTTTGGGTCCATCGAGCTTAAAACAGATGTGAGGGTCGGATATCGCAGTCTCTGCATCTACTGCCAGGCAGGCAAATAAAAAACAACTGGATGTTGGATCTCGATGAGCTGAGAGCCAGTGCGCGATGCTGTGCGTTGGTGCTTAATCAGGGAGGCTGATTTGTTGCCTCCAAATAATGTCTTGAGGAGGAGTAAGTATTTAACTAAGAAAACATTTCAGATTGTCATGAAGACAGGGCGAAAGCCCAGTTAAACAAGGATGTAATTCTCGTTGAGAGTATGTCCTTTTGTTTTTATGGGAAGTGTGAAAAACAAAAGGCCTTTATCGGAATCTGGTAGCTGCCCGTTGGTTTACCAGATTGGTTTCATTAGAGGAGAAAAGAAAATTTTGCACGAAAGAATGGATAGATTTTATCAGGCCTGGCTAATCGCGGCTGTGCTGATTTTTATCGCTACCGGGTTTATCGGATTATCGTTGTCCAGGGGTACGGATGAGCCTGCCAGCGAGATGAGCCATCGGTCCACTCTGGTGCAAGCGCCAGATTCAGTGCATGCCCGTGTCATCCCGGCCGGCCAGGCCGGCAAATCAACTGCGAACAATAACAAGCCGGATCAGGCAGCTGAAGACAAGCTCAGCAAATTCAACACCAAGGAACAACAAAAACTCGTTTACACCTCCCTGCTCAGACGTATCGACGAAAACAGCGCACGCGAGCGTAAGGACAAACTTTTGATGCCCGAATGGGAAAAAATCATCAACCCTTATGGTTTTTTCAAAGATGACGTCAATGAAAATGGAATGTTTGGCAGCAACGGCATTCCGGACTATATCGACCTCTATCGCGGGGTCGATGCCGATTTTGTCCAGGACAACATATCAAACGGCGTGGCCACCGACATGTCCGCGCTCCTGCCCGGCCCGAGACTGGAAGACGAAGTCCTGTACAACGGCGCCGTCCGGCCGGAACACGACCTCGGGAATGGCTACGTTCTCGCCACCATCGGCGCAGATAACCACCTGCGTCTTTATGCCGGAATCGAGCGCTTGGTAACCGATGCTGTCACCTATATCGAATTCGAATTCAACCAGAACCCCGTTCGACTCGGTCCGGGTTCTCCATGGCCGCTCATCGGTAATCGCATGGATGGCGACCTGCTGGTGCGTATGGTGTTCGCTAACCGAACGCTGCAGTCGGTCGGGCTGGAGCAATGGCGGCAGGGTGGCTTCAAAGTCGTGAAAGCCGGCGACGGCATCACCGGAGAAAATTGCCGGCATAAACGCGATTTCATGTATTGCACGGGGCTTCCGCCAATCAGGCACCCCGTGGACGGATTTGAGGTCTGGGATGAGGACTTTAACCCGCTCGATCCGATTCCAGCAGACAATTTTGTGGAGGTCGGCATAGATATCGACCTGCTACTGGGCCCACAGGCCAATATTACCAGTGTCCTGTTCCGGACACCGGAAGACATAGCAATGAACAATTTCAAGGTTTTCAGGAAGCTGGCCCAATTGAACGGGCAGGATTTCACAAAGACCGGTTTATGCAATAAGAGAAAGTGCCAGGTAGTTTGTTGGAGGACAGACACAATGGCAAATAGGGTGGAGTACGGTTTTTAAGAGCGTTTTCGCTCATAAACGACCAACCGGACGCGTAGGTTTTAAGTCCGGCAGTACTCTGAAGCAACGATTACAGCCAAGAAGGAAGAGCGTTATGTATGCCAAGCGTAGTTCAAAAATTCCCAAGTGGAAGATTCTGATTACACTATATTCAACCTTGCTGATGAGTGGCTTGTTTTTTGCGGGTACCTCGTTGGCGCAAATCACCCCGGCAGATCCACCGGATATCAACCATTGTATTGAAGAGGCAGCAGACAGCAGCCTAAACTGTACAGCGAATGATGTTAATCTTGGCTTACTGGTCGTGGACGACCCGGAAGCTGAGTGTACGGAAACTGCTCCAGGCAGCGGAATATTCACGGCTAATGTCAAGTTCCAGGCTAACCTGGTCGCCGGCGCTAATGAACGCTGGGACATCGGTATGTTCATCGGGCTGGACGGCGGAGATGCCCGTACGGGTGTGTGTGGTAGAAATTACCTGCCACCAAACCCCGATCCATTGGCGAACCCAGGTACCCCGGGATCCGAGGGACTCGGTGGCGGAGTCGGACCACACTACGATGGTGAAGAGGATGAAGATCCCGGAGACACCTGTGGTGACTTGCCACAAGGCATACACTGGTTTTACGACCTGTTAGAGATCGATGGAATTACAGGTTTGCCCGTAGAACCGGAATTAGTTGAAACCTATACGATTCAGTGTATTGACACAAACGACGACGGGTTTGTCGATGTGGGCACTTGTACCAGCTGGGATAATAACAGAAACAATACCTGTACAAATCTTTTTGAAGCTTACCCCAACACAAAAGCCAAGTGTAATTGCGAACGGACCGAAACGACACTTGTCATGCCGGCATTCCTGACATTGGTCAAGCACGTGGTCAATGACCACGGTGGTACGGCAGCTGCATCTGATTGGACTTTACACGCGGGTGCGGAAAGCTTCACAGGTTCAGAAGCGGGTGTAACGAAAGTTATGCAACCCGGAACATACGATCTGTCCGAAAGCCCCGACCCCTTCCCCGGTTACACTAACACCTCGATCACCTGCGACAATGCAACCGGTGAAGTTACCTCAGTTACAGTGGCATCAGGTGATGAAGTGACCTGCACCTTCGTCAACGACGACATCGCACCGACCCTGACACTGGTCAAGACGGTCATCAACGACGATGGCGGCACGCTGACGCAGGCTGATTTCCCGTCCTTTGTTGACGGCAACCCGCAGGCATGGGATGTCACGGTTGAACATTCTGCCGGTGCTCACACCGTCTCCGAGACACCGCAGTTCGGTTATGCAGCCAGCAGCTGGAGTGGTGATTGTGCCGCCGACGGTTCGATCACGCTCACCTCAGGTGACGAAGCAGTCTGTTACATAACCAACGACGACATCGCCCCGACGCTTGAGTTGAACAAGACGGTCGTCAACGACGACGGCGGCACCCTGACGCAGGCGGACTTCCCGTCCTTCGTTGACGGCAGCCCGCAGGCCTGGGACGCAGTCGTTGCGCAACCGGCCGGCAACCACAC
>CALBDB010000058.1 GCA_937927755.1 uncultured Lysobacterales bacterium
CGGTTAAAACTTTACCGGATGATTGCGCAACGGTGTTGTATGCACGGGCCAGACGTGTAATTGAATCCAATAGGATAACAACATCGTGTTTGTGCTCGACCAGGCGTTTTGCCCGCTCGATTACCATTTCTGCAACCTGTACATGTCGGGACGCAGGCTCGTCAAAGGTACTGGATACAACTTCGGCATCTACGGAGCGCTGCATCTCAGTCACTTCTTCGGGACGCTCGTCAACCAGCAGGATGATCATTTTGCAGTCTTTATGATTGGCGCGGATGCTGCTGGCTATGTTCTGCAGCATTATGGTTTTACCGGCTTTCGGCGGTGATACAACCAATCCCCTCTGGCCAAACCCAATGGGTGATATCAAGTCAATGATGCGTGAGGTAATATCTTCGGTACTGCCGGTGCCTCTTTCAAGCACCGCCTGCCTTACCGGAAACTCGGCCGTGAGGTTCTCAAACAGGATTTTGCTCTTCGCGGCATCCGGTGTTTCGTAGTTGATTTCCTCAACTTTCAACAAAGCAAAATAACGTTCGCTATCCTTGGGTGGGCGAATCTTGCCAGCAAGCATGTCGCCCGTGCGTAGTGCGAATCGCCGGATCTGGCTGGGTGAGACATAGATATCGTCCGGGCCCGCCAGGTAGGAACTGTCAGCAGACCGCAAAAAACCGAACCCGTCCTGAAGGATTTCCAGGACACCTGCGCCATAGATGTTTTCGCCGTTCTTTGCATGTGCTTTCAGTATCGAAAATATGACATCCTGTTTGCGTGCGCGGGCAACGCCCTCAAGCCCCATTTCGTTGGCTATGTCCTGCAATTCCACAATCGATTTTTGTTTAAGTTCTGATAGATTCATGTTTTGTACTTTGTTGGTGGCGGGCGCATACCCTGGATTGGATTCTTTATTTGACTTAATCGGTTAAGAATAGTTTGTCGTAAGGATAGAGCGGTTTTCCACAGGATTGAACGCGAATTATTTTTTCACATGGCTCCGGGTTTTTGTACCGTTGCAAAGAGACATGGTGAGATCGGTATTCAGACCGGGTGGGGTACCCGCTACAGATGGCGCAAAATTATCATGTTCACCGTTCTGCGTCCAGTGAATTAATAAAAAAAACAGCCCGGTCGCGTTTCAGTGCAACCGGGATCGGCTATATTAGATGTTTTCTTCCACAAATGCGGTCAGCATACCTTTTGATACGGCACCGACCTTGGTTGCCTGCACCTGTCCATCCTTGAAAATCATGATTGTTGGGATTCCGCGGATGTTGTAATTCATCGGAGTTTGACGATTTGAGTCAATATCCATCTTGGCAACTGTTAGCTTGCCCGAATATTCATCCGCCAGTTCATGGATCAGTGGCGCAATCATCTTGCATGGCCCGCACCACTCAGCCCAGTAATCGATCAGAACCGGTCCTTCGGCGTTCAGAACTTTTTGTTCAAAGTCACCGTCTGTGACGTGAATAATGTTTTCGCTCAATGTCTTTCTCCAATGATTTGCGTTATATCCGGACTGGTTTAAGGTTGTCAGCGCGGTTAATATGCCACATTCGGATTGCTGCTGTCTTACAAGTTCAAAAAGGCGGGGCAGAAACCGGAATTCAAGGACTACCAATATAATTACCTGTGTCACAATTTCAAGGTCATTGTGCTGAATTTCAAGTCCATTTTTAAAAATAATTGAAGCCACCTGGAAATGTGATCTGATAATGACTGAAAACAAATCAACCAACCCGCTGACCGATGTGTCTTTTTCGAGTCTTGGCTTGAACCCGAAGATCTTAACCGGTCTGGACAGCGCAAAATTTACTCACTGTACACCGATCCAGGCCCTGACCCTGCCACTGGCGCTGGATGGCAATGACGTTGCCGGGCAGGCGCAGACCGGAACCGGTAAAACAGCCGCTTTTCTGCTGGTGATTTTCAACCAGTTGCTGAAACAGAGGTCTGATAATTACGGAAAGAATCCACGTTCACTGGTGGTTGCACCGACACGTGAACTGGCTATTCAGATTCACAAGGATGCGTTGTCGCTGGGGGCGGATACCGGGCTCCGGACAGCCCTGGCTTATGGTGGTGTTGATTATGAGAAGCAACGCCAGACAATTCAGGACGGCGTGGATATCCTGATTGGCACGCCAGGCAGGCTGATCGATTATTTCAAACAGAAGGTGTACAACCTGCGGCACACTGAAGTTGTGGTGCTGGATGAAGCTGACCGTATGTTTGACCTTGGTTTTATCGATGACATTCGTTTCCTGTTACGCAGGATGCCCGCGCCAGCAAAGCGACAGTCCCTGCTTTTCTCAGCGACCTTGTCGCACCGTGTCATGGAACTTGCCTACGAGCACATGAACTCCCCGGAGACCATGAAAGTCGAGGCTGAGAATGTCACCGCGGATCATGTCGAGCAGAAGGTGTTCTATCCGGCTAACGATGAAAAGTTGCCGCTGTTGATCGGGCTGATGCGGGAACTTGGTGAATACCACAGCATGGTGTTTACCAATACGCGGGCTGCGGCGGACAAGGTAGGGCGTACGCTGAACGCCAACGGAATCTCCGCCGCGGTTATTTCCGGCCGCGTACGTCAGGAGCAGAGGCAAAAACTTCTAAAGCGTTTCCATGATGGTGATATTCCGGTGCTGGTGGCCACCGATGTCGCTGCGCGCGGCTTACATATACCCGATGTAACCCACGTGTTTAATTTTGACCTGCCGCAGGATGCTCCCGATTATGTTCACCGGATTGGACGGACTGCCCGCCTGGGCGCCAAGGGCGCTGCCATAAGTTTTGCCTGTGAGGACTATGCGTTCCACCTGCCGGAAATTGAGGAATATATCGGGTATTCCATAGAAATGGACTCAGCGAGTGCAGAGTTGATGCCGGAGATTACCATCCCACCGCCTCCAAAGCGTAGCAAGCCCCACGGAAAAAAGGGTAACCGCGGAAGGTCCGGGCGACGTAACCAGGGCCGCAGCGGCAGGCGGTAAGATACCGGTTTATGACTGGGTTCGTTTTGTTCGATGATTAAATTTGAAAGGGTCAGCAAGCTTTATCCAGGTGGCAGCCGCGCGTTGGCCGACGTCAGTTTCTCCATAGAGCGCGGCAGCATGGTCTTCCTGACGGGGCATTCGGGTGCTGGCAAAAGCACCCTGCTACGTCTTGTCATGATGTTGGAACGGGCCAGTCGTGGCCAGGTGATTGTCAACGGGCGCAATTTGAGCACTGCGCCCGACCGGGTTGCCCCGATGGTACGCCGAAACACCGGTATGATTTTTCAGGATCACAAGCTCCTCAGGGACAAAACCGTTGCGGATAACGTGGGTCTGCCATTGCTGATCGCCGGCCTGAAGTATTCTGACATACGCAAGCGGGTCCGCGCAGCCCTCGACAAGGTCGGCTTGCTGGACAAAGAGAATGCGTGGCCGTTGACATTGTCCGGTGGTGAGCAACAACGTGTAGGTATTGCGCGGGCCATCGTTGCTATGCCGCCCCTGCTGCTTGCGGATGAACCGACCGGTAATCTGGATCCAAACCTGTCGCGCGAGTTGTTTTCACTGTTCGAGCATGTCAGCGAACAAGGTGTAACCGTGCTGATTGCCAGTCATGACCTGAACCTGATCCGACAGATGCGCAAGCGCGTGCTGGTTCTGTCCGCCGGCCGTCTTGCCGATGACATACCAGCGAGTGATGACCCTTGAGTTCCACTAAGTGGTTAAGTCAGCTTCGTCGGAAAATCCGTGCCTGGATACGTAGGCACAGCTACAGTTTCTTTTCCAGTCTGGGTGTTTTACTGAAGCACAAGATCGGCACCCTGATGACCGTGTTGGTGCTTGGCATCGCCATGTTTCTGCCGTTGGGTTTATACATCACACTGGAAAACCTGGATGACATGAACCTTCGCCAGGATGAATGGAGTGCCGTGACGGTTTTTTTCAAACCTGGTGTAACACAGGATGAGGTCGGACGGCTTGCTGAAGAACTGGAAAAGCGCATGCAACCGGAGATCGTGAGAATCATAAGTCCGGAGGAGGGCATGGCGGACTTCCGGGAAGCATCGGGTTTTGGCGATTCCCTGGAGATGTTGGAGGAGAACCCGTTACCGTGGGTGATGCAGGTGAGCCCGAAACCAGGCTCCACTGAGCAGGTTGAGCACGGTGTGGAAGAACTGACCGCCTATCTGCAGTCCGTGGACAGTGTCGAAGTCACCCAGTTTGACTACAAGTGGTTACAGAGATTAGGCCGAATGATGGAACTGGGGGAGGCAGCAGTCAGTATTTTGATATTTTTATTTGGTGTTGCGGTAGTGACGGTCGTGGCTAACACGATCCGCCTGGATGTTGCGTCCCATGCAGAAGAAATCGAAATCCTGGCACTGGTAGGCGCCGGCAATGCATTTGTCCGGCAGCCGTTTCTTTATTCAGGTCTCTGGTATGGTGTGATCGGCGCGTTATTGGCGATAGTTTTGCTTTTCCTGACCATTTTGTACCTTGACCGTCCGCTTGGCTTGTTGCTGGAAACCTACGGAACCGTCTATGACATGCGTGGACTGGGCGTCTACAACTCGCTTTGGGTGCTGCTGGGTGGTGGTTTCCTTGGTTGGTTGGGGGCATGGATTTCCGTGCAGCGATATCTTCGATTGCTGCGGGTCGGTGGTCGCCTGGGGCGGCGGTAGCGCGCCTTTCCGCTGTATGGGGCAAATTGCCGAACCAGTCAGGAACAAATCACAGCAGTGATTGTCAAAATTGCATCTTGATTAATATTGTAACGCGAGCCAAAGGGCACATCTGAAAGATATGCCATGCGTTAGTTTTGTCTTTTTCCGTGTCTTCGGTTTTGAAAGACAGAATTGATGCTGATATACTGGAACGCTTGCCTATTGGAGGTTTCATGAATACAGCACTTGTTCCAAGCCATTTAATGGTGCCTGCCGGTACCGGTAGTCTGGATGCATATATCCAGGAAGTGAATAAAGTTCCGATGCTGACATTGGAAGAAGAGAAAGACCTTGCACACCGTTATCTGCATGAGGGTGACCTCGATGCAGCACGTCAACTGGTTCTTGCGCACCTGCGATTTGTCGTACACGTGGCCAAGGGTTATGGCGGCTACGGTCTGCAACTGGGTGATCTGATCCAGGAAGGCAATATCGGCCTGATGAAAGCCGTGAAGCGGTTTGACCCAACTCGCGAGGTACGTCTTGTTTCCTTCGCCGTGCACTGGATACGTGCAGAAATGCATGAGTTTATCCTGCGTAACTGGCGCATCGTGAAAGTTGCCACAACCAAGGCCCAGCGCAAATTGTTCTTCAACCTGCGCAAGTCCAAGAAACGTCTTGGCTGGTTGAACATGGAAGAGGTCAGCACGGTAGCGGAGAATCTGGGTGTCAAACCCGAGGTCGTACTTGAGATGGAATCACGTTTGTCGGGGCAGGATATCGGTTTTGAACTGTCCCCGGATTCGGACGATGACGACAGGCCGTATGTATCACCTTCGGCTTACCTGGTCAGCGCCTCAGACAGTCCCGAGAAATCGCTCGAGGCCGATGATACACAGGATCATCAAAACGAACTGCTGTACCAGGGCCTGGGAGAACTGGACGAGCGCAGCCAGGATATTATCCGTAGTCGCTGGTTGTCTGACTCCAAGGCTACGCTGCAGACACTGGCCGACCGTTACAATGTTTCGGCCGAACGTATCAGGCAGTTGGAAGTGAATGCCATGAACAAGATCAGGGCCAGTTTCAGCGCCTGATCGAGCAAATAGTAATTTGGAAAAGGCCTCCTTGATGGAGGCCTTTTTTTTGTGATCGTTTTTTCAGGTCGAATGCAAGGGATACCATCCGTTCCTAGTCGTCATTCTGTTGCCATTCTTCGGGCATCGGGCAACTGCAGAACAGATTCCTGTCGCCATAAACATTATCAACACGATTGACTGCCGGCCAGAATTTGCTCTGCCACTGTTCTGTGGCAGGAAAAGCTGCGACCTCACGACTGTATGGATGATTCCAGTCCCCGACCAGGTCACGCTGGGTATGCGGTGCATTGACCAATGGATTGTCATCCATGTCCAGTTGATTTTGTTCAACCGCCAGAATCTCATCGTGGATGGCCAGCATGGCATCACAGAAACGATCGATCTCATATAGCGATTCGCTTTCTGTGGGCTCGATCATCAGTGTGCCCGGTACAGGAAACGACATGGTCGGGGCGTGGAAGCCGTAATCAATCAGGCGCTTTGCTACATCCTCTTCACTGATTCCGCTGGCCTGCTTGAATGGTCGTAAATCGATGATGCACTCATGTGCTATGCGGCCGTTTTGACCGGTGTAAAGCACCGGAAACACTCCTGACAGCCTGTGGGCAATATAGTTGGCGTTCAGGATTGCGACCTGGGTAGCCTTTTTCATGCCGTCTCGCCCCATCATCGTGATGTAGGCCCAGGTGATCGGTAAGATGCCCGCACTACCCCATGGGGCTGCTGCAACGGCGCCGTTGGCGGTGTGCGGCCCCTGGAGGTCAACAAGCTTGTGTCCTGACATGAATGGCGCCAGGTGCGCACCGGTACAAATTGGGCCAACACCCGGGCCGCCACCGCCGTGCGGAATGCAAAATGTCTTGTGCAGGTTCAGATGCGAAACATCGGCGCCGAATTTACCCGGCGCAGCACAACCGACCAGCGCATTGAGGTTGGCCCCGTCCATGTAAACTTGGCCGCCATGCTGGTGCGTTATGTCACATATTTCCGTAATCTGTTGCTCAAATACACCGTGGGTTGAAGGGTAGGTGATCATCAGTGCAGACAGGGAATCGGAGTACTTTTCCGCTTTCGCACGCAGATCTTCAACATCAACGTTACCGCTATCGTCACATTTAACAATGATGATTTTCATACCGGCCATTGCAGCGCTGGCCGGGTTGGTGCCGTGTGCGGAGGATGGGATCAGGCAGACATTACGATGCCCTTCACCCCTGGATTCATGCCAGGCTTTTATGGCAAGCAAACCGGCATATTCACCTTGTGAACCGGCATTCGGTTGAAGTGAAACAGCATCATAGCCGGTGCAGGCAATAAGCATTTCTTCAAGTTCTTTGAATAAACGGTGATAACCCCGGGCCTGGTCAGAGGGTACAAATGGATGCAGGTCAGAGAATTCAGGCCAGGTAACCGGGATCATCTCGGTGGTTGCATTCAGTTTCATGGTGCATGAACCGAGCGATATCATCGCGTGGGCGAGTGAGAGGTCCTTGTTCTCAAGACGCTTAATGTAGCGGAGCATTTCGGTTTCAGAGTGATAACGGTTGAAAACCGGATGCTGCAGAAAACTGCTTTGCCTTTGCAATTCGCCTGGTATGGACGTAAATCCGGACGCCAGCGTCTGGTCCAGCATTGCCAGATCCTGATTGTCACCATTTTCCGAAAAAGCGTTCAATAGAGCGGAGATATGGCCACGGGTGGTTTTCTCATTGACACTGATGGTGAGGCCATTTCCCCCGCGGTACAGGTTGATATCCGCGTCAAGTGCCCGCTTATAAATCCGCTCAGCCCGATCATCCGGCAAATGGTAGGTGACGGTATCAAACCAGCTTTGATTGGCAACCTTGTAACCCAGGGTTTTGAGACCTTCAACCAGAAGGCTTGCCAGCCGGTGAATGCGCAATGCGATGCGTCTCAGTCCATCGCTGCCATGATATACCGCGTACATACTCGCCATGACGGCAAGCAGGGCCTGTGCGGTGCAGATATTGCTGGTCGCATGATCCCGCCGGATGTGTTGTTCCCGTGTCTGCAGGGCCATACGCAAGGCAGGCTGGTCCTGGCGGTCTTTAGAGACGCCGATGATGCGGCCGGGTACGGAGCGTTTGAAATCGTCCCGGGTAGCGAAGAATGCCGCATGCGGCCCGCCATATCCCATCGGCACACCAAAGCGTTGCGCCGAGCCAACGACAACGTCGGCCCCCAATTCGCCCGGAGGTGTCAACAAGACCAGGCTCATCAGGTCCGCGGCGACCACAACCAGCGTATTGTTGTCATGCGCTGTTGCGATCAGGTCACCGATCTCAGTCACCTGGCCTTCACTGGAGGTGTATTGCAGCAAGGCGCCGAAAAATTCGCTATTGCCGATTTCATCCGCCGCGTCACCGACCACCACTTCAAAACCAAAATGGTTGGCGCGTGTTTGCAATACATCCACTGTCTGGGGCAATGTACCCTGATCCACGAAAAATCGCATACTCTTGTTTTTACGATTGATCCGTTTGAGCATGGCCATGGCTTCTGCCGCCGAGGTTGCTTCGTCCAGCAGCGAAGCATTCGACAGTTCCATGCCCGTCAGGTCACAGATCATCTGTTGGAAATTGAGCATTGCCTCGAGGCGGCCCTGGGAGATTTCAGCCTGGTAGGGTGTGTAGGCCGTGTACCACCCTGGGTTTTCCAGGATGTTACGCAGGATCACCGGCGGCGTAATGGTGTCGTGGTAACCCATTCCAATCATGCTGTGCTTCAGGACGTTCAGGTGGGCTATTTCACGTAAATTGGCCAGCGTCGCGGCTTCGCTGCATGACTTCGAGAGTTGCAGCGGTTCATCTGTGTAAATGGATGACGGCAGTGTAGCTGCCATAAGAGCATCAAGCGATTCAGCACCGAGAACATCGAGCATTTGCCTGACCTGGTCATCATCCGGTCCGATATGCCTGCGTAGGAACTCTGCATTATTCTCCAGGTCGATCAATGAATAATCGGTGGTGGCATTGGATGAATTATTTTCAGTCGGCATTTTGAGACTCGCGTGAAATTTTCAGTATGGCGCGCATTTTACGCGCAATCCGGTTTTTTAAAAGCCGGTTTACAGCATTAGATTAACGAAGTAATGATCAACCAGCAGAAATATAAATAAAACCATCAGGTAAGTGATGGAAAACGCAAAAGTGTGCATCGGCAAAAGGATGTCTTTGCTCCTCATCATCCGCAGTGCATACCACATGAACCCGATATTGAGTACGCTGACACCTGCAAGATAGACCAGTCCGCTCATCCCTGTCAGAAAAGGCAGCGTTGTGACAATGACCAGCAGGATAGTATAAAGCAGGATTTGCAAACGCGTGAAAGCCGCGCCGTGGGTTACTGGTAGCATGGGTATATCCACCAGTGCGTATTCTTCTTTACGATAAATTGCCAGCGCCCAGAAATGCGGTGGTGTCCAGGTGAAAATGATAAGAAACAGCAAAAGGGCCTGTGGGTCGAGACTACCTGTGACCGCCGTCCAGCCCAGCACGGGCGGTGCGGCACCGGCAGCGCCACCGATAACTATGTTTTGCGGTGTTGCCCGCTTCAGCCAGGCGGTGTAGATGACCGCGTAACCGATCAGAGAGAGGAAAGTCAGCACGGCGGTCAATGCATTGACCCATACCAGCAATAGCAACATGGCCAGCGCGCCGAGTGACAGGGCGAAAACAAATACATTTTGCTTGGTTAATTTCCCAGTAGCCAGAGGACGGTTTCTCGTGCGTTTCATTTTTGCATCGGTGCGCCGGTCCAACAGGTGATTGATCGCAGCAGCTGATGAAGCCGCCAGTGCGATCCCCAGTGTGCCTGCCAGCACTGCGCTTAGTGGCGGCCAGCCAGGCACAGCCAGGAACATACCGACCACCGCCGTAAAAACGATCAGTACAACCACCCTCGGTTTGCACAACACCAGGTATTGGTGAAATGTCTTCGGCATTACCAGGTCCTGGTAGTGGTTTTATCGAGCAGACCCAACAGGGTCGCCAGCAATAAGGCTGCACCAGCATTGTGTGCTACAGCGTTTGCCAATGGCAGGTAAAGAGCGACATTCAAAATCCCCAGTGTGAACTGGCTCAGTACAAGCACCATCAGCAACTGGCCGCCAGCCCTCAATTTCGGTACCTTGAACAGACGTAATGCCAGAACGACCAGGACAATCAAGGTGACGACGGCTCCTATACGGTGGGTCAGATGGATCGCCACCCGGGACGGCTGGTCAAGGACACCCCCTTCATAATTCACACCAACTTCACGCCACAGTACAAAGGCTTCGCGGAAATTGGTATCCGGCCACCATTGTTGTGTACACAGCGGTACATCAGGGCAGGCAAGGGCCGCATAGTTCGCGCTCGTCCAGCCACCGAGAGCGATCTGCGTTGAGAGAATTGCGATTGCCAGGATGATTGGCCCACGCATCTTGCGAATCCTGCTGTTTGGTTTGTCGTTAGATCGCCTGCGGCTTGAAAATGTCAGCCACAGGGCCAGTGAAAAACTCGTCAAGCCACCGAGCAGATGGGCCATCACTATGACCGGTTTGAGTTTTAGCGTAACGGTCCACATGCCAAGCAGGGCCTGGAATATGATCAGGATAACCAGGGCGACGGCGAGATATTTGAATTTCCGGGTGGCGTGCGGGTCGCGCCAGGCTTTCCAGCCAATGGCGAAAACCAGCAACATCAGGCTGCCGGCCAGGTAGCGGTGCACCATTTCCCGCCAGGCCTTGCCGGATTCGAACGGGCGCTCAGGAAAGGCCTGGTTGGCGGACTGGATCTCCTGTTCTGCTGTGGGCCAGGTCAGTTGGCCGTAACAGCCGGGCCAGTCGGGGCAGCCCAGTCCCGCGTGTGACAGGCGTACCCATGCGCCCAGCACAATCACACAGAATGCGACGATCGCGGCAATCATAGCGAGTCTGTGGATCGTCTGGTTCAACGTGTTTTCTCCTGGTCAGACCACTTCAGCAGGCGTTTGAGGTCTTTATGGATAGCATTGGCGGTGGTGTTTGTCCCATAGGCAAGTATTACATTGAGTCTCGGGTCAAGTACATAGGTGTGGATGGGGCCTGTGTCACCAGTAGTTGCTGCCACCTCTGTGTTAACAGCAGTCAGCGTTTCCAATGCCGCGCTGCCGGAATCCGTCACCAGCGTGTATTCCGGGTATATCGACTCAAGCCTCGTCCACAGTCCGGACTCTGCATCGTCCGGGCTGAGCAGAATGATAGCAAGATGATCACGTTCCCTTCCGGAAGCCCGGTGGATTTGGCGCAGCGCGGTGACGTGCTCAACACAGCCCTGGCCGCAAGGCTGCTCAAGCACATGGAGGATGATCCATTTTCCTTCCGTTTCCTGCACCTTGTCCTGGTCCAGGGCCAACTGCACCGGCGGTTGAACGAGGTGGCCCTGGTTTTTCAGGGTGGCAGGTTGGTACTGCCACCAGGATGAACGCATCAGCATGACCAGGATAAGCGGGCCGAAAAATAGGGCAAAAATGCCGATCAGGGTAAGTTTTTGACGTGTAAGGCTCATTTGTTGTTTCCCGGTATACGAAACCCGCTAAATACCCACAGCACGAAACAGGCGGCCGTGAGCGCAAACCATTGAAATGCATAGCCCCTGTGACGTTCGGAGCTCAGGTACACAGGTTTCCAGTCGCGCCCATTAAAGCCGTTTGCTTCAGTGGCTGACAACTGGATTACCCAGTCTTCAAGGGGTGTATCAAGTGATTCGGCAATGTCAGCGCGGTTCAGGTAGGTGACCAGTTGCGGCCATTTGTCTTTTTCCAGCTTGTCGGCCTGGCCGATGGCGCGACCCGGCACGGGCAAAATATTCAACCTGCCCCTTAATACGGTTTGATGTTGCGGGGTTGGAATCCCAGGCATTGCCTGACGGTCTGCGGGAAGGGCAAGCCAGCCCCTGTTAACCAGGATTGCAATGCCGTCATTTGTATAAAAGGGTGTGAATACATGCACGCCCGCACGGCCTTTCCATATCTGGTTGTCCAACAGGATATGGCGCTCCGGGTCATAGTGACCCCCAATATCTATAAGGGCGAATCGCTGTCCCGTGTCCAGCGCTGTTTGAAGATCAGCGATTGTGGCGGTCCGGTGTAGCTGTTCCATTTCCAGCTTCTCCGCTGCGCGTTTTGTCTGCCAGGCCCCCAGCGATGCAAACAGGCTTGCCAGCAGCAACATGGCCACGCTGCCGGCAATGGATGGCCTGAATGATCTGGATACTTTAGAAGTCATCTTTGCTTATAATCTTTGTTTGTTTCAGATCACTTACAACAGGAGCGTTGATATGCTCGCAAAAGCCGTCATTATTATTTTTCTGTTGACCATTCTATATGCACTGGGCTCATCATTTTACTTCATGGTGAAGGATAAAGGAGAAGGTGACAGGACATTAAAACGTCTGACGTGGCGCATTGGGTTGTCGCTGTTGCTGCTCGTGCTTCTCTACATCATGTTCCTGTTGGGCTGGATCGAAGGTTCGGGTGGCCCGATCAATCTCAGGGGTACAGGTTGATGCATATCAAGCCCTGAGGTTTGGAGAGGCCAAAAACTGGCAAAGCCCGTTGTATGACGGGCTTTGCGAGGTTAAATGAGCTGTATTCCGGCTCAGAGTGCGTATACAAAAATAAACAGACCCAACCAGACCACGTCAACAAAATGCCAGTACCAGGCCACGGCTTCAAACGCGAAGTGGTTTCTGGGTTTGAAGTGGCCCCACATCGCACGCAGCATAATCACCGTCAACATGATCGCGCCCAGTGTCACATGCATACCGTGAAAACCGGTCAGCATGAAAAATGTGGCGCCGTAGATACCCGATCCCAGGGTCAAGCCCAGCTCGGTGTAAGCTTCAATATATTCATAGGCCTGGAACCATACGAAGATAAAGCCCAGGGTGACTGTCGCCGCTAGCCACAGGACCAGCCACGTCCGGTTTTCTTTTTTCAAAGCATGGTGTGCCAGCGTTACGGTTAAACCCGATGTCAGCAGTATCAGCGTGTTCAGGAACGGTATACCAAAAGCCGGAATGGTTCCGAATTCTCCGCCTACATTTGCCGGGCCATTGGTGGGCCATACGGCGGTATAGCCCTGCCACAGAAGTTCGTTGGTGCTTTCTCCTGAGCCTTCCCCCCCCAACCACGGCACTACCAGTGCACGTGTGTAAAACAAGGCGCCGAAAAACACCGCGAAAAACATCACTTCCGAGTAAATGAACCAGGACATGCCCAGGCGGAATGAACCATCGACCTGGGCGTTGTACAGACCAGCCTGGCTTTCACGTATGACCGTGCCAAACCAGCCGAACATCATGAAAATAATGATTGCCATGCCGAGCCAGAAAGTCCACTGTGCGGTCCCGGATCCATTCATCCATGCCGCTGCACTGGCCAGCATGGTGATCATTCCCAGTGAGCCCACGATCGGCCACTTGGTGCCATGTGGGACGTAATATGCGCCTTCAGCGTGTTGTGTCATTGTAAGTTCTCGTCTTTCCTGTGCGGTTAATGATGGGCCATATGCTCCGACGGTCCGTAGCCCTGTCGGTAAAATGTATAGGACAGCGTAATGTCCTTGATATGTTCGGGCAGGTCGGGTTTTATATAAAAATAAACGGGCATTTCCTTGCTCTCATTCGCCAGCAGGGTTTGCTCGGTGAAACAGAAACACTCGGTTTTGACAAAATACAGACTCGCTTCCGGCGGCGTGACGTTGTAGGTCGCCTGGCCGGTAATCGTATTACTATCGGGGTTCATTGTCAGGTACAGGGCTGTGCTGGGCACGCCCAGCTGGTATTCACCGACCTTTTCCTTTGCCTGGAAATGCCAGGGCAGTGATGAATTGACACTGGCGTCGAAACGTATCTTTATGGTGCGGTCGGATGCAACAACACCCTCGCTGGATTCCGAAACCTGTATCGCACGCCCACCGAGACCGGTGACCTCGCAAAGGACTGTATACAGCGGCCACAGGGCGAAGCCGAAGCCGAACATTCCAACGGCCACCAATACGAGGCGCCTGGCTGTTTTACGGTTCTTTTGGGATCGGTCCATGTCAGCGGCCAAAGATTGCGGAGCCAATGAATGTCACGAAAATTGCCACCGCAATAAAGGCCAGTACCAAGGCTGTTTTCACCGCCCGGGCCCGTTTCTGTTGCA
Source organism: uncultured Lysobacterales bacterium (assembly GCA_937927755.1). Taxonomy (GTDB): domain Bacteria; phylum Pseudomonadota; class Gammaproteobacteria; order Xanthomonadales; family SZUA-36; genus SZUA-36. Next base: position 13,954 of record CALBDB010000058.1, read on the forward strand.
ATTCATGCGGTTGTAATTCGTCATTCATACGCCTGCCTCAACCTAGTCCGTATGTGTGACCATGTTATAGGTCACTTCGGGTGGCGTGTTGAAACTGTGGTAGGCAGGCGGTGAATCCAGTGTCCACTCAAGGCCTCTCGAACCTTCCCAAACACGCGCTGTTGCCTTGACTTTACTCTTGTAGACGCAGTGCAGGATCACACCGACAAATAACAGCTGGGTCATACCGAATGCGAATCCGCCGATAGATGAGATCATGTTGAAATCTGCGAACTGCGGCGAGTAATCGGGAATCCTTCGTGGCATACCCGCGAGACCCAGGTAGTGCTGTGGAAAGAACAACACGTTGACAAAAATTGCCGACAGCCAGAAATGGATCTTGCCCCATTTTTCCGAGTACATATTTCCGCTGAACTTCGGCAGCCAGTAATAGGTCGCAGCCATCAGCGCAAAGACGGCGCCTGGAACCAGTACATAATGGAAATGTGCGACCACGAAATAGGTGTCGTGATACTGGAAGTCAGCGGCGGTGATCGCCAGCATCAGACCTGACAGGCCACCGATGGTGAACAACACAACAAAGCCAATCGCGAACAGCATTGGGGTTTCAAAAGTCATTGAGCCCTGCCACATGGTACTGACCCAGTTAAAGACCTTTACACCGGTGGGCACTGATATCAGCATGGTGGCATACATGAAGAACAACTCACCCTGCAACGGCATGCCCACGGTAAACATGTGGTGGGCCCATACAATAAATGACAGGAAGGCGATAGTTGCGGTTGCATATACCATCGAACCGTAGCCGAACAGCGGTTTGCGCGAAAAGGTCGGCAGGATTTCAGAGATCACGCCAAAGGCCGGCAGGATCATGATGTAGACCTCGGGGTGTCCGAAGAACCAGAAAA
>CALBDB010000059.1 GCA_937927755.1 uncultured Lysobacterales bacterium
TGCCTGAGCGTAGTGCAAATCTGAGCCAATCGCGACGCGAGCGTCGCTCCTACATCTAAGCCATTAAGGCTTGATGAACTTCAGGGTCCAGCGATCTGTATTGCCGGTGACCGTCTTACGGCCAACTTCATAACGAAGTTCGTCATCAGGCCTGAAATGCAGGTCTGAAAAATCTACAAATTCGAACCCTGCAGCCTCTATTTCGTGGATGGCCAGAACCGGATCGATGCGGCGGCGGTTTTCACTGTTATCCTGTTCCATGTGGCGGCGGGTGTGATCAACCACGGCGTAAACACCACCGGACTTCAGCGCATCGAATGCCGCCTTGTTCATGGCTGCACGACCCTCGGCATCAAAATTGTGATAGTTACGGAATGTCAGCACCATGTCGGCACCAGTCACTCCAAATCCTTCAGTCTCAAGGGTGTATTGGCGTGCGCCCTCTTTCCGGTAGACCTTTGAATCCTCAGCCACGATATTCATGGCTTCAAAGCCGGGTTTGCCTGCCAGTCTCTCGGAAATACGGCCCGTACCCAGGGCTGCGTAATATTCACCTTTTTCCTTCATGACCGGTGCCAGCAGTTTTGTATACCAGCCCCCACCGGGGAGCAACTCAATAATCTTCATATCATCACGCAAACCGAAGAATTTCAAGGTGTTGACCGGGCGGCGGTTACGGTCACGCTCTTTCTCAGCATCAGTCCTGATATCGGAAGCAATGGCTGTTTTCAGCTTGGCCTCAACAGCCTCAAAATCATCGGCAAATGCCATGCCGGCAGAAAGCATTAACAATACGGCAAGTAAATATTTCATCGGAACTCCATGTAATTCAGTTGTAAGAATGCGGAATGCAAGCATATAGGATTGATGCGCTTCTGCAAACCGCCGCCCTGTAGGAGCGACGTGCTCGTCGCGATGCTCTTTTCAACATTATCGCGACCAGCTTCGCCGATCGCTCCAACAGGGAATACGCCGCAGGACGCGTCTGCCACGGTGGATTCAGGCGCTCACCATGTTTGCACGGGGGTCAAAGTCGAGTTCTTCCTGCATTTTCCGGTAAATGTCGCGGGTTTTTTCGTTATCTGCGGGCGGTAGCGCAATTTGCAGTACGACATAAAGATCTCCCGGAGATTTTGCCGGGATACCGCGGCTCTTTAATCTAAGTTTCTTGCCGGCTTTCGAATTTGCCGGAATCTTGAGATCAATGGCGCCGGATGGGGTTGGAACTTTGACCTTCGCACCCAGGGCAGCCTCCCACGGCGCCAGCGGCAAATCCAGGTAGATATCGGCGCCTTCGACACGGTAGTAACGATGTGGTTTGAAACTCACTTCGAGAAAGAGATCTCCCGCCTTGCCGCCGCCCATACCTGCTGAGCCCTGTCCTCCCAACCGGATTTGCTGGCCCTGTCGGATGCCTTTTGGAATACGCACCTTTAAGGTCCGGTTGCGGGTTGTCACGTGGCCGCCCGGGGTCACATCCGGCACCTTCAAAGTGATTGAGCGGCTTGCGCCTTTAAAGCTGTCTTCAAGGTCAATCAGGATCCTGGCATGATTGTCTTCGCCCTGCCTCTGAAATGCACGGCTGCCACCACCGGCACCCCTTGCCTGGCCGAACAATGACTCAAAAAAATCGCTGAAGCCGTGCTGGTCACCCCCCGGAGGTCTGCCGTGAAACTCAAAGCCGGTATCCCATCCGGGTGGCGGACGGAATTCCTGTTGTGCTTTCCAGTTTGATCCCAACTGGTCATAGGCAGCGCGTTTTTCCGGGTCGCTGAGCACCTCGTTGGCTTCGCCGACTTCCTTGAACTTTAATTCTGCATCGGGTTCCTTGCTGACGTCGGGGTGATACTTTCGCGCCAGTTTACGATAGGCGCGCTTGACCTCATCCTGCGTGGCATTGCGGTTGACGCCCATTGTCTTGTAATAATCTTTATATTCCATTATTGGCCTTTTTATGTAGGAGCGATGCTTGCGTCGCCATTCTCCAAGCTATATGCGAACCTGAAACGACCGCGACCGGCTGCGCTGATCGCTCCTACACCATAATCGCCGCGGGACGCGCCTCCCACACCCACAATGGGTCATTGCAATTTTTCTTTGGGCTTGTATGTTGCGGCTTCCTCGCGGGTGAGTTGCTCAACGCGCAAGGTCCAGTTTGCCAGGCTCGAGTCGACCTTGAACATGAATTTGCCGCCCTCGGTAAACAACTTTACGCCGTTATCGACATACTTGGTCGTGACAATCTTGCCTACATGCTCATTAAGGGGTGCGGTAGCCAGATTTACATTGACCGCCATTTGCCCCGGATAGTCGCCGCTTACACGCCAATCAACAATCCATGGCGCTTTTACCTCGAAAGATCCGGTCGACTTGCTGCTGGAACCTTTGAACTCAACGATCAGTTCTTTACTGCTGGCCGCGGAAGAGAAACACGTTGCTGTAAACACTAAAAAAATAACGAGAAACCTGTTCATCTGATTCTCCTGGGTTTTGTTGGCAACCACATTGTTGCACAGCGTTGCAAAAACGTATGCTACTGGAATAATTATAGTAAATAGAGCAGGCTATTACTTCGCGGTTTTATGGCAAAGATACCCTGGGAACCGCGCCTTTTCTCCAATTTCGGAACAGGACCATGACGGATCAGACTATTCTTTTTATCCTGCTCTTCTTTGTTTTCGCATTGCTTATTTGGGGCCGTTGGCGCTATGACCTGGTTGCATTTTCCGCCTTGTTGATCGCTGCGTTCACCGGGGTTGTACCAACCGATGAAGTATTTTCAGGCTTTGGACACCCTGCCGTTGTGGTTATTGCACTGGTCCTGATCGTCAGCCGTGGCCTGTCCAATTCCGGGGTAATTGAACTCCTTTCCCGTCATTTGCTGGACGCTTCACGCAAACTGGGTGCGCATATCGGCATTATGGCGGGTTTCGCCGCTGTGCTTTCCGCGATTATGAACAATGTGGCGGCCCTGGCGCTGCTGATGCCACTGGATATGCAGGCTGCATCAAAAGCCAAACGCAGCCCGGCCCTGAGCCTGATGCCGCTTTCCTTCGCCTCGATCCTGGGAGGAATGATTACCCTGATCGGTACACCACCCAATATCGTGATCGCGGAATATCGCGGCAGCGTCATGGGTGAGCCTTACAGGATGTTTGATTTTGCCCCGGTGGGTCTTGCCGTCGCCATCGTCGGTGTAGCATATGTTGCGCTGATAGGCTGGCGCCTGATCCCGGTCGAGCGCGGCAAACACAACAGTGCTGAGGAACTGTCACATCTCGGGGATTATCTTGCCGAGGTCACGGTGACCGAAGCTTCCCCGGCAATAGGGCAAAAAGTCCGGGACATGGACGAAATTGCCCTGGAGAACGACGTCGAAATCGTTGGTCTTGTCAGGCGTGGTGAACGTCAGCCGGGAATGGCCCGGCGCGTCGAAATCCGCAAAAACGATGTACTGGTGCTGAAATCAAAACCGGAAGGGATCGAAAGTATTGTCGGTGCACTGAAACTTAAATATGCCGGAAAAAACAACAAGGACGATGGCGTATTTGCCGCCGCCGATTCCTCATTGCTGGAGATCGTCGTACCACAAGGAGCGAGGATTGAAGGCCGTTCAGCCCAGTCGTTGCGACTGATGTACCGGCACGGTGTCACCCTGCTCGGGGTCTCCCGCCAGGGTAAACGGTTTACCAAGAGGGTACAGGAACTGGAAATCCAGGCTGGTGATATTCTGCTGCTAATGGGCAACAATGAAAAGCTGGACGATATCGCCGGCTGGCTGGGTTGCCTTCCTTTGAAAGAGCGCGGCCTGGAGCTCAAACAACGCCGGAAAGCCGGCTTGGCTGTTTTGTTTTTTGGTGGTGCCGTGATGCTGGCGAGTACCGGTGTGGTGTATTTGCCGGTCGCGCTCGGCCTGTCAGTGGTGCTTATGGTATTGACCGGCATCATCCCGGTCAGGCAATTGTATGAATCGGTCGAATGGTCGGTGATCGTGCTGCTTGGCTCAATGATCCCTATCGGCGTCGCACTGGAGACCAGTGGCGGCACCGGCCTGATCGCTTCGGGTATTGTCAATGCCGCCTCGGACCTGTCACCCGCCGCCGTCCTGGTCATCCTGATGATTGTAACGATGACGCTTTCTGACGTAATGAATAATGTCGCCACCGCCGTAATCGCCGCACCCGTCGCAGTAAATATCGCCAACACACTGGGCGTCAACCCGGACCCTTTCCTGATGAGCGTAGCCGTGGCGGCAAGTTGTGCGTTCCTGACGCCTATCGGACACAAAAACAACACCCTGATCATGGGCCCCGGTGGATACCGGTTCGGAGACTACTGGCGCATGGGCTTGCCGTTAGAGATATTGGTGATCGCGATTGGTGTGCCGATGATCTTGTGGGTTTGGCCCCTGTAATCAACAACCCAATGACAAGGAAGAGTTTTTGAAAAATGCCCCCGGCCCCGGTGTTTCTTGATTAGTTTTTACCTTTACCTTCACGTTTACGTTTACCGTTATTTCCGTTGTCGCCAAGTTCCATCAAGCTGATCGATGAGCCACCACCGTTGCCATTACCAGCGCCAGCCATGCCGGTGCTTGCACCGATCATTGTCAGAATCACCACCGTCAAAAACGTGAACACTGAATTGCTAAAGATGTTGATGCACCCCCAAAAAACTGCAAGGGGTGCACCAAGCATCAGGAGCACTCGTTGGTATGCTCCTGGACTGAATTCTAGCGGGCTACTGGTGAACGCTTGCTTAAAGTGACTTTAAGCTGCCGCTAAGATTAGATGAGATCAAGCTCTATCTGTAGGAGGGTTGTCGGGCAATTGAGTTTTTGACGCTCGCTAGCGTCTTAGCAGGGTCCACCAGCGGGCAATATTCAACAGGCTGGCAAGCGAGGCCGACAGGTAGGTCAGTGCAGCGGCCTTGAGCAAGCGCCTGGCGTGCGGTAGATCTACCGGTTTGAGGATTTTGTCTTTTTCCAGTATCGGCAGGGCACGCGTAAAACTGGCATCCAGTTCAGTAGGCAGGGTCACCGCGTGTACCAGCGTGGTGGCGCCGAGGCTCATAAAACCGCCCAGTATCATCAGCAGGCTGACCAACGGCGCCCGCGTGAGCAAACCTATTAACGGCGCCATCATCAGTATCCCTGCCCCCAGTTTTTCCACCGGGCGGGTCAGCTTGACCAGTTGGGTTCGAATCTTCAGGGGTGCAAAGCCGGTTGCGTCCTGGATCGCGTGACCGACCTCGTGTGCGGCTACGGTTATCGCGGTCAGGGATCGCCCGTTGAGTTTGTCAGGCGTCAGTCTTAGTGCCTTCTCAACGGGGTCGTAGTGGTCGCCCTCGTCTGTCTCTTCTACCCTGACGTGGCTGAGATCATTTTTGTCGAGCAGATACCTCGCCAATTCCCCGCCGGTGCCTTCGTAACGGTCTTCCGGGCTGCTGTAGCGCAACATGACATTGCGTACCCACCAGCCAGGGCCGAAAATCAGGGCAAAAATCAATACCAAGGGTAAGAGCAGGTGCATGTTTGCATGATACCTTTAATCGGGGAATGGTTTAGAGAATTAGGAATCGCCGCGGGACGCGCCTCCCATAAGGGGGTTTTCCAGGAGCAAAAGGTTATTCGGGGAATGTCCTGATGATTTCATGGTAACGGGGGTGGTTGCGGATGTTGTCCAGATCGGAGTCGTGTTCAAGCCATTCACGGTTGATATTGCCCACCTTGATTATGCAGTTTTCAAGGCAATCCAGTGCGTGCTCCGTATCACCAGCCAGCGAGAAAAAGCAGGCGCCGTTGTACTGGATGATTGAATCCAGGGGCGCACTCTCCATCGAAGCCGCCATCCATTGTTTGGCCTCTTCCACCTGCCCGAGCCGCAACAGGGCGAAGGCGCCCATATTCAAGGCCCGGTTATCATCCGGCTTGAGCTCGAGCACGGCCCTGACACGCCTGATGCCTTCGCGGGTCACCTCAAGAGCCTTACCTTTTTTATTCAGGCTGGTATTGAGCTGCGCCTGCAACAGGACACTCTGGAAATCCTCCGGACGGACCCTTGATGCCCGCTCAAACAGCTTCAATGCCCGTTCGAGATCGCCTTCATGCACCTTTGTGCGGCCAAAGAAATACCAGGCTTCATATTTTTTTGGGTTCAAGCGGATGGCATTTTCAAACTCGACCTCTGCTTTAGCGTATTCCTGGTTCATGCAACAAACGATTCCGGATGAAATGTGTGAGCTGGTCAGGTTTGGCGCGAGTTCAAGCGCCCGCTCACTGGCGCGGGCGGCTTCTGCGAGGTTTACGTTACTGGCATTGAAGTACATATATTCAATACCATGGGAGTAGGCGACACTGGACCAGGCCCGGCCGTAATCCGGTTCAATCTCAATCGCCCGCTTGAACATCTGCCTGGCATAGACATTGTCCTGGGTGGTGTGCTTGGCGAATAAGGCCAGGCCACGAAGAAAAAAGTCATAGGCCTTCGGGTCCACCTGGTGGCGTATGACGTTGTAATCACTATCGAGGGCGACACCCAACGTGGTGCAAACCGAGTTCACGATATCATCATGGATATCAAAAACATCTTGCAGGCGCCGGTCGAATTCGCCGGACCATAGAATGGCCCCGGCTCCCGTATTGACAAGTTGCCCCTGTATTCGCAGATGATCGCCGCTTTTATCAACGCTGCCAAGCAGAACACTTTGCACCTTCAGTTTCTTGCCAATTTCCTCGACATCCGCTTGTTCACCACCGAACTGGAAAGACATTATCCGCGCCGCAACCCTCAGCCGGGTATACCTGGTCAATGCATTCAGAATCTCTTCTGCAATCCCATAACAGAAGTATCCCTGCTTGCCCTGCTCGCTAGTATCTCTGAAAGGCAGCACGGCAATGGAAGGTGCGTCGGTATCACCGTCATCACCCTCGAAAGTGGATTCGATATGGTCGGAGGAAAAATAAGTCAGCGCGGCTTTTACAAGCTTGCGCTTTTTAAGCTGGGTCCAAATCCCATTGACTTGCGATTCAATCATTGCCTGTACCTTTGAACAAAGATACACCGGAACTGTTTTAATTGATATGCAGCGGATAGCGTAAGGCTCGCGCCACAAGCTTGTGCGCCGTGGCATTGTTTTGCGTAAAATGCGTGTTTCCCAACGCAACTGGAACTCAAACATGCTGCGCACCAAACTGCTTTCCACAATTCTTGCCCTTGGTACTTTCTCCTTACCTGTTACGAGCCCAGCCGAGGATCATCCGCTGGCTGGCATACCGCTCCGCAATCTCGGGCCGGCACTGACTTCCGGACGTGTCTCTGATTTCGCATTTCACCCCAAGCATTCACAGGTTTTTTACGTGTCCATGGCCAGTGGCGGCGTGTGGAAAACAGAAAACAACGGTACAACCTGGAAACCGGTTTTCGATGGAGAAGGATCATTTGCCATCGGTGTAGTCGAACTGGATCCGTCAAATCCGAATATCGTCTGGGTTGGTAGTGGTGAAAACAACGCCCAGCGCAGCGTTGGTTACGGAGATGGTGTCTATAAATCTGTCGATGGCGGCAACAGCTGGCAAAACATGGGATTGAAGGATTCCGGGCATATTTCCATGATCCGTTTCCATCCCGAAGACAGCAATGTCATCTATGTTGCGGCCCAGGGTCCGCTTTGGAGCCCCGGCGGCGACCGTGGCCTGTATCGCTCCAAAGATGGCGGAGCGAACTGGGAACGTATTCTGGACATTGACGAGAACACGGGTATCAATGAATTCGTAATCAACCCGGCTAACCCGGATGAAATCGTTGCATCCAGCTACCAGCGCAGACGCCACGTCTGGACACTAATCAACGGCGGGCCGGGCAGTGGTGTGCACAAAACCACGGACGGCGGCACCACCTGGAAAAAGGTCAAGGGCGGTTTGCCCGGTGGTGACCTCGGCCGCATCGGTTTGACCGCTGCACCATCGGAGCCGAGCATGATTTACGCGATTATCGAGGCAGATGAAAAGGGCAAAGGCGTTTACCGCAGCACTGATTTTGGCGAGAGCTGGAACAAGCGCTCCGACCACTTAACAAGCAGCCCGCAGTACTACAACGAGCTGTATGTCGATCCGAAAAATCCGGAGCGTATCTACTCGGTTGATACTTTTACCCATGTCAGTGAGGACGGCGGTAAAAGCTGGAGCAAGATCTCATTCAAGAACCGCCACGTGGACGACCACGCACTCTGGATCGACCCCAATAACAGCGACCACCTTTATATCGGCGGTGACGGCGGTGTCTACGAAAGCTGGGATCGTGGTGAGTTGTGGCGCCATGTACGCAACCTTCCGGTGACGCAGTTCTACCGTGCCACGCCGGATAATGACACACCGTTTTATAATGTCTGTGGTGGCACACAGGACAATTTCACGCTGTGCGGACCCAGCCGCAATACCAAGACTGATGGCATCACCAACGGAGACTGGTGGGTTGCACAGTTTGGCGACGGCTTCAAAGCACAGATAGACCCGACCGACGCCAACATCGTCTATGCCCAGGCGCAGTATGGCTCACTGGGCCGTTTTGATCGCGTTACCGGCGAGCGATTGCAGATCACACCTATGCCGGGCGCCGATGAGAACAACTACAACTGGAACTGGAGTTCCCCGCTGATCATTTCGCCGCACGACCACCGCAGGCTGTACTACGGCGCCGATCGCCTGTTCCGTTCCGACGACCGCGGTGAAAGCTGGGTTGCGGTCAGCGGCGACCTGAGCCGTGATATAGATCGCAACAAGCTTAAAGTTATGGGCCGTGTCTGGAGTGTGGATTCCATCGCCAAGAATGTTTCCACCTCCACCTATGGCGCCCTGATCGCGGTGGATGAAAGCCCCCTGGTCGAAGGCCTGATATATGCGGGCACCGATGACGGGTTGATCCATGTCACCAGTGACGGCGGCAGCAACTGGAGCATGGTGGATTCATTCAAGGGCGTGCCTGACATGTCGCTGATCGAAGACATTATTGCATCCTTCCATGATGCTGACGTAGCTTATGCCGTGATCGATAACCATAAGCGTGGCGACTACAAGCCTTATGTTCTGAAAACCGAAAACCGTGGCCGCAACTGGAGCCTGATCAGTAATAATCTTCCAGAACGCGGCTCGGCACATACCATCATAGAGGACCATGTCGATTCGAACCTGTTGTTCGTCGGCACGGAATTCGGCCTGTTTTTCAGCAATGACGGCGGCGCCAACTGGAACGAGTTGACATCACTGCCAACCATCGCTGTCCGTGATCTGGAAATTCAGCGACGTGAAGGCGATCTCGTGGTCGGCACATTCGGGCGCGGCTTCTATATCCTTGACGATTACTCCCCATTGCGCACGAGCGGCAGCAAGCTCAAAAACGAGGCAACCCTGTTTGGTGTACGTGACGCATGGCTCTATGTCCCCGACAACCGCCGTGGCTGGGGTGGAAAGGGTGACTGGGGCGTGGGCCGTTATACAGCCGACAACCCGCCTTATGGCGCAGTGTTCGCCTATTATCTCTCCAAGGACCTGCAGTCCCTGAAAGAGCAGCGCCGGGAAGCTGAGAAGGAGGCCGCCAAAGAGGGTGGTGATAATCCGTACCCAAGCTGGGAACAGCTACGCCGCGAAGACCGCGAAGAGGCGCCGTCCATAATGCTCACCGTGCGTGACGAGGCCGGAAACGTGGTTCAGCGTATCAATGGACCTGCCGGTAAAGGCTTCCACCGTGTTGCATGGAATATGCGCTACCCGGCACCTGATCCGGTCGATCTTTCCCCCGAAACCAATTTAGCTCCCTGGATGAGCCCGCCGCAAGGCCCGATGGCATTGCCAGGGAAATACAGTGTCAGCATGTCAAAACGTGTGGAAGGCAATCTGGTAGAGCTTGCGCCGGCGCAGTCCTTTGAACTGAAGCCGTTGTTTGAAGGCGGGCTGGTAACGGATAACCGCCAGGCACTGCTTGATTTCCAGATGAAGTCGAACGACCTTTACCGCGCCATTACCGGTGCGAACAAGGCCCGTAGCGAACTCCAGGGCCGCATCAACCACCTGTTGAAGGCGGCGACGGATACACCTGCATCCGGCGAGGAGCACGCGCAGGCGTTACGCACCCTGAATGCCCGTATGCAGGACCTGAATGTGAAATTCAGCGGTGACAGAACCATCTCCAGGCGCGCCGAACCGGTACCCATGTCTATTACCGGACGTATCAATACCATCGTCGGCGGCCATTGGGACAGCCAATCTGCCGTCACGGGCAATTACCGAGATTCCTATGCAATTGCAGACCGGCAGTTCCGGCAGGCGCTAGGAGAGTTGAAAGCCATTGCCGCTGATCTTGCCACGGTGGAAGCCGCCTTGCAGGCTGAGGGTGCACCGTGGACGCCCGGCCGCCTGCCTGATTGGCCCTGATGAAAGCGGCTGATGTTTGACTATCGAAAAACAGTACTTGCACTGGTGATCCTGGCCTTTTCCGGCCAGGGCCCGGTCTATGGCAACGAGCATGGCGGTGACGGTACTTCTGAAGCAGTTGCAGAAAAAGCTGCAACAGCTTCCGGGGATGACGGCAAACCGCCGCCAACGGAGGACAAGGCCAAAAAGAAGAAGTCAAAGGATCCAAACCGTGGCCGCTTCCTTCCAATACCTATTTTCATCACGGAGCCCGCTGTCGGCGAAGGCTTTGGCCTGGCCCTGGCCTATTTTCACCGCAAAAAGGAATTGCCGCAGGAGCGCAAGCTGGCTTCACCATATTCGATCGCACATGCATCGGACGAACAGGCACCCCCACCCACGGTAACCGGCATCCTTGGGGCCGTGACCAACAACGGAACGAAAGCGGCCGGTGTCGGTCATATGAACTCTTTCAGAAATGACCAAATCCGTTTTACCGGCGCCCTCGGCCTGGCGGATGTCAATTCGACGTTCTACCTGCTGGATTATCCCTTCAAGTTCAACCTCAGGGGCAAACTTGTTTTCCAGGAGACACGCTTCCGGATGGGCGACAGCAAATTGTTCCTTGGTATTGGCCTGTCCTACCTTGATGCCAGCAGCGCTTTTCGGGTGGAGATACCGGAAGAACCGCCGCTTGATTCTTTAGACACCTTTGACCTGTTCCGCAGTGACGTGACAAACAGTGGCCTGTCTGCAAAGTTGGCATGGGATTCCCGCGACAACACTTCCATGCCCAACAAGGGCCAGTTGTTTGACCTTGCCCTGTGGCGCTATGACGAATTCCTGGGCGGTGACTCTGACTATTGGGATGTCAGGTTGAAAATGCTCAGCTTCCACCAGTTAACTGAAAATTTTGTGCTGGGTGGGCGCCTGGAATTTTCTGCTATCGACGGTAATGCACCGTTCTTTGCTATTCCATGGGTAACACTGCGCGGCATACCGGCGATGCGCTACCAAGGGGATCGTGTCGGTGTATTTGAACTTGAGGGCCGCTATAACTTTTCACCGAAATGGGCAATGATCGCTTTTGCTGGTAGCGGCTCGGTTTCCAGCAATTTGCCCGCTATTGACACGGAGCAGAGCATTTACAACTACGGCCTGGGTGGACGCTTCAAGATATTTGAGGCGCAGAATGTCTGGGTGGGGATTGACATTGCGCAGGGACCGGAAGATACCAACTGGTATATCCAGGTTGGGCATGCCTGGTAGATATTTATTTGGGGAATCGCCGCGAGACGCGCCTCCCACGGGGTGTGCCTCCTGCGGGGATAGCTAAAAGGATCGCGACGTTGGCGTCGCTCCTAAAGCTTGTTCGTGGGGCAGTACCAAGTCAAAGCTGACTCTCGGGGAGGATTCGGGACAGGAATGCTTTGAACCTCAACCACCTGCTTGCCTGTGGTTCGTTGGTTTCAACAATGTCCTCGCCGTCAATCACCGTGGTCCACCTGAGCTTTCCATTCTCGGCCTCAGACACCCGGTAGGCAAAAGCCGGCAGCCTCTCGAAAAACCTTTCCAGCATACTGTCTGTAAGTTCCGGACTGTCAATTAATACCCCTGCTTCCGTATTAATATCAATCGAACGTGGATCGAGATTCAGCGAGCCTACAAAGGTATAGCGACGATCAATGAGTATTCCCTTTGTATGCAGGGTGAGGCTGTCATAAGCATTCTCTCTGTCACCTTCCGGAATCCCGGAGGCATCCACCCTGACCTCGTACAACTCCACCCCGGCTTTAATAATGTCACTGCGATAGCCGGCGTAAGCGCCATGAACCGGTACATGATTATTCGAGGCCAGTGAGTTGGTAACAATGACCACTCTTACACCCTTGCCGGTAATGCTTCGCCAGAATTCGACACCGTTTTTCCCGGGAATGAAGTACGGTGTGATAATCACGACCTCGGATTTCGCTTCATCGATCATAGCGGCAAGTGCCGTTACCAATATCTTGTAATCTGTCGAGACCTTGTTCAATAGCTTTTCAGGGTCATCGGTAATGACCTGGCTGTCGCCGGGAAATAGTGCAATCCGGTTTGCGGCTATGTCCTGCATCAATGGCGAGTTAAGGGCCCTGCCATAGATTGACCGGTTGGCCTCGATGGTTTTCTTATCCATATTGGCGCGGACAGTTTCCAGGTCCGGAACATCTTTTCCTGTCTCTAAGGCCTCAACTGGCAAGGACAACTCGTGGTTCCAGAAAAGGTCAAATTTTTCAGATATTTCCGCAGCGACAGGCCCAGCCGCGAACATGTCAAAATCCCTGAACTCGGCATCATCCAGTAACTCGAAATATTCATCAGCAATATTACGGCCGCCGACAACGCTCATCTGGTTATCCACCGTGAACGACTTGTTATGCATGCGCCGGTTGGCGAGCTTGAAATCGGCCATGTAATTGAGGTAATAGAAACCACGCCTGCCAACCGGGTTAAAAAGCCGGAGCTCGATGTTCGGGTGCTGATTGAACATAAAGAATGCTTCGTCATCGACAGTTGTGAAGATGTCATCGAGCAGCAGTCTCACGCGTACCCCGCGATCAGCGGCTTTTAACAATTTCCCTGCAAACAGGCGACCAGCCGAATCAGGCTTCATCAAAAAATACTGGGCGTCAATTGTACGTTCCGCACGATCAATCATCTTAAGCCTGATCCCCAAAGCATCAAGCCCTTCAATCAAGGGGTAAAACCCGGATTTACCAGGATGGTTTGCTGTCCATTTGGAAACCTGGATGCCCAGGCTGGTATCACTGGTATCGGTTAGCGCATGGCTTTCCTGCCTGGGAAAATCAAGTGGCGCAGTTGCACAGCTTGTCAGCGAAAGTGCTAATAGAATGGGTGCAATCGTTGTGAGATCTAATTGTTTTATGCAAATCATCTTTTTGAATCTTATCCTGATCTCTGTCTGCCTTCTATATATTTACCATTTCAGATGCACGCATTGCCGGCCATGCGCATTTGGGAGACAGAACGTGGAAATATTTAACAGGAAAGTACAACGCAGCGCTTCATTATAAATTCGCGAACCTTAATTTAAGCTTAAATTCAGTTTAAGCCTGTGGTAAGCAAGCCTCCCATATCCTTCGCCTCAGGACCATCTATAAGAATCAGTTGGCGCGACAAAACGGTGCGCCCAGGACTTCTGAAAAGATGGTCGTTTTTTGTCCAATTTTAAGAAGTTACACGAGGAGAAAGATAATGAATGTCAAATCACCCGCCGCTTCGCGTGCGGTTTCCTTCCTTGTTGCCGTACTTGCCATCAGCCTGGCAGTCTTTCCATTGATTGGCCAGGCAAAGAGTTCAGGTACTGACATCTACGGAAGTTTCGAGAAATCAACGCTGATCACGCCAGCTGATTTTATCGAGCAAGCGGACTCAAGCGATACCGATATACATGACCTGTACTTCGAACTCAGAGAGTACGAAGGAACCAAAACCTGCCTGATGTGCCATGAAGAACAAGGCACACAAATGCTCGATTCCGCTCACTTCAAGTGGGACGGGCTGAGCAAGAACATGGCCGGACAGGAAAAAGAGATCCACGGCAAAAACGACCTGATAAACAACTTCTGTATTGCAGTTCCCACCAATGAAGGACGTTGCACACAGTGTCATGCCGGCTATGGTTACAAGGATGCGGACTATGACTTCACCAACCCTGAGAATGTCGATTGCCTGGTATGCCATGATAGCTCCGGCACCTACAAGAAGGATCCGAAAAAGGCCGGTATGCCTGCAGGCACTGTCGACCTCCAGGCTGTTGCCCGCAGCATTACCCAGGGAAGTGTTCCATCGCGTAAAAACTGCATCAACTGTCATTCCCATGCTGGCGGTGGCGATAATGTAAAACATGGCGACCTGTCATCAGATATCGTTAACACGACTCGCGAATATGACGTTCATATGGGTGCCGATGGCGCTGACATGACTTGTGTAGCCTGCCACGGCGCGAACCATGATCCCAAGGATGGCACCGTGAACCACGGTATCGCCGGAATGGCCCAGCACTCTGTCCACGAAGGTGAAATGAAGCAGTGTTCAGATTGCCATGGCAATGTGAAGAAAATCCATGTCGGCACCAGTGTTGAGGACATGCTGGTGAATGAAACCTGGCACGACCGCCTGGCTTGCCAGGTCTGCCATATCCCGGCAATAGCACGGAAAATCCCAACCAAGACCGAATGGTACTGGGCCGACGCCGGTCAGGATGTCGACCCGATCCCGAAAGACCCGGACACAGGCATGCCGCTCTATAACAAGATGAAAGGCACGTTTAACTGGGAATTGAACTATCGCCCGGTACTGCGCTACTCAAACGGCAAATGGGTACGGAAAACCATTGGTGACAACGACAAGTATGACTCAGAGCCGGTCTCGCTTGCTCATCCCCTGGGTGATTACAATGATCCGAACGCAATGATCTATCCGTTCAAACTGATGATAGGTAACCAGGCTGCAGATCCGGTCACAAAGACCATCTCTGTGCCACATCTGTTCGGAATGGCTGGTGGCCCGAATCCTTACTGGGTCAAGTACGACTGGAATCTTGCCTTGATGGACGGCGCGGCCTATACCGGTCAGGATTACAGTGGTGAATACTCATTCATAGATACCACAATGCTGCTTTCAGTGAACCATGAAATTGCTCCAGCTGATCAAGCGTTGGGTGCCGGCGTTATGCCCGACAGCTGCCTGGACTGTCACCAGTCCGGTAATGTCGACTTCCAGGCACTTGGCTGGGATGCTGATCCGCTGGATGGCGGAGAACGTACTACTGATGCGGTACCGACACAGTCCAACTCCAGCTTGCTGAGCACAAAAGTTAGTGCTGAGGGTGCTCGATAGCACGGGTTGAATAAGTACGCTCTGACTCCGCACAATCTTCCGGGGTCAAGGTGGCCTTGGCATTCAATGCCAGGGCCACCTTATTTACTCTCCTCACCTCCGGAGAAGAAGTGGCCCGGGCAGCAATGTCCGGGTCTCTTTTTATCTGCAGACCGTTTAAATCATCATTTCAACAGCAGGCGCTCTCAGGTTATAGCTTGAGCTCATAACGTGTCCGTAAGCGCCGACATTGGCTATCAACAGCACATCTCCCTCTTTGCATGCCGGTAACAGGCGGTCCGTGCCCAGCTTGTCGCCCGATTCGCAGATCGGCCCCACGATGTTTACCACCTGGCGTAAAGCTTCAGACAGGCGGCTCAGGTTGACGATCTCGTGGTTGGCGCCATACAGCGCCGGCCTGATCAGCGAATTCATACCGGTGCCAATACCGACATAACGCACCTCTCCCTTGCCTTTTGTCTGCGTGACACCGGCCACTAACACACCGGCCTCCGCAACGACGTAACGCCCTGGTTCGAGCCAGAATTCATACTGGCTGAATTCGCGTTTGAGCGCGGCAAGGCTATTATCCAGTGTCTGCATGTTCAGGGCATGCTGTCCCGGTTTCTCAGGTATGCCTAACCCACCCCCGAGGTCGAGTATCTTCACATCGGGGAAGGATTGAGCCACCTCGATCAGTGTCTCTGCAACATTCTGCCAATTGTCCGACTGCAGAATGCCACTGCCCGTATGTGCGTGCAGGCCGATAATTTTTATATCCAGGGCGCCGGCCAGTTGCCTTGCTTCATCAAGCTCGAACAAGGGGATTCCGAATTTCGAGTGTACACCGGCGGTGCGCACATGCTCGTGGTGGCCACGGCCCAGGCCCGTGTCCAGGCGAAGCAGGATTTCACTGCCGGTAAAAATTTCTCCCCATTCCTGCAACGGGTAAAGATTGTCCAGCGTCAGCCAGACACCCTGCTCCAGGCCATATTCGTATTCAGTCCGGGCTGCAAAATTTGGGGTGAACAGTATCCGGTGTCGATCGATATCCGGAAACAGGGACAGAACGTGATCGATCTCACCTGGTGAAACGCATTCGAAGTTCAGGCCCGCCGCCTCGATTGTGCGCAGCACACCGGCATGATTATTGGCCTTGACCGCGTAATGGACGCAGTCGATGTTCTGCAGTGAGCCCAGTTTGCCGCAAGCTTTTCTGACGGTTTCGCGATCATAAACATAGGCAGACGGGTGTGTCGCCCCGATCCCGAGCAGTTGCTCCTGCTTTTTCGACCACCAGGGCTCTGAAATGACCTGTTCTGCCGTCCGGTCTGCCTGCAATTCATCCCAGGTAGGGCCGAAGACAGGATCATTTTCCATTGGCCGCACCAGCGAGCCATGCAGTTTTTTCAAAAGCCTGTGTGCCTGGCCTTCCTCGACCACGATACTGAGGTTCAAATCGTTGGCCGCCTGGCTGATCAGGTGGATTTTATGCTCAGCGAAGACTTCAAACGCAGGGCCGATCTCGTGCAAAAGGGCACGTATCTTTTGTCCTACCAGGCTGACGACCTCGGTATTCTCTATGATTTCGACACGGCAAAGGCGTTCGAGCTTTGAACGCAGTTTCGACAGCGTTCTTCCATCGATGGCCTCCTGCCCTGCGTCCAGGGTCACAGTGACATTCGATTCGGCAGTCGAGACAAGGTCAATAGACAGACCCAGATCGGCAAAACACCTGAACGCCTCCACCAGGAAACCTACTTCGCGCCACATGCCGAGCGTTTCCATGGAAACAACCGTTATGCCCTCCCGGCTCGACAGGGCTTTCAGCCCCGGACTGTCCCTGCCCGGATCCTTGCTGATCAGTGTTCCGGGCAGTTCAGGTTGCACGGTGCAGCGCACCCTCAAAGGAATACCCTGCCGGTGCACGGGGTGCAGGCAGCGGGGGTGGAGTACCGCGCCACCGGTTGAGGCGATTTCCTGCGCCTCGTCATAACTCAGGATGTTTAGCAACCTTGCACCGGATACAACACGCGGGTTGGCGCTGAACATGCCGGGCACGTCTGTCCAGATCTCCAGCCCGGCTGCTTCCAGCTTGGCAGCAAAATACGCTGCTGATGTATCTGAGCCGCCGCGTCCCAGCAACACGGTTTCGCCATCTTCATTCCGGGCAATAAACCCCTGCGTCAGGATAACTCCGGATTCACGCGCAAAACGCGCCTGCAGGTCCTTGTCCGGATCGATCTCACAACTTGCCGACAGGTAACGCGAGCGTTCATTTTCCCCGGCAACGGTAATGCTCTCCAGCACATCACGTGCATCGACCCAGAGCGCATCAAGCCCCTGTGAGCGGAGATAGGCAGCACCAATGGCTGTTGCCATCATTTCACCAAGCGCCATGACGCGGGCCTGCACCGGCGGATTGATCCCCCCCGTTTCGCGGATAAGGGATAGCAATTGATCCAACTCGGCAAAAAATCCGTCAAGAACCACTTTGCCGTCAAGCCCAATACGGGCGGCAAGATCGAGATGCACGGCTACTATCTGCTCGAATTGCTGTTGATGCGCTCCGCCCGGGGCTTTCTGCAATATTGCATCCAGCCGGTTTGACACCGTTGCGAGGGCGGAGTGGATAATGACGGGCCTGTAACCGGCGGCCTGGCGTTCGAGCACCAGGTCACGGATTGTCGCCCAGTTCTCGGGGGACGATACGCTGGTGCCGCCAAACTTCATTACCAGCCAGTTATGCGCTTCCGTTTTAGATTGGCCCGCTGCTGATAACCCGCCCGTACCTGGCGGGAAGCTGTGTTTGTCTATGGTTTGCATGAAGCTTGTCTCTGGCTGTATGAGTTCCTGCCGGAAAGTACAACCAATGTGGTCATCCCCGTCAAGGATATTCTCCATTCATGCAGTGACCGGAGCAGGCCCGGGAATTATTCCAGTTCGTACTCTGCTGATAGCTCTGCTTCGTATTCTGTAGCCAGCACGTCCAGCGGACGGTCATAGTAGACCAGCATGCTTTCGGGGGCCAGTTCACGTGCACGCGACAGGCTGCTTTGCGCAGCCTCGGTTTCACCGGATAAATATTGCGTCGTGGCCATGGCGAAGTGCAATTTGTGATCGGTGTCCTTTTTCTTTATCGCCCGCTGTAATAACTTCAGCGATTCATCGTAGTTATTCTCTACCAGGGCCTCTTCACTGAGCTGTAAAAGATAATAGGGGTTATTCCGACGATACCTTTCGACCTTGTCTTCGAGTTCTGCTGCAGATTCCAGGTCGCCCTGGGCAATGTAAACCTCGTACAGATTGCTCGCTGCAGAGTATTCGTAACTATCGATATCAAGCGCTGTGCGCAATGCGAATGCCGCATCATCCAACTGTTCGTTGCGGCCAAGCACCACCCCCATATTGACCCACGAGTCCGTCAACAGGGGCTCCGTTTTAATG
Source organism: uncultured Lysobacterales bacterium (assembly GCA_937927755.1). GTDB lineage: Bacteria > Pseudomonadota > Gammaproteobacteria > Xanthomonadales > SZUA-36 > SZUA-36. Next base: position 18,734 of record CALBDB010000059.1, read on the forward strand.
GCTTTGGCCATGTATGCATAGGCAGTCGGCAAATCGTTCATTATCAGTGACTCGGCACCAATATTATTTAAATACAGAGCCTTGGCGTAATCGTCACTGATAATTCGCCGGCGCACGTTTGGACTGAACCTGAGCCCACTGACATCCATGACATAGGTGTAGCCAGCGCTTTCCAGTACGACGTTGACATGCTTGACCAGCAGGACGGTGTCTTCGCGCGACGACCATTCCGAGGTCCTGAAAACTTCCTGGTATTCCGCTTTCAATCCTGCCCTGCGTGACAGCGCAACCAGCATGTTCGCAAAACCTATACAATTCCCTGCACGGGTATCGAAAGCCTCTGTAGCCGTCAGGGTCAGGCCCTCATCATAACGAAACCCCAATGCACCATTGCCGGAAACCGCGTTCATCAACAGCGTCAGCCGTGTATGCTTGTTGGTGTATGGCAGGATGTAGCGTTCGAGGAATTCATCCATGGCGGGGGAGGCCGCCAATACATCAACATCAACCACCTGCACTTCGGGCGCATCAACCAACAGGGGAGGTGGCTTGATGTTTGGGATATACGTTGTCGCACAGGCAGCCAGCAATAACACACTTGCCAGCAGCGGCACCAGCTTGCCTGTCATACGACTGAGATAACCCATGTCTTTAAATTGACCCTCGTTAAAATCTAAAAGATATTCCGTAGACCACGATAAATTGACCATAGTTCATAACCAGCAGCCCTCGAACTTCTCTCTCTACGGACCACATCAACCACTTATTTAAGCATAATTCACATTTTTTCCAAATCAGTCTCAGCTAATGAGAACCCATGCTTTATGATAGCCCCATGACCAATTCCAGCTCAGACTATTCAACCCAGTTAGCGGGTCTTTCAACTCAAATACTCGATCATGAGTCGTTATTTGAGCGTCTATGCAATGGCCATACCCTGGTAACTGGCAACAGCCGCCTTTCGAGGGTTTTGAGCAGCCAATATAGCCAGTGGCGCATAGCCATGGGTGACAAACAGTGGCAAAGCCCTGAGATTTTTTCCTGGAACATATGGCTGGATAAAATCTGGGAAACGGCAGCATTACGAGGCGTGGACGGAACCGATCGCGCCGTACCCGGCAACAGGCAGTTACTGAGCCTGTGGGAATACATTTTGAACAACGAGTTGTTGGCTCATCAGTTGCTTCGGCCTGCATCGCTGGCAACCCAATTGCGCGACACCCGCAGGCTGATGGTAGAGTGGCAACTGGATTTTAACCACCCTGCCTGGTTTGATGGTGATAATGAAAATTACACGGCTTTTCACCAGTGGAATAAAGCATTTGAAAAACACTGTGAGAAGGGCCGGTGGATAAGCCCTGAAGACCGTACGGGGCTGTTAACAAAAGCCATCAAAGACTCTCTCGTCCTGCCCGCTGGAAACATTGACCTGCTGGGTTTTGATGAATTTAACCCCAATCAGGCCGCATTGCTTTCGGCGCTGGCCGGGAATGGAAATCCAGTCTGCCTCCTGTCGATCACGAGCCGGCAAAAAGATGCCGTGCTATTGAAATGCAGGGATAACAGCGATGAACTGGAACAGGCTGTTCGTCGGGTGCGCTACTGGTACGAGAACGACCCGGGTTCACGCATCGCAATCGTTGTGCCGGACCTGCAAAAGCGGCGTCCGGAAGTTGAGCGGCAACTTGACGAAATTCTCACTCCCGGCAACATCCAGACCACCCGCCTCGCAAACCCATGGAACATATCCATGGGTACACCCTTAGCAAGCGTGCCTATGATCGAAACTGCTTTTGATCTGTTTAAGTTGTTCGACAAACGAATCGACATCCAGCATATCGGCCGGGTTTTGAGATCCCCTTGGCTTAGGGGCGCCTCGTTCGAACACAACAGTCGCGCACTACTGGAAAAATGCTTACGGGATAAATATCCGCGTCAGTTGAAACTGGCTGAAGTACGCTACCGCGCCAGTGAAATCAAAAAACACGACCGCCAGCACAGTGAACTCCCCAAGGATCAGCACAAGCCACGGGCCTGGAACAGTCCGGCTTTGTCTATTGTCCTTGATACCCTAATCCACTTTGAGCAGCAAACCAGGGGGGCACGTCCAGCTTCTGCATGGGCGGAATCTTTTGACAAGTTGCTGGCAAGCGTGGGCTGGCCTTTTGCTGATGAAACGGAGTCGGAAACCGCAACTTTGGATCACGGCGAAAACTGGCAAACCCTGCAAACCTGGCGTGAGGCCTTGCGTGAACTCGCTTCACTTGATGCCGTCGTTGCCCGGTTTGGCCGTGAAACTGCCATTAACCATCTAAAGCACATCTGCCGTGAGAAGATATTCCAATTTCGAACACCTCAGGCATCAATCCAGGTACTGGGCTTGTATGAAGTAAACGGATTGCATTTCGACCATTTGTGGGTGGTTGGTATGCACGCTGGCACCTGGCCATCCACCGCCCGACCAAATCCCTTTATTCCCGCCAAGCTGCAAATGTCAGGGCAAACACCCCATTCCAGCCCTCAGCGAGAGTTGGCCGTAGCACAAACGGTTACGCAACGGTTACTGGAAACAGCCCCGGACTGTGTTTTCAGCTACCCGGCTAAACTGGAGGGCGAAGAGGTTCTGCCCAGCCCGTTGCTTAATGCCAAACCCATTAACGAAGTAAGTGAGTTGCCAGGTTGGAATGGATACACCTGGCGCCGCGTGGTGGCCAGTGCCGACAAACCGTTCGACCAACCGTTGGCAATGCCGGGCAAACTTGTCCACGGCACGACAAAAGGTGGTAGCAACATTCTTGAAAACCAGGCGGTATGCCCTTTTCGGGCCTTCGCCAGTAACCGCCTGGGGGCCGAAGGCCTCGAAACACCAACCGATGGCATCAGCCCCATGTTGCACGGAAGCTTGGTACATGGCGTACTTGAGTATTTCTGGAAAGAGACTAAAACCCAGGCGGCGCTGTTACAACTCGATGATACGGACCTCGAAAAACGTGTTCGCAAACATGTGGAGAATGTAACCGGGGAAAACCGTGGGCTGAAGCAGCGGCCCTCGTTCCGCAGCGTCGAGGCCGACCGTATCCAACGTCATGTACTGGCGTACCTCAAGCTTGAAATGGAGCGGGGGCCTTTCGAAGCGGTCGGGTTTGAAGAAGAGGTTCATACCGAAATCGAAGGCCAAACCATTCGCCTGTACATTGACCGGGTTGACCGCTTGCCAAACGGTGATGAAGTCATCATTGATTATAAAACCGGCACGAAACAACCCAAGAAATGGTTTGGCAACAGGCCTGAAGACCCGCAATTGCCGCTTTATGCCATTAGCGCGAAAAAAACACCTGCCGCAGTTGTGTTTGGCATCATCCGTGAGTATGGTTGTGAATACAAAGGTGTGGTGACACATGCCGGCCTGTTCCCGGGCCTGCCACCAAAAGAAAACAATTCCACGCGAGAACTGGTCGAAGCCGGAAACCGGATGCCGGAGACCATCAACAACTGGCGGCAGATTCTGCACCGGCTGATGTCTGATTTCCTGGCGGGTGAAGCTGCCATCGATCCCAAGAACGGTCGTAACACCTGTACGAACAGCTATTGCGAATTACAATCGCTGTGCCGGATAGGTGAGTTGGAAAATATCCAGAAAACTCGCCATGAGGTGCCCGCATGAATCTTCCTTCCGACTGGAGGGAACGGGAACAGGCACGTGGCCTGGATCACTCCTGTATCGTGCAGGCGCCCGCCGGTTCTGGCAAGACTGAATTGCTGACTCAGCGAATGCTGGCTTTGCTGTCCCGGGTGGAAAATCCCGAAGAAGTCGTGGCTATCACCTTTACCCGTAAAGCGGCGGCAGAAATGCGAAACCGCCTGGTGGGGTGGTTGCAGGCCGCAGCACAGTCAAATCCAACGCAGGCTAGCGAACTGCAAGACCACGAGAAGATCAGCTACGAGCTAGCTCTTACGGTTCTCGAAAATGACAGCGTACGTAAGTGGAACCTGTTGGAACAGCCCAGCCGCTTGCGTATCCGAACGATTGACAGCCTGTGTGGTGAACTGGCACGACAGCTGCCGGTGCTGTCCGGGTTGGGTGGTGGTCAACAGGTCGTCGAAGATGCCAGCGCCTTGTATCGCCTGGCAGCTTCACGGACCATGGCCCTGATTGAAAACAACAATGAAAGTCTGCAACAGGACATTACCCGTGTTCTGAATCGCTACAACAATCAATATGACCGGCTCGTGGATTTGCTGGCTTTCATGCTGGCAAACCGCGAACAGTGGCTTGGTCATATCCTGAATTCACGTTCAGGTGATGGTTTTAACCGACAGGCACTGGAATCGTCGTTACGCATCCTTATTGAGGCACAGCTTGAAACGGCGCGCGCTGAGATACCCGAGAAATTACTGAGCGACCTGCCCCGCTTTCTTGATTTCGCACTGGAAAACGACCCAAACGACAAGTCCGAGCTAATGAGTCTGTTACAGGCCTGCAATCATGGCGGCTTTATTGATCTGCCTGTGCACGCAGAAGCGCTGGAGCACTGGAAAACAATAATCGATCGCTTACTCACCGCTACCGGTGACAAGTGGCGCTCAGCCCCCGACAAGAACGCTGGTTTTCCCCCGCCCTCAAACGCAACCGGCGAAGACAGAATCCGCTTCAGAACCTTCAAGGAAGATTTCACTGATCTGCTCGATGAATATCGTCAAAACGACGACCTGCGGGCGACATTCAATATCGTCCGCACCCTGCCCAAACCCCATTACGACGACGAGGCATGGGAGTCGCTCGAGTCGCTGATGCGCATCCTTTTGAGGGCGGCTTCCGAATGGAAGTTGGTTATGGCGGAAAACGGGCAGGTTGACTACGGTGAAATGTCCTATCGGGCCATCCAGTCACTTGGTTCCGAGGGGGCGCCCACCGACTTGGCGTTACGCATGGATTACCGCATACAACACCTGTTAGTAGATGAATTCCAGGATACCTCTGCCAGTCAAATCCGGCTTCTGGAAAGACTCACTGCTGGCTGGAGTGAAGATGACGGGCATACTCTGTTTCTGGTAGGTGATCCGATGCAATCCATCTACCGTTTCCGCAAGGCGGAGGTCAGTCTTTTCATCAAGGCCTGGCAGAGACAACTGCTTGACCACATCCAGCTGGTTCCGTTGCAATTGACGGTCAACTTCCGTTCGACGAAACCGATCGTGGGCTGGGTCAACCGGACGTTCCCGCTGGTGATGCCAGTTGAGGATGATTCGGTGACAGGCGCCGTGCGTTACGGCGAAGCCAGCACCCGGCCCGACGCATCGGATGAGGGAGCCGTAACGATACAAATACTGCCGGATCGTGATGATGATGAAGAAGCCAGGCAGGTGATCGAACTCATCGGCCGGCACCCTGAGGAGAGATCCATCGCGATCCTGGTGCGTGCACGTGCCCACGCCGGCACAATTTTGGCGGAACTCGACAAGATAAAATCCCATCAACCGCGTTTTCGCTACCAGGCCATAAAGTTCACCCGGCTGGCCGATACAGCCCTGGTCAGGGATCTGGTTTCCTTGACTCTTGCATTGATACAACCCGCAGACCGCCTTGCGTGGTTATCCCTGCTGCGTGCACCCTGCGTCGGTCTGGATTTGGCTGACCTGGATACATTGGTTGCTGGTAACTCTGAAAACATCATCCTTGACGCGCTGAGCGCAAGTATTGGTGGAGAGGGCATTTCTGACGACGGACGAGCCCGACTTCAACGAGTTGGGCCGGTATTATTGCATGCCGTCAATCGCCGGGGCCGTCAATCCGTGAGGTCACTGGTTGAATCAACCTGGATTACACTGGGCGGCCCCTCCTGCCTGGATAATGCCAGCGAGATGGATGATGCCTCGATCTACTTCGACCTGCTTGAATCAATGGAGGAAGAAAACCTCCCGATCGACCGTGATTCACTCAACCTGGGACTCGAGAACCTTTACGCCCAACCTGACGCAGATGCCAATGGAAATCTCCAGGTACTGACCATTTACGAAGCCAAGGGCCTGCAGTTTGACATGGTCATCCTGCCAGGGCTCAATCGTCGGCCCGGCGGTAACAATAACAAGCTGTTGCATTGGTTTGAGCTCGCGGGTGAAAACAGAATCGTGATGTCCCCGATGCGCAGCAGCGAAGAAAAAGAAAAGCTGAAAAAAGCAGGGGACCTGATTGAATTTATTACCTTTGTCGAGAAACAGCGTCAGGCGTTGGAAGATAGCCGTCTGTTATACGTTGCCGCCACCCGGGCCAAGCAAAACCTCCACTTATTCGCAGCAATCAAACCAAATGCCAGGGGTGATATCAAACCCGATGCCGCCAGCCTAATGGGCAGCCTGTGGCCGGCCATATGGGAACAACAAACACCTTTGATCCTGCAGGCTAACGAAGGGCATGCTGACCCTGGGGAACAGAAGGAAGTACCACCAGTTACTCTGCCGCAAATCTATCGCAGGCTAAAGGCTGACTGGCAGTTACCCGAGCCTCCAAGCTCTGTTCCACTGCATGAGATCGCACATGCCGAGGCCCAGGGCTATATTGAATTCAGCTGGGCGGGTGAGGGTGCGCGCCTGGCGGGAAACCTTGTCCACCGCATGCTCCAGGCGATCGGCGAACAGGGGGTGGACCGCTGGGCTGGGCGCGGTGGCATGACCAGCCACCACGACTGGTGCCGTCAGCAACTTGCCAGCCAGGGCGTGCGGGCAGAAAAAGCCGACATCATCATTGAACGAGCGTCACTGGCCATGGATAACTGCCTGGCATCTGAACGGGGCAGATGGATACTTCAAAACCATGAAGACGCACGCTGCGAATATGCAATAACTGCAGTTCTGGACGGACAATTGGAAAACTTTGTGCTAGATCGCACATTTGTTGAAAACGGTATACGCTGGATTATAGATTACAAAACTTCGAGCCATGCCGGTGGCGGCCTGGATGACTTTTTGGAAAATGAAGCCGACCGTTACCGCGGACAAATGCGCCGCTACAGGGATGCCATGGCATTAACAGAAACCCGGCCAATCAAAACGGCTTTGTATTTTCCTTTGCTCGACCGCTTAAAGGAACTGGATTAAATGCCGATGGATTTTGAATCAAAGATGAACATGGTGCCCAACCCGGAACGGGGCGTCGTAAACCATGAGTCCCGGGTTTACGGTTCATCCTTCAAGGGAATACCGCTGGAAGTGTTCGGCCCGACCGACGGCCCCACTGACATTTTGCTGATGGCTGCCATGCACGGCGACGAAGGCGAATCTACCGTGGTGCTGTCCGAGGCACTTCGCAGCATACGGCCATCCGATATGAAGCATCCGGTTATCCTCAGCGTCAACCCCGACGGCATACTGCGTGGCACACGTTGTAACGCACGGGGGGTCGATCTGAACCGGAACTGGCCAACGGCCAACTGGTCGCCGGGTACCGTTCATTACCGGGGCCATGGCCAGGAGTTGCGTGAAATTGAGTTGAGCGCAGGTTCGTCAGCGGCATCCGAGCCCGAAACGAATTCCTTGCTCGCATTGGTTCAACGTTTGCAACCACGCGCCATCGTATCGCTGCACGCGCCGCTGGGTTGCGTAGAAGATCCCGAGGTCAAACCCCTGGCCCGTTGGATCGCCAACCGGGTCGGCTTGCCCCTGGTGCCGGACGTTGGCTACCTGACCCCAGGCTCTTTCGGTACATGGTCGGCAGAACAGGGCATCAACATCATCACCTGGGAGTTGCCGCTTGAGCCTATCTCGGATCTGATCGCCTCCCACGCCCCGGTGCTGCGCAGGCTGATAACCGGGGAGCGTCTGCCGGAGACACTTTGAAATGAGAGTGGGTATCACGGATTCCGGTGTCGGAGGCTTGTCGGTATGCGCAGAGCTCGAAACCCTGCTGCGGCACTCTCCCGTCGCCCAGGACATTGAGATTTTTTACCTTAACGCGGCCCTGCGGGACGATTATTCCTATAACTCGATGTCGTCACGGGGTCAGAAGCTCGAGGCCTTTGGCAGCTTTCTCCGGAACGTAACGGATTTGTACCACCCTGATCTGCTGTATATCGCCTGCAATACGTTGAGCGTGTTATTCCAGGATTCGCATTTTGACCATTACCGGCATATCCCGATTACCGGTATAGTTGAGACGGGCACGGTGGAAATACTGCGCGCCCTGCAACGGGGCAACGATACCTCGATCATCGTGTTCGCAACTCCAACGACCATCGCCGAGGCGGCTTACCAAAGGCGTTTGGTCCAGGCCGGTATACCCGCCGAGCGGATCGTTCAGCAGGCATGTCCGGGCCTGCCTGACGCGATATCCAATGACTTTACGGGCGGGCAGGCCACGACTCTGCTGAAGACATTCATCCCGACCGCCCTGACCCGGTTTAACGTGCCCCCGTCACGGGTGGCAGCTTTTCTCGGCTGCACACATTACGGTTACCAGGCCGGGCTTTTTAAAACCATCTTGCGCGAAAGGGTCACAGACGTTGAAATCCTGAACCCCAACCCGGCAGCAAGCGCTTCCATTCACGCTGAAATCGGGTCACCAAGCGGCAGCGGCGCCGTGGAAATCCGCTTCATATCAGCCTACGCCGTGCCGGAAAAGCCGCTGGCTTCGCTTGCACACTACCTGGGAGAAAAGGCGCCGGCGACGGTGGCCGCGTTACAGGGTTTCATACACGACCCGGACCTGTACCGGGTTTAGGACCAATGCGGGAGTTCAGTCCTTTATACCGGCGGGGCCATTAGCCGGTATCTCGCGTTCTTCACCAGGCTGCGTAAACAGATCATGATGACGCAATTCCACTGGCCGCAGTGAAGGTGTTTTTGCTATGGATACGGGTACGTGCACACCCACGGCATGGCCGGGTTTTATACGGTTTTGAAGTATGTCCGGGCCATAGGTCGAGCTAAAAAACCAGTACGGTGGAAATGCCATGTGGCTGTGGCGCTTGTCCCAGTAGGCAGCATCCCTTTCAAAGTGAACATCATTGGGGTCGGCATCACCCATGTGTAGTACGGTGGTGGATCCGTTCAGGGTCACCCGCCAGGAAATATTTTCGACATCAAGTCTTGAAGTCGGCCAGCCTGAATGCGGAATACGTACTGCCTCAATGACCAGGCCTTCCATATTGAGTGTAACCGGTGCGTCCTTGTAAGCCAGTTCAACTGCAGTGACACGGTCAAAAACCGATCCGTCATCTGTACTTGCCAGTTCTCGCATTGCTGTCACCGCCTGTGCCGGGGCATACAGGCGGATACGCTGCTGTTGCTTCAGCAACCGCAAGATGTCCGCGGGCGAAAAATGGTCCCCGTGATGGTGGCTGATAAATACCGCGTCGATACCGTCAAATGGCGGCTCACCGGCGAACAGCGCTTCTTTCATCGGCTTGGGCAATAGCTGGTACTGGCCGTAACTATTGAGAAACAGGGGGTCAAAAACGACCTTGATCTGGCCCTGAGCCACCATCAGGCCTTCATTGGCAAGATAACTGGCGACCGCATTGGAGCGGGCAGGCTGCGCCTGAACAACCGCGGTAAAAAGCAGAAACAACAGCAGTCCTGGCAACCACTTGACCAAAACGCCGACTGCAGTGAACCTCGTTGGCATGGGCGTCAAAGGTACTCCGTGTATTTCCTGGCGCTGCCGCGGACGATATCCGCCGGGTACTTGGCCTCGTTGGCCCTGATTTTCCTGTCGGTTGCGCTTAGCAGGTCGATACCAAGCCGGTCCGCGATCCTGATCAGGTAGACCAGAATATCCGCCAATTCCTCTTCGACTGCCGCCAGCTTGTCTTGCGGGAGTTCGAAACTCTCATCCTGTTTCAGCCACTGGAAATGCTCGAGCAATTCGCCCGCTTCCACGATCAGGGCCATCGACAGGTTTTTCGGGGAATGGAATTGGTCCCAGTCCCTCTCACTGGCGAACCTGGCTATGCGGATTCTTAATTCTTCTAATTCGTTCACTGCGAATTACCCTGTCTTATGTTGTCGTTTGCCGGATGAAAACTTTGCCTACTTTAAGGTTCTTGTGCCGCAGTGTATAGGGGGGCGATCAGCAAATTTTCGAACTTGTCCTATACTTTATGCTAATGGCCTTGCGAAGCACACAAAGGCCTGGATAAACCATTTCCACGGGGAACTAAATGAAAAACATCGACCGTATGTTCGTATTCACCGGCCTGGTCTTTCTGCTGATTGGTATGTCACTGGGGCTGAAAATGTCCATGACACAGAATTTTGCGCTACACGGTTTGCATGCACACCTTAATCTGCTGGGTTTTGTTGTAATGACCTTGTTTGGTCTTTGTTACCGTAGCTGGCCGAAGATGCAGGATGGGAAACTCGCAACTGTGCACTACCTGTTGCACACCGTGACCGTAGGTGCTGCCATGATCATGCTTTACTTTGTTCTTTCCAATATGGATCTTGCGCCAAAGCTCGGGCCTGTCATGGATATGACTCTGATCGGAACCCTTGCCGGCGTGATTCTTTTTGGCTATCTGTTTTTCACCCGCGCAAGGGATTAGCTAAACCATCGCGACGGCCACGTCGCGCCTACAACGGGGTTGTGCCTGGAGGAGCGATAGGCAAGGCTGGTCGCGATTATTTGAGCTCAAAAATCGCCACGGGACGCGCCTCCGACAGGTGCGCGCCCCTTGGCATGGCCTTTAAGCTTTATTGGCCGTTACCCACCGGAATCATTATGTGTGCGTAGTCGGTGTCTTTCCACATCACGAACGGGCCGCCACCTGAGGGATCGGTGGTCATGCCTTCCAGCATCTCTTTTGGCACGATGACCATCAGGTGCGGACCGGTTTCAACGTAGTCATCCGCGCTCGGGGGATGCTCGTGGTAGGGTGTGGAGTTACTGACCCCGCTACCCTCCGGCTCACCCAACAGCATATATGAGATACCAATGCCGGTGGCCTTGTAAGGTGCCTTGGCTCCTACTGCAGCCATCATTTCTCCCCAGACGGCATCAATACAAACAGCAGCACCATCACCGGGCATGGTATCCGGTAAACAGGTCCAGCCATTGCTGCCTTCCACCACGACTTCACCATTAATCACTATGGTTGCGTCGGCGCCGATGGCAGCGGGCGCAGCCGCCCGCGCATGTGCGATCAACTTGTCTTGGTCGCTGCCGGCAAAACCGGTGCCTATACCGGCTGCCAGTAATGCCATCGCTAATACAGATTTTGAAATTATGTTTTTATTCACGTTATCTTTCTCCACATTTTATTTACAAACCCTCTTCATTACACACGTGGGCCCGGCCTGGTCAAAGTTTTGGCCTGACCTGCCGGGGATGTGTGTAAATCTAAGTATAGGCGACTGTCAGAAAGTCACAGGACAGGGCCTGAATGGCGATGGATAAATATGATGTCCGCAATGAGTTGCTCTGCAGCATGAGGCTGTAGTGATGAATAGATAACCCGTATATTGAATCGGTCAGAACGAGATTGCCGGGCTGACCCGTATTTCACGGCAAAACTGTGCGCGCGTGCTGTTTCGCGGCCATAATGCACAGACATGAAAAATCCCGACCTCATAATCATCGGTGCAGGTGCTGCCGGCCTAATGTGCGCAATTACCGCTGCTCAGCGCGGCAAACGTGTGCTTGTGTTGGAGCGGGCCAACAAGGCGGGCAAGAAAATCCTGATGTCCGGGGGCGGGCGTTGCAACTTCACCAATTTGCATATAGCGCCGGACCGCTATCTTTCCAACAACCCGCATTTTTGCAAATCGGCCCTGAGCCGCTATACGCAGTGGGATTTTATCGAATGGGTCGAGCGCAGCGGTATTGAGTATTTTGAAAAGGAAACCGTTAACGGGCTGAGCGGTCAGTTATTTTGCCGGCAGTCCTCAAAGCTGATCCTGGCCATGTTGCTGAATGAGTGCCGGCAACAGGATGTTGAAATCAGGCTCAATTGCGAAATTGAGAACGTGGCCCACCAGCGGGGTGCCTGGTCACGGCAAGCTGCCACCGGGGGCAGACAGGGCAATAAAACAGTCGCTGCTGATGCTTTCAGCCTAAAAACCAACCAGGGAGTTTTCATTTCCGAAACCCTGGTTGTGGCTGCCGGCGGCCTGTCGATCCCCAGTCTCGGCGGATCCGGGATCGGCTATGAACTGGCGGAATCTTTCGGCTTGCGTGTGCTGCCAACCAGCGCCGGCCTCGTGCCCTTTACATTCACCGATTCCATGCATGGTGTCTGTGAACGTCTTTCCGGTGTTTCAAACGAAGTCTACCTCTTCAATACCCGGCAGTCCTTCCGCGAGGATTTGTTGTTTACTCACCGCGGTCTCAGTGGACCCGCCGCATTGCAGCTATCCAGCTACTGGCAGGCAGGTGAGTCCATCTACGTCAACCTGTTGCCGGACCACGAGATATTGAGTTTGTTGCTGAGTTGGAAACAACAGCACCCGAAGGCTTTGCTGAGAACCCAGTTAGACCACGTATTGCCACGAAAACTGGTGCTGGAACTGGAAAATCTGTGGTGGCCGGAACTAGCCGAAACAGCCCTGGCCGAATGGCCCAACGTGTGGCTGGAAGCGGTTGCGCAAAAGCTGGAGGACTGGCCACTCTTGCCGGCGGGCACCGAGGGATACCGCACTGCCGAGGTTACCATTGGTGGCGTGGATACCCGCGATCTGTCATCCAAGACCATGGAATCGACAACGCCGGGATTGTTTTTCATCGGAGAGGTCGTTGATGTTACCGGTCATCTTGGCGGCTTCAATTTCCAGTGGGCATGGTCATCGGCATTCGTCGCAGGAGACTCCATTTAAAACGCCACGTTTCCAATTCCGCATTAGCTGCGCTGCTTTCATGGAACCATGCGCCGATAACAAAAATCTTGACATGAGCCCAAAGTGAATTTTTAATCCGCAATTAAAGTTGCGTTTCCACTGGCCGGAGATAAGCTGATGGGATCTGAAAACCAAGGGCAATTTGAAGACGACGGCATTGATTCAATCGATGATTTCGACGATGACATCGATCTTGATGATGCCTCATCCAGTGATTCTGCTGACTCTGAAGAGAAAATTGATGCTGCCTCGCAGGCACGCATCAATGCCCGCCACGAAATTGAAAGAAGAAATGAACTAAAAGCGCTCAGGTCAGAGCTGGATGAATGGGACGACCTGTCTGACGAAGACGTACTGTAATACCCCGCATTGCTACAGCGGTAAGTAAATTACCGTGTTTGAAATTAAAATCATTATAAAAATCAGGCCCGTGGTCATCGGGCCAAGGTATATCCTGCCCGTCATACGGAAAAAATACCGGTTGAAGTAGGGCAACACGAACATCATCGGTACAACAGCAAACAACAGGTTCACGTACAACCATCCATCGGTCCAGTAGACGGTTCCGGTGAGCGTGAAGGTCAGGTACTGAACAACCACGATCAACATCAACCCCAGGGAATTGGCAATGCCGCCGAGCAGCATGCTTTTCCACTCTGCTTCACCCTCAAAGCGCATGGCGCCGTTGATACGCAAGGAGTTTGAAAGCAGGAAGATAAAGAAAAATGGCACATACATGGCCAGCAATATCAGCAGTGGCGGCTGGAATGTACGTACCCCCATGAACAGGAAGCGATAATCCACGTGCAGAAAATAGTAAACGGTAAACAACAGCAGGAAGAAGAACACGAAAAGGCTGAACGCCAGAAAAAAGGTCCGCAACAGTTCCGAAAGGCTGCTCCCCGCACCCCACACTTGTGGAGTCACTCCGTTTTTCTTGCCAAAAAAGTGATAACTCAGCCAGAACATCAGGTAACCGACGCTACCGTTAAGCACCGCCCACAACATAACCGCATTGTTCATCCGTTGCGGAAAAAACCAGGTCTGCTGGCGGGTTGATGCGGCAACAAACAGTTTTTGAGACAACTCCGCCATCGGTATATACGTAAAACAGGCGATCAGGGCGCCGATGGCGAACATAGACCAGAAAATCGCCTTGCCCTTGCCGCGTGGCTTGGGCAGCGCCGGCGGCAGCGCATGCACCAACACCTTGAAATAGGGAATTTCGAGCAACAACCTGCCCATGGGTATCACCGCAACGAGCGCTGCGATCAATGAGATCAAGCCCAGCAGCTCCTTCCAGTACCAGACCTGGTCGTCTAAGGAAAGACCGGTTTCGAGATCGAATACGCGTTCGAAATATTCGAGTTGGCTGGCCATATCCTCGGTGATATAGGGCTGGAACGGGTGCAGGATCATCTCATTGTGAACCACCCGCAGCGTCCGGTCATCCTTGTTGCCGTAGTAGCGGCCGATTTCCACTTCATCAATGCTTTCTCCGGTAACCGCCAGGCCGGAATTCACTGCCCGCAGGGCTTCGGGGGCGTAACGCATATCACCATTTTTTAACTCGTTCCGATAAGCGCCCTCGTCGTAAAAAGCGTAGCTGACGCCCACGTTGGAACGGACACTTTCCAATACGTCTTCCCTCAGGGTGAGTACATAGCCTGAAACAAAGACTGAATGGAGTTTGCTGGGCTCACCGGTTTCCATCGCCTGCTTGCCAAAATAGCTGGCGCCGCGTATCGCAGCATTACCCCCCGCCGAATGACCGGTTGCGCCGATGCGTGTTTTATCTATGTAGTTGAGGTTTGGCGTCCCCGCAGCATAATCCACAATTGCGAACATGCCGTAGCCCTCGGTGGTCGCCGCGATCCTGCTCATGGAAGCGCTTGAAAACCCCTGTGCATAGGGGTCGATCAGGATTGCAACCACGCCACGGCGTGATAGCTCGATGGCAACATTTGAAAGGGCTTCCTTGGAACGTTGAAAACCCGGAATTATTACCACTAAAGGTGCAGGATTGTCGCTGGTCGCAGTACGCGGGCGGTATAAATCTGCCACCACCCACTGCCCGTTATGGGTTGGTATCTTTATGTCCTGCACATGGACCCGGCCGCCCGAGTTCTGGATGGATGAAGCGATAATACTGGCGAATAAAACTACCAATAACGACACCAGCAGCTGTCTTTTGCTGGCTCTTATTTGTTTGTCAGCCCGTATCACTTCCACTAGCCGGTTCCCTGGATTTTCAAATCAGCTAATTTATTTATCCAGGGTGAATACCCCGGCGCAAATGGCTCTCCTACGGTTCTAACAGGATATCGACCATCAGGTCATTGGCCATGGCTTCGATTTCAGCTCTCAGCGTGTCAACATCGGCGCTGGCCGGCACCGCCAGCGTCGCCCTGACCCTGAAAATCTCACCGCCGCCCATGGATGCACTCTCCACGAGCGTTTCAAGATCCTGCACGGTTATGTCATACCGGGCCAGTACCCTGGTGATGTCATGGATAATCCCCGGCCGGTCATTACCCACCAGGTTTAAATTGTACTCATCCCTCTTTAGGTTGACGGGCTCGGCTTCGCTGATGTGGGCAACTATGTGCAGACCCGAAGCGCCAAGTCCTTCCAGTGAATCAAGACAGGCTTCAGCATTTGCGCTTGGCACTGACATCAGCAGAATGCCCGCAAACTGCCCGGCCAGTGAGCTCATACTGCTTTGGGTCCAGCTTCCGCCATGTTTTGCAAGGGTGCTGGATATGGTCTGGACGATTCCGGGGCGATCCTCGGCCATCACGGTCAGAACAATTGAAGTATTCATGGTTTTCGCGTTTCGCCTGTTAGTAATTCAAGTCGTTATCATATCGGAAACCCCGATGTTCTGGGCTCTTTAGGAAAGCCTGTGCAGCCTCGCTTTTTGAACAAAATTGCAGTCCCTGTTTCCAGTTTCAGTATTTCAACCGGATCCATGAATAGAACTGTGTTTAATCTATATATTTTTATTCATTGCTTATATTTCTATACTTCTAATATTTTAGTATTATAGATCATTTAAAAATCAGCCCCATATGCTTGAGTCATCTGCACAGCAATTACTTGCCAGGAACATTATCAGGGATTCCATATTCTCGAACTCAGCACTGCAGACCAGGCTACGGCTAACCCGCTCCTGCGATACCAGGCCCGTTTGCACCAATTTGGATATATGATGTGACAGTGTGGACGGCGGTATATCGAGTCGTTCGTTTATTTCACCTACTGTGTTTCCCTGGCGGCCGGCCTCGACCAGGTCGCGGTAAATGGTCAAACGGGTTTTGTTGCCCAATGCTTCGAGTTGTTTTGCTGCCTGTTCCAGTTCCATGAAACCCAACTTACTTTCTGCCACTAAATTTGTCAACTACATTTCTGGTATTTTCGAATTAAAGTGAATGAAGACAATAGTAATTAAGAGTCATGAACTATTCTTAACAACCGGGACTTTGGCCGGATTGGCGCTCGTGGGTAGTGCGCCGCATAGGAGAAACCCCGGAGATTTTAGCGCAGTCCGCGCATCAGAGCTCCCGCAAAGCCTGCGCAACGGGTTGCCGGGCGGCCCTAATTGCCGGGAACAGCCCACCGACCAGGCCAATGATCATGGCAAATACGATCCCCTGGATCAGCAAGCTGGCATTCACGTCAAAGGAGAACGTAATCGCACTGAAACTGGACCAATTAAGGGTCGCTGCCCGAAACCCGTCAAAAGCCAGCCAGGCCAGACCAGCGCCAAGCAGCCCGCCTGCCAGGGCAAGCAGCAATGACTCGCTGAGCACCGAAATCACAACCGGGCCAGAGCGAAAACCCAGCGCCCGTAAGGTTGCAATTTCGCGATTACGGGCGGAAACCGCTGTATACATGGTATTCAGTGCGCCAAAAACCGCACCCAGGCCCATGATGACTGCAATAATGGTGCCCAGACCGGTAATCATGTTGTAAACCGTAGTTGATTGCGCTGCGTAATAGTCCACCTCCCGCATGGGCTTCACATTTAATCGCGGGTCGCTGGTCAATGAGTCCCTGAACTCTTCGAAGGCATCATATGAACTCAGTTTTGCATACACGGACTGGAAGGAGTTCCCACGTCGATATGCCGACTGTAACACCGCCGCATCCACCCAGATCTCGGATTCAGCGAGCCCCCCGCCTGCTTCAAATACACCGACCACCGGCCACTGTTCCTGGCTGACCTCGATGGTTGAGCCGATTTCAAGCCCTGCAAACTGTTGCCGGGCCCCCGTCCCGACGATTAATTCATTGAGACCCCACTCAAACATGCGGCCTTCTACCATTTGAAAATTTTCGCGCACCGATATGGCCTGTGATTGAACACCGCGCATTGGGACGTTGGCATCCGTGCCGGTCGAGCGCATGGGTAAATTGATGATAACGAACAACTCCGGCGAAGCCACTGCCCCGTTGTCATTGCGGGCAACACCGGGAGCTTCGGCGATGATGCGGACGTCCTCGCCCCCCAGGCCGCTCATCATTTCCGAATCTGAGCCGCTTCGAAGAACGATCGCATTTACGTCTCCGACGGAGCTTTCCATCGTCCTGAGCACACCCTGGGCGATGGATAGTACGCCAACCATGACAGCGACCACACCGGTAATACCAACCATGGCTGCAAGCGATGAGCCTTTGCGTTGCGGCAAGGAACGCATGCTGAAACTGGTGACGGCAAAGATTTGAGACAGCCAGTTAAACATCCCTTATCTCCTCAGTGCGTCAGCAATTTGCAGTCTCTGTGCCTGCATGGCCGGAATGATACCGGCGACAAAAGCCATCGCCACTATTAACGCCAGCCCGACAAACATGTCCCCGGCGGGAAAGTAGAATACAGGGAAGGAGCCAGATGTCGGGTCACCCATGGATACCAGGCCCCAGGCCAGTCCGAGGCCAAGCAGGCCGCCAACCAGGGTGATCGCCAGGGATTCACCCAGCACCAGCCCAAGCACGCCCCGGTCAGTAAAGCCGATGGCCTTTAACACCGCCAGTTCATTAGTACGCTCACGCACCGTGTAAGCCATGGTATTACCGGCAACCAGCAAAATAATAAAAAACACCGCCGACATGATCGACATGATAATGAAGCCGATATTTCCTATCTGGTTTGCGAAGCCCTGGATAAATGCTCCCTCCGGTTCAGTCTTGGTTTCAGTTGCTGAATTGGCAAATTCAACATCGATTGCTGCAGCCACTTCGGCCGCCCTGTCCGGGTCCGCTACACGCACTGTATACCACCCGACCAGGCCTTCACCCATGGCCCGCGTTTCATCAAAAAAATCGTAGCGGAAAAAAAACTGGCTGGTGTCGGTGCCCTTTTCCGCGCCATCGTAGATGGCCACCAGGTCAAACTCCCAGGTTCTGCCGCCATCTTTCTTGGTCCAGATAGTGGCATTGATGGGTATACGGTCACCCAATTTCCAACCGAAGCGATCCACCAGGCCACGGCCCACGAGGGCGCCGGCACGGTTTTCCAGCCAGGCGGCTTTATGTTCATCACTGATGACGTACTCCGGGTACATATCGAATAGCTCTTCCGGCATGATCGGCATCTGTGCGAAGAAATTCCTGGGCTCCTGGTAAATTCCACCAAACCAGGTGGAGTGGACGGCATTATCGACGCCATCAATCCTCTCCATTTTTTCTTCGTAGCTTTGCGGCAGCAACTGAATGAGAGAAACCTTGTGCCGCACAATCAAACGGTCCGCCCCGGCAACCTCAACACCGGCATCAAAGGCCTGGCGGATTGCCGTCAGGTATCCAAACAGGATAAACGCGACCATGATCGACAATATCGTCAGGCCGGTACGCAATTTTTTGCGCTTTAGACTGCTGAAAATGAGATATAGATATTTCACTATTCTGTTCCAGGGATCAGTCGACCGGTGAGGTACTGAGCTGACCCTTGTTCAGGTACAGTGTTCTTGTGGCACGCGCCGCCGCGTGAATATCATGGGTCACCATGATGATGGTTTTTCCCTGCTCCTTATTCAACGCTTGTAACAGGTCCAGGATTTCATCGCCGGCCTTGCGGTCCAGGTCACCTGTCGGCTCATCACAAAGCAATAAGGTCGGATCGGTCACAATCGCCCTGGCAATACCGGTGCGCTGTTGTTCGCCGCCGGATAATTGCCGCGGATAGTGGCCTGCGCGATGCGACAAACCAACGATATCCAATGCTATGGCCGCACGTTTTTTTCGTTCTGATGCAGATAGCCTGGTGAGAAGCAGCGGCAATTCGACATTTTTTTGCGCGGAAAGAACGGGCATCAGGTTATAGAACTGAAACACCAGGCCTACGTGCCTTGCGCGCCATGCAGCCAGTCTTCGTTCGGAAAGCTTGTCAATACGCTTTCCACCCACTTCCACCGTACCTTCGCTGGGCCGGTCCAGTCCGCCAACCAAATTCAATAGCGTTGATTTTCCGGAACCCGACGGCCCCATAAGCGCCAGGAACTCTCCGTTGGGAATTTCCAGGTCCAGGCCGCCAAGCACATGAATCTCTTCCGAGCCACGTTTGAATACCTTGTCGACGCCGCTTACCCTGACAAGGCTGTTATCCGTATTGAGTTCCGTCATCCGTTTATTTCCTTCACCCGCACACCGGCATGGAGGTCAGTCGGCGCATTCAATATCACTTTATCACCCCCTGCAATACCGGCAGTAACAAGAATCTCTTTACCGCGTTCACCCGCCGTGGCAACGGCCATTCGTTCAGCCACGCCATCGACAACACGCCAGATATACTGCTTGCCATTATCCTCCTGGATTGCGGATTGCGGCACCAATACACCGGCGCGTCCGGGAGATGCATTGACCCCATTCTGAAACGCGACCTTAACACCCATATCCGGCAAGATCCGCTCATCCAGTTCATCAAAACCTACCCGCACCTCCACCGTGGCCCTTTGCCTGTCTGCCGTGGGAATAATTGCTATGACATGGCATGGAATCTGCCAATCCGGATAGGCATCCAGTGTGGCAACCGTTTTCTGGCCGGCCTTGACCCGGTTGATATAAGACTCGTTTACATCAATTTCGATTTCCAGTGAGTCCATGTCGACGATGGTGCCGATACCGGTACGGGTGAAACCACCACCGGCAGAAACGGGAGAGATCATTTCCCCGGGCTGAGCATTCTTGGCTACTACGATGCCGGAGAACGGGGCACGGATTATCGTGTCTTCCAATTGCTGCTGATAAACACCAAGCTGCTTCTCGGCCACCTGCACATCAGCTTTCTTACGTCCTAGCTGGGCTTCCAAAAATCCGGAACCTGCCCGCGCACTATCCATCTCTGCTTCCGATGATAAACCGCGCTCAAGCAGGTTTTGTGTGCGTTTTAAGTTGGCGCGCGCCTCGACCAGCAACGCTTCGGTTTCTTTGAGCGAGTTCTGGGCAGAAATCAGTTGTGCCTCGGCCAGGTCATAACTGGTGATAACATTTGAATCATCGAGCCGGGCGAGGACCTGGCCCTCCTCTACCGACATGCCCTCTTCAATCAGCACTTCCACAACTTTGCCGGTAAACTTGGACGATACGGTTGCCTGGCGCCGCGCGGTAACGTAACCGGATGCATTCAGCACAGTGCTGGCTGCCTGGTTGGAGATCTCACGGGCAACCGCTGTACGCACTTCGATCGCCGCATCCGGCTTCAGGAAAAACCAGTAAGCGGCAATCGCCACCACGATCACTACCAGGATTAAAACGGGCCAGCGTGAAGGGCCGCTGTCGGTTTCGGGTTCACGCTCGATTTTTAATTGATCAAGCTTGCTTGCTTCCATGGGCCCCCATCCGGAAATATGCTCAAAACATAATCCATTATTATACTGCCCAACACGCCAGACATCCCTATTAACTCAATACCTGATCCCGGGGCTAACAAGGCGCCCGGTCACATCAGGTAAGATAGCGGGTTATCGCCTCAGCCGCACTGCGCGCATCGGCAACCGCCGTAACCACGAGGTCGGCGCCACGCACCATATCACCGGCAGCAAAAATCTTCGGGTTGGATGTCTGGAAGGCGAACCCGTCCTCAGCGCTGGCTTTGACCAGGCCCCACTGGTTGGTTTCAATACCAAATTCTTCAAACCAGCTCTCAGGTGACGCCTGGAATCCATAGGCCACAATCACTGCATCGGCTTCAATATTACGCTCACTGCCTTCAATGGGTTCCGGTCTTTGACGCCCGGATTCATCCGGCAGGCCGAGACGTGTTTCAACCACCCTGACGGCTGTTGCGTTGCCCTGCTGTTCTGAAATTTTCAGCGCCTGGACATTAAAACGAAACTGCACGCCCTCTTCGATGGCATTATCCACCTCGCGCTGTGAACCAGGCATGTTTTCACGGTCGCGACGGTACAGGCAATGCACTTCGCTCGCACCCTGTCGAATGGCCGTGCGTACACAGTCCATCGCTGTATCGCCGCCGCCGAGCACCAATACCCGCTTGCCCTTCAAATCTATATACGGGTGTTCGCCGGCAGGCATATCAAGCAGCGACTTTGTATTTCCAATCAGGTAATCCAGAGCCCTGTAAACACCGGTGGCTTGCTCTCCCGGTATTCCGCCTTTCATCGCCGTGTAAGTACCAAGACCCAGAAAAACTGCGTCATGGTTGTCCAGCAAATCGCTGAATGAAATATCACGGCCGATATGGGCGCCCAGCACAAACTGGATTCCCATGCCTTCAAGTATCCGGCGGCGTGTTTTGATCACCTGCTGTTCCAGTTTGAATTCGGGGATGCCAAAAGACAGCAGGCCGCCGATTTCGGGATGCTTGTCATAGACAATGGCCTTAACGCCATTGCGCGCCAGTACATCGGCACATGCCAGTCCCGCCGGGCCGGCGCCGATCACAGCCACTTTAAAACCGGTTGGTTTGACATTCGAAAGATCCGGTCTCCAGCCCTGGGCAAATGCGGTGTCGGTAATATGGCGCTCGATGGCGCCAATGGTCACCGCACCGTAATCCGTATTGAGCGTGCAAGCGCCCTCGCACAGCCGGTCCTGTGGACAAATACGCCCGCAGATCTCCGGCAGGCTGTTGGTCCGGTGCGCCAGCTCGGCGGCTTCGAAGATACGGCCCTCCGCGGCCAGTTTAAGCCAGTCCGGTATGTAGTTGTGAACCGGGCACTTCCACTGGCAATACGGGTTTCCGCAGGCGATACAGCGCTCCGCCTGCGCTTCGCCTTCCTGCTGTTGGAAAGGATCATAGATTTCACGGAATTCATGCCGACGGGATTCGGTGGAGTGCTTGTGCGGTTCCGCCCGCCTGCGGTCAATGAATTCAAATTTGCTGCGTATGTTGAGTTTGCTCATCCCACCACCTTCAGGGGTGCTGGTGAAGCCGGTTTCTCGACGTTCTCCCGTTTTGGCTCGACAACGCGGAATTTGAAAATGAAATGCTCAAAGTTATCGAGTATCCGTTGGCCCCACTCACTGCCGGTATATTTCACATGGGACTCGATCAGCGACTGCAGACGAGCCCTGTCTGCGCTGTCTTCTCCGGTTTCCAGTTTACCCACGGTTACCTGTGCGGTATTGCAGCGGGTTTTGAAATTTTCGTGGATATCCAGCACGTAGGCGCGTCCACCGGTCATCCCGGCTGCAAAGTTGCTGCCGGTACGCCCGAGCACCACGACGGTGCCGCCGGTCATGTATTCACAACCGTGATAACCAACGGCCTCAACAACGGCCGTCGCTCCGGAGTTACGCACCGCGAACCGCTCACCCGCCTGGCCGGCGGCATACAACTCACCACCGGTGGCGCCGTACAGGCAGGTGTTGCCCATGATCGCGCTGCGCTTTGCGACGATTTCTGAATCCCGGTGGGGCAGGATGCATATCCGGCCGCCACTCATGCCTTTACCGACATAATCATTGGCATCGCCGTGGAGGTATAAATTCATTCCGGTGGTCGCCCAGACACCAAAACTTTGCCCCGCAGAACCGGTGAAGCTGAGCTTATACTCCGCCTCACCCGGACCGTCCCGGCCATAGCGGCGGGCAATTTCACCGGCCAGGCCGGCACCGACAGACCGATCGAAGTTATTAATTTCAAATGTTTTTTCTTCGCTTTCACATTTTTCCAATGCATCGGCGACGCTGTTCACTATCCTGGCATTCAGATAGCCTTGGTCATGCGGATGGTTGCGCACACGACGGTAACCGCCCCCCGTCAAACCTGCGACACCGGCACTGGCCAGGATCGGGTCCAAATCAATGCATCGCTGTTTGTCAGTAAGCGGTTCAATCTTCTCGAGCAAGTCACTACGTCCAATAATGTCCTCAAGTTTTTCGAAACCGAGGTATGCCAGGTGCTCACGCACTTCATCGGCTATAAAGCGGAAGTAGTTCATTACCATTTCCGGTAAACCGTGGAAATGTTCGCCCCTTAGCTGTTCATCCTGCGTGGCGATGCCGGTCGCGCAGTTGTTCAGGTGGCAGATACGCAGGTATTTACAACCCAGCGCTACCATCGGACCGGTGCCAAAACCAAAACTGTCGGCGCCAAGCAGGGCGCCTTTGATCACGTCCAGGCCCGTTTTAAGACCACCATCCACCTGCAGGCGAACCCGCTCCCGCAAACCGTTTTCAACCAGCGCGTGATGCGCCTCGGGCAGGCCGGTCTCCCATGGCGAACCGGCATACTTCACCGAGGTCAACGGGCTGGCGCCGGTGCCGCCGTCATGGCCGGCAATCGTGATGCAATCGGCATAGGCCTTGGCCACGCCTGCGGCAATGGTGCCCACACCACGCTCAGCGACCAGTTTTACCGACACCAGGGCATCGGGATTGACCTGCTTCAGGTCAAAAATCAGTTGCGCCAGGTCCTCGATAGAGTAGATATCGTGATGCGGCGGCGGCGAGATAAGGGTTACTCCCGGAACTGAATGACGCAGTTTGGCAATATGCGCGGAAACCTTGTGTCCGGGTAGCTGGCCACCCTCCCCGGGCTTGGCACCCTGCGCAATCTTGATCTGCAGGATGTCGGCGTTGACCAGGTAATGTGCGGTTACGCCAAATCGCCCGGATGCCACCTGCTTGATCCTGGAATTACGGACGCTGTTGAACCGCGCGGGGTCTTCGCCGCCCTCGCCTGAATTCGAGTGGCCGCCCAGCGTGTTCATCGCCACGGCCAGGGCTTCGTGGGCTTCGGGTGACAGGGCGCCAATTGACATCGCCGCGGTGTCGAAACGCGGGAACAGCTCACTGGCCCGCTCCACATCATCAATCGCTACCGGCGCCTCTGCCGGACGCAACTTAAACAGGTCGCGAATGGCTGCGGGCTGCCGATGGTTAACCAGGTCGGCAAACACCTGGTAGTCCTTCTTGGTACCGCTCTGTACTGCCTTTTGCAGCGTGGTGACGACATCGGGATTGTAAGCATGGAACTCACCACCCCAGGCAAACTTGAGCAACCCCCCGTGCGTTACAGGCTTGGCATAATCCCAGGCAGAACGGGCGAGCAATCGCTGGTCTGCTTCGATTTCACGGAAACCGGCGCCGCCGATATTGCCCGCCGCACCCGGGCAACACATATCTGTTACTTCCCTGCCGAGGCCGATCGCTTCGAACAATTGCGCACCACGGTAACTGGTAACACAGGAAATGCCCATCTTGGAAAGTATTTTGCGCAAGCCATAACGCACACCGCGGCGATAGTGTTTGCGATGCATCAGAAGATCACCTTTCAACGCACCCCTGGCGTGCAAGTCATTGATGACCTGGAAAGCAAGGTAGGGATAGACCGCCGTGGCGCCCAGGCCAAATAACACGGCGAAGTGGTGCGAATCGCGTGCCGTGCCGGTTTCAACGATAATGTTGCAGTCACAACGCAGGCCGTCTTTAATCAATTGCTGATGCACAGCGCCCGTCGCAAGCGCCGCGTGCATTGGCAACGTGTCAATTGCAATATCCCGGTCGGTCAAAACGACAACAACTACGCCATCCGCAACGGCTGCAGAAACTTCCCCGGTGAGTCTTTGAAGCGCTGATTTTAGGTCCTCGTCTGCCGTGTAATTGAGACTGAAAACCTGGTGCCTGTAATGACGCTGGTCGAGTTCGAGAAGTTTGCGGTATTTGACGACATTCAGCACCGGCCACGGCAGCACCACGCGATGGGCCTGAGTGTGGGTCTCATGGAAAATATTGTGTTCCCGGCCAATCAGCGTTTCCAGCGACATCGCCGAACGTTCACGCAAAGGATCTATCGCGGGGTTTGTGACCTGGGCGAACTGTTGCCGGAAATAGTCATATACAGGCCGTGCCTGGCGTGACAATACCGCAATCGGTGTATCATCCCCCATCGAACCGGTTGCCTCAACTGAGCTTTCCGCCATCACACGGATCACATGCTCACGCTCTTCCTCGCTGATACCAAACAGTTTTTGAAAAGCCGGGAGATCCTGCATGGCCTCCCTTATATAAATCTGCGCCGCTGTTTCTTCCAGCTCATCGTTACCCTTGATGCGGATAATGTTTTCCGACAACCAGTCTCCATAGGGGTGTCGGGTCTTGAGTGCGTCATCGATCTCGCGTGATCGCCATACGTTGCCAAGCTGTGTGTCGACGACAAACATTTCACCCGGGCCTACACGACCCTTTTCAACCACCTCGGCTTCTTCGTAATCCCAAACACCGGCTTCCGAGGCCAGTGTGACCCAGTTGTTTTTCGTGATTACGTAGCGCGCCGGACGCAGGCCATTCCGGTCCAGGTTGCAGGTCGCGACCCGGCCATTTGTCATGACGATTCCCGCGGGGCCGTCCCAGGGCTCAACATGCATTGAGTTGAATTCATAAAATGACCGCAGCTCCGCTGACATATCCGGTTCAGCCTGCCAGGCGGGGGGGATCAGGATTCGCATGGCCCTGAAAACGTCCATGCCTCCAGCCAAAAAGATCTCCAACATATTATCGAGCGATGAAGAATCCGATCCTTCCTGGTTCACCAGCGGTCGAATCTTTTGCAGGTCGGGCAGCAATGGTGTCTGGAACTTGGGTGTACGTGCTTCAGACCAACTGCGGTTGCCTTCGATAGTATTGATTTCACCATTGTGCGCCAGGAAGCGGAAGGGCTGAGCATATCTCCAGTTTGGCAGGGTATTGGTTGAAAAACGCTGATGAAACAGACAGATAGCGCTTTCAAGCCGCGGGTCTTTCAGGTCGCTATAGAACTCGGGCAGGTTTTCGGGCATGACCAGGCCCTTGTAAGCCGTTGTCAGGTTGGAAAGCGTCGCCACGTAGAATTGCGGATCCGACTGTTCCATGTTCATATTTTCAGCCGCGGCCATACGGCGGGCGACAAACAACCGCCGCTCAACATCATGGGCGGCCCAACCTGGGGGGGCATTAACAAAAACCTGCTCAATACACGGCATGGAGTCCAGCGCAGTTTGACCGCATACCGACGGATTAACCGGAACAGTGCGCCAACCGGCTATGCCCAGCGTTTCATTCTGAATGTGCTTTTCAAGGAGTTTACGGGAGCGCGCGGCCACTTCCGGCTCCCTGCTCAAAAACACCATACCGACACCAAATACGCGGCCCAGGCGAAAACCGGCTTCCTCTGCAACCTGCCGGAAAAACGACGTTGGAAACTGCATCAGCACACCGCAACCATCGCCGGTTTTACCATCAGCCGCGACCGCGCCACGGTGCGTCATTCGGGTCAATGCCACACAAGCTGTTCTCACCAGTTCGTGACTGGCCTCTCCAAGCTGGTGAGCGATAAGTCCAAAACCACAGCTATCCTTGGCCCGCTCCGGCCGGTATAGCCCCGTCGTGTGCTCTACTTGATTCATATTTCAGTTCAATCGCCTGTTCAGGCTTATCTGGCTCCTTGCATTCCAGCCCCGTGTAAATCCCCGCCGCAGTTTTTCAGACGGGAACATCCTATCCTACACGGTGACAATATTTTGAAAAGCCCTGATTTGACGCAAAACGCCCTGTTCACCACTCGCCCTGACGCAGAAAGATGTACCCGGCCAATGGATTGTCCTATAAACAGGATGAAATCATTCAACATTTGAAAA
Organism: uncultured Lysobacterales bacterium; assembly: GCA_937927755.1. Taxonomy (GTDB): domain Bacteria; phylum Pseudomonadota; class Gammaproteobacteria; order Xanthomonadales; family SZUA-36; genus SZUA-36. The sequence goes on from CALBDB010000059.1 coordinate 45,637, forward strand.
AGCGGTGGACGCACTATCAAGCTGTCCCCGGTGGAGTGTCACTATTATGAATTGGCCAATTAAAATAGCTCTGATCAGCATTACCAGCCTTGCTTACGCGACCACCGGCCTGGCACAGGACCCAGCTGCCGAACCACCGGCGCCGCCCGAACCCATTTGTAAGACAGAACAACATTTTGGTGATTTTGATTTCTGGGTGGGAGAGTGGAATGTCTACAGCAATGATGAAAAGCGCGACTTCCAGGGCACCAACTCGATCACCAAGCATCACGGAAACTGCCTGATCATGGAAAACTGGACCAGCGTCCAGGGTGGTACCGGCAGGAGCATGAATTACTACGACCCGGTTGAAAACCAATGGCGCCAGCTGTGGGTGGCCGGCGGTTATTCAATTGACTATACGGGTGGCCTGGACGAATCCGGCTCGATGGTTCTGAATGGCAAAATCAACTACTACAAAACCGGTAAAAGCCATGCCTTCAGGGGCAGGTGGACACCCAATGAGGATGGCAGTGTGCGCCAGTTCTTTGAGCAAAAGAGCCTGGAAACCAGTGAATGGGCAGTTTGGTTTGACGGGCTTTACGTAAGGAGATAAACAAACCCCTCCGAACGCAGCCGGGCGCGGTGCTGTCTCCAGTCCGGATTCAGTTTTTCCAGCAGTGTATAAAATGCCCTGCCATGATTCATCTCCTCAAGATGGCAAAGCTCATGCGCGATCACTGAATCAATAATTTCCAGCGGCGCCTTGATCAGGTGTGTGTTCAGCTTGATAGCACCCTTTGACGAACAGTTACCCCAGGTGCGTTTCATCCTCCTCAGCTTCAGCGGGACAGCTTTGCCGTTTACCCAGGGGGCGCGGCGGGAAAGAACGGCCAACCGGTCACTAAAAACCGGACCCGCCATGTTCAGATACCAGTTTTGCAGACTGGTCTGAATGTTTTCCGGATTCGGTTTTGGCGTATCGATTCGTATTCGATCATCAACAAACGCAACTTGTGTTCCCCTCCCCGCCACGTGATGAATTGCCAACGGATATCTTTCACCCAGGTAGAAATGAGGCTCCCCTTGCGCGTATTGCAATGGGGTTACCTGTTTTTCCCGTGCTCTGGCAAGGAACCGTTCAACACGGGGTATATTTTGAGCCAGCGTCTCCCGAATATATTTCCTTGGCCAGTGAGCAGGTGCAACGACCACCAAACCGCCCTGCTGGTCCAGTTCCATGTGCAGGCGCCTGGTAACACGCGGACGGCGGATAATGGTGTATTCCAATGCTTCGGGCGGTGATTTTGCTCGCAATTTTGAAGTTATTCGATGCATCGGGGAATCATTCTATCCGCTTCGAAAAATTAATTTGATGATTTTTCGCATCTGGATTAAACATTTTGCTGAATTGGTTGTCACACAATGTGAGTTAAGGACTATTGCAAGATTGTTTGAAACTAACCACTCCTCCTACTAGCCGGGCCCGTAACGGGCCCGGCTTTTTTTGTGAGCTTAAATTTCAATTTCATCATGACGTTGATTGGATCAGCATCCTCTACGATTCCGACCTCACGCTTTCCATGGTTGGAAATGCTAAAGTTACCCATTGAACTCTTACCTCTCAATAGCATTGGAAAAACAATGATCAGGAAACTAGTTTTTGTTACTTCAGCCCTATTGGCCACCAGCCTCCCCGCCCAGGTCCCACCTGCGGAAGACATGCGCCTGTATGACATCGCCAGTGCAACTTCCGCCCGGCGAATCGAGAAGGATGTGACCAAACTGGTAAGCTTTGACACACGCCACAGCCTTTCCGATACGCAATCGGATACCACCGGTATCGGCGCGGCTCGCAGATGGATAGAGACAGAATTCAAAGCCATTTCAAAGGAATGCGGGGGCTGCCTGGAAGTAATAACAATCTCGGACACGGTAACCGGCGCACGTATACCGGACCCGCACGAAATCGTCAGTGTCATTGCCATTCAGCGCGGCCAACATGATCCCGATCGCATGGTATTGATGAGCGGGGATATTGATTCGCGTGTTACGGACCCGATGAATTCCAAAAGTACATCGCCCGGCGCCAATGACAATGCCTCCGGTATGGCCGGGGTTATCGAGGCAGCCCGAGTATTAAGCCGCTACAAGTTTTCCGCGAGTATCGTCTACGCCGGTTTAGCCGGTGAAGAGCAGGGTCTCTTCGGTGGCAAGATCGTGGCTGCACATGCGACAGAGAATGGCTGGAATATCGATGCCGTGCTGAACAACGACATGATCGGTAACATCGCCGGCATCAACGGTATCATCGACAATCACAGCGCCCGGGTTTTCTCCGAGGGCGTTCGCTGGGTCGAAACAGAGGAAGAAGCCCGCAAACGGTACTTTACCGGTGGTGAAGTGGACTCTGCGTCGCGCAACCTGGCGCGTTATGTCAAACGGGTCGGCGAGCAGTATGTAAGCAATATGGACCTGGTAATGGTTTACCGCCTGGACCGCTTTGGCCGCGGCGGCCATCACCGGCCATTCAATGAGGCGGGCTTTCCGGCTGTCAGGATCATGGAGACCAACGAGCACTACGACCGCCAGCACCAGGATTTACGCCTTGAGGATGGCCGGCATTTTGGTGATACCATCGAATTTGTAGATTTTGAGTTTGCTTCCAAACTGACCGCAGTGAACGCGGTTTCACTCGCAGCTCTCGCCTGGGCGCCGGCGCCGCCGGCAGATGTCAGCATTGAGGGCATAGTGCGGGCAAGCACAACACTGAAGTGGGCCATGGGTGAAGACCAGAACCTGGCCGGTTACCGCGTTTACTGGCGTCTTACCACCGAGCCAGGGTGGAGCCACAGCAGATGGGTTGGGAAGGTTGATCAGTACACGCTCGAAAATGTCGTGATTGATAACTATTTTTTCGGAGTTGCCAGCGTTGCAAAAGATGGCAACGAGAGCCCCGTGGTCTTCCCAGGACCTGCCGGCGCCTTCTGAAAAAGACCGATTTATAAGCAGTTTTGTGCCTGTAATAGCTTTTTCGCGCACGTTGGAGTATGCTTAATTTAGCCGGTGATAATGAGAAAGGGTTTTCATAATCCTGGTTCGATTTCCAACTGCTGGGGGGACCATCTGGTAGGTTGTTGTCTTCGAATGATTTCGCCACCCGCTGTACGCCGGGCGGTGTATTAGCCGCCACATGCTTTTGTACAGTACTAATAAGGCAAGCGCTCATCCATTTATGCGTTTGCCTTTTTTTATGCAGGACAGTTTCAACCCTCTCCCTTACAATCTGCGATTGGATAAAATTCCGGTCCGTTAACTTAGAAAAACGAATATGTATAAGCTCAAATTGCGCCGTTGCCTGGTTTTCACACCGCTTCTGATGTTGTTATCCACCTCCATTGCTGCAAATGAAATACATCAGCTTGACTGGACCGGGGCCAGGGAAGAGTGGGGGCGATTGCTGTTCTGCCAGCATATTTACAAACTGCCCGAGGTCAGTCCTCGTTTGTACAGCTTTGATATTGAGCATTGTGACAAAGCCGGACAGTTAATGGCTGTGGCCGTAAGCAAATATTCGAAACAGGAACAAGTGGACCTTAAAAACCAGGCTCAGCAGCATGCAGCCCTGTTATTCAGAAACACATCAGAGCCCTATCACTCGGTCGTTGCCTGCCGTGCTTTTTGTCAGGAGTTAGCCGAAAAACAGGACACGCGTAATGACCGATAAAACAGATTTTTCACTGGAACTGGACGTTAACCCTTCAAGCGGGTTTAAGCCGTTGCCGGACTGGGTTGCGTTTGATGTTTGCAAGGCCTACCCACTTCCCGGCGGCGAACTATTACTGCATAACCCGCACAATAAAAAACGCGCCTTGGTTAAGCCCGAGGTTTATGCGTCTCTTTTACGCTGCGACCAATTCAAGACGCTCGATCAGCATGTTGCCAAAATCATAGAACTCAACCCGGGGATGCAGGGGCAGCAAGCCGATATCCGCAAGGTTTTCGAGACCATGCTCGAAAGCGGCATGATGGTGTCCGCGAAAGAGATAAGTAACAAATTTAAAAGCAAAAACAGCATACCGGTGCGGAATGATGCTGCTTCACCCGTTGTCGCCATCGTTACATGGGAAAGGCCGGAAGCACTCGAAAGGCTGCTTACTTCCATCGCCACCAATTGCGAGACAAGAAAAATCCAGCGCCTGTACGTTGTGGATGATTCGCGTAAACCTGAAAATATAAATAAAAACAAAAAACTGGTCGAAATTTTTTCTTCCAGGGTTGACGCGTCACTATTCTATTTCGGCCAGGATGAGCAAAAAGCCCTTTTGGATGGCCTGGCAGACCGACTGCCGGAATATCAAAATGCCATAAGGTTTTTAGCTGACCAGTCCAGGTGGCGTAATCACTGGACCAGTGGCCTGGCTCGAAATTTCGCCTTGCTGCTTTCCTGTGGGCGCCGCCTGGTGGTAATGGATGACGACACCCTTTGCGATGTCTATAACCCGCGACGACCCAAACCGGATATTTCCTTTTCAGACGAACCCCGCGAAGCAGATTTTTTCTCCCGTGAACAGGATTGGGAGCCAAGACACCAGTCCATCAACCCTGACCCCGTGACTCGCCATATGCAATGCCTGGGTTTGTCTTTTTCGGAAGCGCTGGAAGTATTGGGTCAAAACCATCTAAAACCATCTGGCTTTGCAAATGCAACCACTCGAATAAGTAACGATCTTCATTCGGATTCGCCCATACTGGTGACTGAATGCGGCTCCCTGGGTTGTCCGGGAACAGGTCGAAATACCTGGTTGCCTGAAATGGCCCCTGAATCTTTAAAAAGAATGCTGGCATCAAAACCTGCCACAAAGAATGCCCTAAGTAGTCGCCTGGTATGGAGCGGTCGCAATAACCCCCACTTTGCACCGCGGCCTAACATGTCCGCAATAACCGGATTTGACAACCGGAAATTGTTACCTCCCTACTTTCCCATTATGCGTGGCGAAGATCGTTTGTTTGGTTACATGCTGGACTTTATTTACCCGGATGCTGTTTCACTCGATTATCCTTGGGCAGTGCCACATTTACCAATTCCCAAGAGAGAATGGCAGAAAAAGGATCTTGATTTTTCACCGAACCATTCCTTTCCAAGGTTCTTTTTTGAGAAGGTCATGGATCAAAAACCTCTTTGCCTTGCAACATCACCAACTGAGCGCTTGAAAGCCCTGTCTGCCTGGTTTGACGGTATGGCTGCTGCATCAGCAGAATCATTGGAAAAAATGTACAGGGATACCCGGCTGCATACTATTTCACTTCAGCTCAAGGACTTGAGCCTTTTGTTGGAAAAAGGGGAGTCTGCTCCGGCCGATTGGAAAGCGTATTTGAAAGATGGTATTGAGCAGTTAACGGCCGCCATGGCCCGGGCCAGCGATGAAAACTTTCCAACAAAGGGGCTGCCACAAACAATGGAAGGCAGTGAACTCATCGCTTTCTGGAAAGAGGTTTGGGCGGAATATGCAACTGCCCTTAATGCGTGGCCGAAAATCCGGCAAGCTGCAGCCGAAATTGTCGATGGAGCCGGCGATACGCCCTGATGGCCAGGTCAGCGGCGGGATTGGCGTAACTCACTGGGGGCTGCACCTGTCCAGTTTTTGAATGCACGTGAAAATGAACTGGGCTCGGAAAAGCCCAGTAACAGAGAAATTTCTGTCAGGGTCAGGCTGTTGTCCATGATGTACTGTTCAGCCAGTTCACGCCGCATTTCAACCAGAATCGTCCTGAAATTATTGTCAACGTCTGCCAGCTTGCGGTGCATGGTGCGTACTGACATATGCAGTGCATTCGCCGCTGTTTCATCACTGGTGTCACCGGTCGGCAACAGGTCAATTAAAACCGCCTTCAGCCTCGCCACGATATCTTCACGGTGCATACGCGCCAGGCGCTTGGTAATCACCTGGTCATGCAGCAAGGTCATTTCCGGGCTCCCGCCGGGGAGTGTTTCGTCGACAAGTGATAAGGGGATCAGTAATTGGTTGTCAGCCTGGTCAAAGTTCAGCTGACAGGCAAAGTATTCAAAATAGGGTTTGATATCTTTCGGCTCAACGTGCCTGAAACTAACCGCCTGTAACCGGAACTTCTCACCGCTGATCAAGCGGCACATCCTGGTAATCAGTGCCAGTGCCCCGTCATCTCTGGCAAAGATATTTGCACTGTCCTGATTCAACCTGAAAGTAACAACCAAACATACATCTCTCTCCTCAAGGACGACAGAGGCCTTGTCGTTAACGACACGAATGAATCTTTCCGCGCGCTGAAGGGCTTTTCTCAGAGTCAGACTGGCGTCCCAGGCATAACCCAGGGCACCCAATTGCGAAGGAAGATAAACCGAAGCCGAGCGAAGCCCGAAGGCCTCGTCGCCGGACAACTCCGCTGCCTTGGCCCGAAGCCGGTCAATCTTCTGATACGGCAAGCGTATACACGGGTCAATCGGCGGTTGGACGTTTATGTCCTCCGCTGCAAAAAGAGGGGCCGGATCAATACCGTAGGATTCAATGGTTTTCCACAGATTAACCACGCTGGGTGCAAAAACCGACATCTCGTGAACTACCTTTGTTGCTGGCTGTACCGCATCTCGTAATTCTCTTCCACTGTTCTGTTTCGGTCAACTGAATGTCCGCTTTGGTCAAGCGGGCCAGGCCTGTCTTGCCTAAAGTATGCCCATCGAAAACGCAGCCGATGGAATAGCAGCAATGCAGGCAGAGGAAAAAATGTTGCAGGCGGAAATTGAATTCTGGCGCTACATGATTGAGAGCCGAAGAGGGACAGTTTCTGAGCAGGCAACCGAACGTATGCTGAATGCATGCGAGTTGGCTCAACGAAAGTTAATGATGATGGACAGCAAGTCGCCACCCGTCCGAACCAGGCAATAAACAGGAGATCGAAGATGGAGCACAAAATCATGAAAAACATCATGCGGATCGTGGTTGCCGGCTCAATCATTGCGATTACCGTCAATGTCCTGGTGATTTTTGGATAAGTCTTTTACAGGTAAGTGTGGGCGTCAGTAATTTGGTTTTGGGGTTATCGGTAGCAAGCGCCCGCTACCGGGTTTATGCCCCGGCTTCGTCTAACCCTGGTGGATTCCCCCCCCCTTTCGCCAGTTTTGAAGCCGGGGTATTTTTAAATTTTGTGGTGTAGTTTTTGAGTGTAGTTTTATGTTGCGTTGTTTAAGTCCCCGGTTCCAGTAACCCTGGTGTTTCGTCCTCCTTCACCAAATTCCGGAATCGGGGCATTTTTTTGCCCAAAAAAAAGGCCCCGGTTTTACCCGGAGCCTACGCCTCGATAAAAACACCCCTTGAACTTAAGAACAACCGGCAAGGGAAAAAGTTGGTAAAACTCAGGCTTCCAGTAAAAATGCCCTCAAAACAGCAAAATCTGCCGGCATATAGGTGCTCAAAACCTTTTTCTGAGCAACCTGCTCCAGTTCCACTGGCAACACCACGTGGCGTTTCAGCGTGTCTTCAATGGTCTCCTTGAATTTTGCCGGGTGTGCGGTACACAGAAATACGCCCGTTTCGCCTTCTTCCAGGTTGCCGGCAAGCGCTCTCCAGGCCAGCGCACTGTGCGGATCCGCCAGGTAGCCGATAGCATCGAGCGCCCTGACTGCATCCCTGGTCTCCTCATCGTCAATGGCAAAAGACGTAAGCAGTTGCTGTAAGGGCAAACCATGCCGCTGCCCCATTTCCAACACACGGGGAAAATTGTTTGGCAGTGAAATGTCCATGGCGTTGGTAAGTGTTGTCACCGTCGGCCGCGGGTCCCAGTGCCCGGACTTAAAAAACCTTGGTACCGTGTCGTTGCTATTGGTCGCTGCGATCATGCGCTTGACGGGCAAGCCCAGCGCATGGGCCAGCAAGCCGGCGGTGACATTACCAAAATTTCCGCTGGGTACACTGAATACCGGCATGGTACCTTCCGGCAATTGCGCGACAGCCTCAAAATAGTAACAAACCTGGGCCAGTAATCGCGCAACGTTGATCGAATTAGCGGAATTGAGTCCAAGCGCCTCCACTAAATAATGGTCGTCAAAGGACTGTTTGACCAACTTCTGGCAGGCATCAAAATCATCTTCGATTGCAACCGTCCTGATATTGCCGCCAAGCGTGCAAAACAGCTTTTCCTGTAGTGGTGTCACCTTCCCTTTTGGGTAAAGGACCACTACGTCGATACCCGGTTGCCCGTAGAATGCCAGCGCCACGGCAGCCCCTGTATCACCGGATGTCGCAGTCAATATGGTGGTCTTGTGACCGGCGTTGAAATCCGCCAGGCACTGCGCCATGAAACGTGCACCAAAATCCTTGAATGCGAGCGATGGACCATGAAACAGCTCCAGCGCATTAACACCTTCGGACACTGGTTCCAGCATGAGTGGAAAGTTAAACGCTTTTTCAACGCAAGCCTGCAAAACATCCGGCTCCATCGCTTCACCTACCAGGTGTTGCAATATCGCCGGGCTGCGGCTAACAAAATCCATCTCGAGCAGTGCCTGGATATTGTTTAGCGGTGCCAGTCGCTCCGGGAAAAACAGACCCTGGCCTTTTCCAAGGCCGGTGACCACCGCTTGCGGAAACGTAACCTTCTGTTCCGGATGGCTTATGTTAATAAAATTCATGGGTATGTTGTTCTTGGGTCAAATTTTCCTGGCGCCGGCGAGGTCCACCCTGCAAATATGTACAAAGCCATGATCAGTTTGCAGGTAATTCTGCTGAAGCCATTGTGCAGTAGCGGTTGCCACCCGGCTGTCGTCAGCAATACAAAAAATCGTTGGTCCCGAACCGGAAATACCCGTTGCCAACGCACCCAGTTTTGCCAGTTCGACCCGGGCTTCCTTGAACCCCGGCAGCAGCGATTTCCGATAGGGCTCTGCCAGAAAATCAACCAGGCAGCCTGCTGCCGCTGCCGCATCACCCTGGTGCAGCTGGTGTACGAACAGGGCAAACTGCGCACCGTGGGCGACCACCGTTTTACGCTCATATTTGGATGGCAGCGCCTCTCGTGCCGCTCGCGTATCCAACCGGGACCCAGGCCACGCGACCACGGACCGCCAATGACCGGGCCAGGGCATACCATATTGCCTGGCGCGACCCGGCAAGCATAAACGCAAGCCCCCCAGCAAGCTGGGGGCAATATTATCCAGGTGTACTTCACCACTGATGCTGCCTTCCATCTCCGCCATCAATCGTAACAATGCAGGGCGGTCCAGGGGGCGGTTGAAGTACAGATTTAACGCAACCAGCGTGGCCACGATGGAGCTGGCGCTTGAGCCCAGGCCGCTACCCACCGGCAGCCGTTTATCCAGGGTGATATTGAGCGGATGTATTTCGGCACCCCTGGCGCGGGCAGCTTGTTCAAACCGCCTGCATGAAGCGATTACGATATTCTGCTCCTGGTCCTGTGGCAGGGCATGCGCAAACGGTCCATCTATACACAGCATCCAGTCATTCGGCTTGCCGGGTATTATGCTGACACAGTCGCCCAACAAACTTCTGTCGATCGGGGCAAGGGCCAGGCCCAGGGCATCAAAGCCTACCGACAGGTTGCCGGAAGAGGCCGGTGCGTAAACCGTCAAGGTGTTATCGTTCATCATCTTCTCACTTACAAATCCAGCGGCCTCCAGGCCGTGCGTAAAAGGTCGCCAAAAACACCGGCGGCGGTGACTTCCGCGCCGGCGCCATAACCCCGCAGTACCAGCGGAATGGGCTGGTAATAATGGCTGTGCAACACAAGTGCGTTTTCACCGTCGCGGATCGACCCTAGCGGCTTGTCCCTTGGAACAGCATCCACGGACACGCAGCAACTGCCATCCTCGACGCGGCCCACGTAACGCAGAACCTTTCCCTCGGATTCTGCCATTGCGACCTTGTCGGCAAATTCCTTGTCCAGCACTTTTAACCGGGATATGAGCTCGGTGCTGTCAGCAGCATCGGCAAACTCAGGTCCGATCACCGGCTCGACATTTATATCCTCAAGCTCAAGTTCCAACCCCACTTCACGTGCGATAATCAGTAATTTACGCGCCACGTCCATACCGGACAAATCATCGCGCGGGTCAGGTTCAGTGAAGCCCAGTTGCATGGCTTTTTCAACCGCCTCGGAAAACGCGACCCCATCCTCCAACAAACCGAAGATCATCGACAGCGACCCGGACAGGATACCGCCAAATGTCTGTAACCGGTCACCGGAGCGGATCAATGACTGCAGGGTGTCGATAAAAGGCAAACCCGCGCCGACGTTGGTTTCATACATGAACTTGCGAAAATGCCGGGTAGCAGTGGCACGCATCTCGCGGTAGTAAGCCATGCTGGCGGTGTTGGCCTTCTTGTTGGCCGCCACGACATTGTAGCCATTGGCCAGGAAACTCGCGTATTCCATCGCCAGGTTTTCATCCGTTGAACAATCAATAATGGTCGGATTTAGCAAGCCCAGTTGTTTACGGATGTCAATAATGTCATCTATCGTCCAGGCTTTCCCCCGCTCTTCAAGCGCCTGCTGCCAGCCTTCGAGTTCAACCGTGTCGTTTCCCACCAACAGCTTGCTGCTATCGGCGATGGCCCTGACGTGCAGCGCCTTGTGGCCCGCGGTCAGGCTGCTGTCCTGCTTCATGAACTGCCGTATTAGCGCAGAGCCAACGTTTCCGCAACCCAGCAGGATGACATCCATGTGGCTCGTGTGACTAAAAAATGCCGTATGGCTGGCGCGCAGCGCCGCTTCTGCCGACTCCTTTCTGACCACCACGGCGATGGCGCATTCGGTTGAGCCCTGGGCAATGACTTCTACATTGACGCCGCTGGCGGAAATTGCACCCAGGAACCGCGCCGCCACGCCTCGGTAATGTTTCATCCCATCACCAACCAATGTGATCACGGATCGCTGGTCCATTACCGAAACTTCGGAAATCAGGCCATGCAACAGTTCAAAATGGAAAGCTTCCGTCAACGCTTTACGCGCCCGGGACGCTTCATTGCTGCGTACGCACAGGGTGATGCTGTACTCAGAAGAAGACTGCACGATCAACAGCACCGAAATGGACTCGCTGGCCAGCGCTTCCATTACCCGTCGTGCAACACCGACGCGCCCGCGCATACCGCCGCCTTGCAGCGTGATGCTGGCCACGTCATTTAGGTGCGAAATACCACGGACTACAGTGGGTTTTTCGGTGTTGGCATGGATCAGTGTGCCGACCAGGTCGGGGTAATAGGTGTTCTTGATCTCACAGGGAATACCGGCGCTCATTAGAGGTGTAAGGGCCTTGGCGCTGATGACTTTGGCGCCGAAAAATGACAATTCCATTGCTTCTTCGTAGCTGACCTCGTCCAGGCACCTGGCGCTGGCGACAATTCTTGGGTCGGCGGTAAAAAAGCCATCGACGTCCTTCCAAATTTCGCAACAACGTGCCTGGATTGCGGCGGCGGCGCTTGCCGCAACGTAATCGGAACCATTGCGGCCCATCAGTTGTGGCTTGCCATTGGCATTTACTCCGTAAAAGCCTGGCAATACCAGGATGCTTTGGTCACCGCTGACCGCTGCCTGCAGAAGCGGCGCCGCTGCTTCGACATCAACGAGACTATCGATGTAGCTTTCGTTGGCGGGCGGCAAGACATCGGTGTCTGACCAACGGGCGGCATGGCCCTGGGCCTGTAGCAGATCGGTCATCAAGCGGGAGCTAAAGCCCTCACCGGCCGACAGGATTTCGGCCCGGACATCGGGGGGGCATTGCTCCAGCAATGCTATCCCCTCCAGCCGCGAAGCCAACCGCTGGCGCTGGTGGCCCAGGAATGCCGTGGCCAGCGGACTACTCATTCCAGCTGTCTGCATATCGCCGATGATTTTCTGTTCTTTTTCGATGGCACGATCCAGGGCCGCCCTGAAGTCGCCACCCTCGACTGCTGCGGTAATTGAAGCTTCCAGCAAATCAGTGACACCGTACATCGCGGATAGTACAACCACGACTTTTTCTTTGCTCCCGGCATTGCTGATAATACTGCCTGCAGCCATGAAACTATCAAGGTTCGCAAGTGAGGAACCGCCGTATTTCTGAACTAACATTTATTGTTTTCCCAGGAATAAATCCTTGTTTAAATTTTAAAAAACCCTCAATACGCTTGCCGGTGGACAGAACGGACCGCCCGCCCGGATGGGTCATCCATTTCCTGCAGACTCTTGTCCCACAATACCGCTTCGGGCGTGCTGCAGGCGACCGATGGTCCTCCCGGCACGCATTCGGCCGCACTGGCCGACGGGAAATGGTTCTCAAACAGGCGCCGGAAAAGATAGGCCTCTTCCGTTGCAGGTGTATTGAAAGGAAACCGTTTACCGGCGTGGGCCATCTGCTTTGCGCTGACCTGGGTTTTCGCATAATCACGAATACCATCAATCCAGCTGTAACCCACGCCGTCTGAAAATTGTTCTTTCTGCCGCCAGGCGATTTCATCCGGCAACATGTCACTGAAGGCTTCCCGCAGTATCTGTTTTTCCATCTTGCCTTCGGTAATCATTTTATCTTTCGGGTTCAGCGACATGGCCACGTCCAGGAATTCACGATCCAGGAAAGGCACCCGTGCTTCAACCCCCCACGCCGCCATGGCCTTGTTTGCACGCAGACAATCATAACTGTGCAGCCGGGATAACTTGCGCACCGTCTCCTGGTGAAATGAACGGGCGTTCGGTGCCTTGTGGAAGTAAAGGTAGCCGCCAAAAATCTCATCCGCACCCTCGCCGGACAGAACCATTTTTATACCCATGGCGTGAATCTTCCGCGCCAGCAAATACATTGGCGTGGCAGCGCGGATGGTTGTCACATCATAGGTTTCAAGGTGATAGACCACTTCGTCGAGAGCGTCCAACCCTTCCTGCAGGGTGAATTCAAAACCGTGGTGTACGGTTCCGATATGCGCCGCCACTTTTTCAGCCGCCTCCAGGTCAGGTGACCCCGTCAAACCGACGGCAAAAGAGTGTAATCGTGGCCACCAGGCTGGACTGCGTTCCCCGTCTTCCACCCGCATACTCGCATGTCGCTGGGTAACCGCGGCAATAATAGATGAGTCAAGCCCACCGGAAAGCAGTACGCCATAAGGCACATCTGTCATCAGGTGGCTAATAACCGCTTTTTCCAATGCCTCACCAACCGCGTTGACACTGCTTTCGGCTTTTTCGACCGTGGTAAAATCCTGCCAGGGGCGCTGGTAATAAAGTTTTGGCTGATCATCGCCGCTCATCCAGAAATGGCCCGGTGGAAACTCGGACACGATAGCGCACACGTCCACCAGCGCTTTCATTTCCGAGGCCACGTACAGCTGGTGCTCGTCATCAAAACCATAATACAACGGAATAATACCGATTGGGTCACGCGCGATCAGGTAACGACCTGCGGTTTCATCGTAAAGTACAAAAGCAAACATACCGTGCAGATCGTTTAAAAAATTGCTGCCCTTTTCCAGGTACAACGGCAACAGGACCTCGCAATCCGACTCGGTGGCGAACTCATACGGATGTTCCAGCGTCTTGCGCAAATCACGATGATTATAAATTTCACCATTAACCGCCAGTGACTGTTTGCCATCATTAGAGATCAACGGCTGCGCGCCGGTGTTGATATCAACAATTGCCAACCGCTCATGCGCCAGTACCGCACCCTCGCAGGCATGGATGCCGCTCCAGTCCGGCCCTCGGTGACGCAGCAAACGGGACTGGCGCAAGGCTACCTTGCGCAAGGCCCGCAAATCACCATTGATATCCAATATTGCGAATATAGAACACATATAAAAATCCCTGGATGTACAAATCCATTTCCTGACTTGCATGATACGTTCAGTGGACAGCGCATGGAACCACCAATCAGTCGCTTCGGGTATTCAATCGGCTATTTCTTTGAATGAGATCGCAAGTCGGTTTTTTGTACTCGAGAACCTGCATGATTCGTCTACAAGACCAACCAAAGGCCTCTGAAAACAGTTATGCTTAGAGTGTATGAGAAGGCTTTTGAAATGGCTGGTGCTTTTGATCGCCGCATTGACCGTAGGCGCGTTGGTAATACTTTACAATCCCAGCCTGGTCAAAGGACCTTTAGAGCGCTATCTGAGTGGTGTAGCCGGCTATCCCGTCAGTCTTCAGGGTAACCTGGACATTGACCCCGGCCGGACAATTGAAATAGCGGCGAACAATATTAGTGTTGCCGGGCCCGATTGGGCTAAGCACGATCAACTTGTTGCCGTCGGACACCTGCAACTGACCCTGCATACCGCTTCGCTATTTAAAAAAATCATTGCGATTGAGTCCCTGGTGGTTGAAGACCTGGTAATAAACCTGGAATCAGACGTCAATGGGGCTGGAAACTGGATAACCGCCAAATCACCTGACGCACCAACCGCTAAGGACAACGAGCAGGACCCATCGCTAGCAATATTCTTCAAGCACGGCCAGATCAGTAACGCGACGTTGCGATTTATTAATGGCGTAAAAGGGATTGAACATACATTTGTAATCAATTCGCTGAACCATAACCAGCAAGCAGACGCGATGCTGCGCACCTCCATGAATGGGTCTTTCAACGATAGACCTGTTAATTACTCAGGTGTCATAGGACCCTACACAAGCTTGCAAAGCGGGCGAGATATCAAATTCACGGCTAGCGGCCAGCTTGGTGAGTTGGTGCTGAGTGGAAACGGTTTGATTGATGACTGGTTCGAACCCAGGCACCCGCAATTCAATTTCGAAATGCAGGGTCCTGACGTTGATGAGATTACCACCATGCTGGGCTTTGAAGACCTTGGTAGCGGTGAGTTTTTACTACGCTCCAGGGGGGGCGACGTCAATGGTCTTTATGAAGTGGATATTAGCGGACAGATAGGGGACATCACCTTGAGCGCCTCTGCACGGGCGACTGACCTGTTTGAATTGAACGAACTTGATACGAACCTGGCCATAAACGGCCCAAGTCTTGGTTCTTTTACACGCTCTTTCGGGATTGAAAACTGGCCGGACAAACCGTTCAGCCTCAAGGGTGATGCGACAAGGGTGGGCGAAACACTGGACATATCCAACCTGACCCTGAGCATTGGCGGTACCCGGCTCGTTCTGGATGCGCTGTTGACCAACTTCCCCGAGCTTGATGCTAGTCGAATCAAGTTGACGGTGACCGGAGACGATGTCGAGCAATTCCGTGATTTGCTGGGTATACCGGGGGTTGCAACCGGTCCGTTCGAAATACGGGGTTATCTTGATGTATCGCCCGACGATGTGGAGTTGCTAAAGGTCGATCTGAAAACCTCCCTTGGCGAGGCCACTATATCCGGCACCCTTGGTCCGGCCCCGGGTTATCTGGGTAGTAAAATTCAACTACATTTGAATGGGAAGAATGCACATGCCTTGATGTCTGCATTTGATATCGATGCCTTGCCGGAACAGCCGTTTACCTTAAACACCCGCATCGAGCTTGTTGAGAACGGCATGCTGATTGAGCGCGGGGTGTTGGTATCCATCGACGATGACCGCCTGGAGTTAGGTGGCCTGGTCGTCTTTGACCCCGGTGCTATAGGAACCAGCCTCGAACTGAAAATTAATGGTCAGGATCTCGCCCAGATGCTGCGCAAACTGGTTGGTGATTTTGAAATCCCCCGTAGTCCCTATGGTGTGAGTGGCAGGGTTCGAGTGGTGGAGAATGGTTTGGAGCTCGAGAATATCGAGGCAGAATTCGAAGATATCCAGTTGGGCGGGTCTGGTCTGGTTCAGTTCAATGAGCAGCTTGTGGGTACCGGTCTGGATTTTGAGCTCGAAGGTAAAAACCTGTCTTTATTGCAAAATTTTGCGGTGACAGGTGATTCGCTGGAAATCTTTGTCCCTGGCCAGCCTTACCAGGCCACAGGACGGTTTGCCTTTGAGGATGATGGATGGAAACTGGAGAATATCAAAGGCAGTATCGGAAAGACCAGGCTTGAACTTGACAGCCTGATCAGCAACAAGGCCGATTGGATCGGGTCCAGTATCCGGTTTTCGGCTGAGGGTCCGGGCTTGCGCGAATTGCTGGTTGAGCGTGATGAATTGATCTTCCCCTCAAGGCCTTTTCAATCCAGTGGCCAGGTCTCTTTGGATACCGGTTTACTGGCCATCAGGAGTTTTAACTTCGAAACTGACAAGGCTCACGCCAAGGTTGACCTGGAACTGGGTTGGCCGCTCAGCAGTGGCAGTGATACCCGGTTCAATGTGGATATTCAGGGTGACAATATTCGCCAGTTGCCTTTACCAACAAACATGTTTGAACCACTCCCGGCAGCATTCAAAATTAAAGCTGTCGGTAACAAGCAGGGCCATCATATCTCGCTGAAGCAGTTTGATGCAGGTATTGGTGATTTGCAGGTCATTATGCAGGGTGAACTCGACGATGACGCTTCGGACGGCCGCGCTGACATCAAGATAAGCGTAACTTCAGAGAATCTGTCCACGCTCGGAAGTCTCGGAGGTGAGCAATTGCCTGCCCTGGCGCTGGGTCTTGGGGCCGACTTCAGTGGTAATGCCCACGAGTTTGTCATTCGTAATCTCAAAGGTTCACTGGGAGAAAGCCAGTTGGAAGGTGCGCTGGATGTTTCACTTGTTGGGCCAAAACCGGAAATCAAGGTAACAGTTCATTCAAACCACATGGACCTCAGGCCTTTTTTGAAACCTTCTGATCCCGAAGTAAATGAAGAAGAAGAAACAAACCCTGAGCGCTTAATTCCCGCCACGCCTATTCCACTGGAAACGCTGGCTGGGGCTAATATTCATATAAAGCTTGATATCACCGAGTTAAGGTACTTAAAGGACAGTATTCGAAACCTGGTTCTGGATGCTGTTCTGAAGGATGGCAAATTAGAGATCCCTCAATTTTCACTCAAAGGTCCTCTTGGTGATTTAAATATCTCGTTATTTATTAACCCGGCGGACTCCAAAAACGCAGATGTAAGATTCGATTTAAACGCAAATGATCTCGTTCTGAACCTCACTGGTCAGTCTAAAGACAGGTTGCATGAGTTGCC
>CALBDB010000060.1 GCA_937927755.1 uncultured Lysobacterales bacterium
TTGAATGATCCGCCCAGGGAAAGACGGGAAGGCTCAGCACAATTTGTACCGCTGCAGACAATCCGTGAGCATTCGGACATCATAAGCTTCCACGTTCCGCTGAATATGGACGGCGTGGATAAAACCTACCACATGGTGAACAGCGGCTTTCTCGACGGCCTGGACAAGAATCCGGTGTTGATAAACACCTGCCGGGGCGAGGTATTTGAGTCAAAGGCTGTCTGCGAAGCACGCCGGGCAGGTACGCTTTCCGGCTTGATTATCGATTGCTGGGAGAATGAGCCGGATATTGATTTGAAGCTGTTGGGCCTGGTGGATTTTGCCACCCCGCATATCGCCGGCTATTCAAAAGACGGCAAGGCCAACGGGACCACGGCAAGTGTCCGTGCAATCAGCCGGTTTTTCGGGCTGGGGATAGATGACTGGCAGCCTGCGGGTGTTGAAGTTCCAGGTAGTCCGGTCATTCAACTGGATGGGAATGGCCTTGATGATGCTTCGGTCCTGGCGCGGGCTATTCTGTCGACCTATCAGATAGCCGGTGACGACCGCGTGTTGCGCGAAAACCTGGAGCTCTTTGAACAACTGCGCGGCGATTATCCGGTCAGGCGGGAGTTCGGTTTTTACTCGGTTCAGGCAACCGGTATCAAGCCGGAACTTGTCGGGAATCTGGAGCAACTGGGCTTCAAAATCCTGGATGACAACCAATAGCGGTGGCTCATTGCAGGCGAACCGGCACTTGAAAAAAGTGAGCAACGGCTGCCGCAGAAACCAGGGTCATGATGAAGGTCCTTTTCACGTCCGGGTGATTTACTTCACAAGATTTCCCCGGTAGATCATCAGGATCAATTCGGTCGTCAATCTCGCTGATTCAGCGTTTCCAATTGGTGTCGATCCGGTTTTCACCGCGCGTTCAAAATCCTGCAGGATTTCCTTGTGGGCGCTAGTGTCACTCACCGTCGCGCTGGTGGCGCCGTTGTGGTTGTATTCAAAACTGGTGTCCGTCGGGTTATCCACACCATCGATACTCCAGTGCGTTATCACATCATCCGTAAGAGTTACGCTGCCTTTCTCGGAGTGTATGTCCAGGCGTGCTGCAAAACCGGGTTTTGTGGCCGTGGAACTGACAACCGTGCCAATCATTCCATTCTCATGGCGCATCAGTGCCGCACCGTGGTCCTCGGCCTCGATATCGTGGGTATACCTGTCCAGCATACTGACGACCTGTGTGGGTTTGCCAAAAAACCAGGTATAGATATCCAGGTTGTGGCAGGCCTGCTGCATGAATGGTCCGCCGCCATCAATGGCCAGGCCGCCGCGGTAATCACCACTGTCGTAATAGCTTTGCGGGCGATAGAATTTTGCCACCAGGTCAACTGCAAAAACACGCCCGAATGCGTTCTGCTCCAGAAGCTTTTTAACCGCCCGGTTATCCGGTGCTGTGCGGCGTTGATACGCAACTGCCAGGGTTACGTCTGCCTTCCGGCAAGCTGAAACCGCGGCATCCATGGCTTCAATGCTTATATCGAGCGGCTTCTCGCACAGTGCGTGCTTGCCATGATGAGCGGCCGCGATAATACCTTCGTGATGTAAACCGTTTGGCGTGGTCACGCACACTGCATCGTACGGCTGGTCCACATCATCCAGCGAATGCCAGCTGGGCAAAGCCGGGTACGATGCCGGTGACTTGCCGGAGCGCGATACTACGCCTGCAACCTCACCGCCAATTTCGGAAATCGCCTCTACATAGGTATTGCTGATATTGCCGGAACCAATAATTACATAACGCATAATGTTTGACTCACAATTCATTGCTACCGGTGGCATTATCGTCTAAAGTAAATTCCTAAAACAAGAGCAGAAAATGACTCATGGTTAAAAAACCTCTCTGGAATTGTTTATTTATAATTATCATGGTTAGCGGGTTGCTAACGGCTTGTTCACGGCATGATGACACCGTCGTACTAAAGCTCGCCCATGTCCTGGATACCGGCCACTCGGTGCACCAGGGTATGGTGCACATGGCGGAAAGGCTCGAGCGTTATTCGAATGGCAGCATGCGCATCGATATCTACCCGAGCGGCCAGCTCGGCGCCGAGCGCGACACCGTGGAACTGGTGCAGATCGGCTCACTGGCAATGACCAAGGTTTCCGCCGCTCCCCTTGAAGCTTTTGTGCCCGCCATGCAGGTATTCAGCATTCCCTATGTTTTCAGATCGCGCGAACATTATTTCAAAGCGCTCGACTCCGAGGTCGGCAAGGAATTGCTGCGCTCCGTTGAAGTCGCACGGCTCCGGGGCATGGGCTACTACGACTCAGGCAGCCGCAGTTTTTACATGACCGACACGCCAGTGGAATCGCCCGACGATATAAAGGGTAAGAAGATCCGGGTAATGAAGAGCCAGACCGCGGTAAAAATGATTTCAGCCTTTGGCGGCGGCGCGACACCCATCTCCTGGGGTGAGTTGTATACGGCTCTGCAACAAGGGGTCGTGGATGGCGCCGAGAACAACCCGCCCAGTTTTTACCTGTCAGGGCATTATGAAGTCTCTAAATACTACGCCCTGAATGAACATACTGCCGTACCGGATATGTTGTTGATGAGTGACCGGATATGGAAATCACTGACCGAGCAACAACAGGAGTGGCTGCAACAGGCCGTGGATGACTCGGTCGTTTATCAGCGCGAGTTATGGCGTATATCTACCGAAGAGGCCCTGGCGGCAGTCAGGGAAGCCGGCGTAACCGTGACCTATCCGGACAAGCAACCATTTATGGCGGCAGTCGCAGAGATGAAGGCCAGCTATGACGGCACGGAAACCGGCAGGTTTTTACGTGCGATTGACGCGGTGGAGTGAGTTCATGAAAAAAATCACAAATTTGCTGGACGCAGTTTTGAAAAACACCTTGATCGTCCTGATGGCGGGGCTGGTTTTTGCCGTGAGCTGGCAGGTTGTATCGCGATACATATTCACTTCGCCCAGTTCGTGGACCGAGGAAGTGGCCAGGTTCCTGTTGATCTGGGTGGGTGTATTGGGTGCCGCCTACGCTTTCCGTACCGGAGTGCACCTCGGGTTGGACGTGTTGCCCAAAAAGTTATCGGGTGTATCCGCACAAATCCTCAAGCTGTTTATCCTGCTGATGGTGATCATTTTTTCAGTTGCGGTACTGGTCATCGGCGGCGGTAACCTGGTCGTATTGACCTGGGAGCTGAAACAATACTCCGCCGTGCTCGGCTTACCCATTGCATACGTTTATTCGATTATCCCCGTCGCGGGGCTGCTGATCTGCCTCTATGCATTGGCCGCGGCCATGGGGGAAGAATTGACGGCCCCTGAAGATTCGGCTCAGCCCGGGAGTTAGCATGGTGGTTTTCATCCTTGTTTCGACATTCGTCATCCTGTTTGTGCTGGGTGTGCCCATCGCTTTCAGCCTCGGGCTGTCCACGCTGGCAACCATGTTATTCACGATGGATTTCACACCGGCCGTCACCACCATTGCACAACGCATGGCGGGTGGCATCAACAGTTTTGCCCTGCTTGCGATCCCCCTGTTTATCCTGTCGGGCCTGTTAATGGCCCAGGGCGGTATCGCCAGGCGGGTTATTGACTTCTCAAAAGCGGTGATCGGTTCATTGCCGGGCGGGCTGGCATTTGTAAACGTCGTGTCCTGCATGTTGTTTGGTGCCATTTCCGGCTCGGCCGTGGCGGCGACGTCTGCGATCGGCGGTTTCATGATTCCGGAGATGAACAAGGCTGGCTACGACAAAAACTTCAATGCTGCTATCACGGCAACGTCGGCCACCACCGGCATGCTGATACCACCGAGCAATATCCTGATCGTTTACGCGGTCGCCAGCGGTGGGGTGTCGATAGCCGCGCTGTTTGTCGCTGGTTATCTGCCGGGAATACTGGTTGGTTTGTCCCTGATGGGTGTGGCCGCTGTCTACGCCAAACGGCATAATTTTCCTGCCGGCGAGAGGGTGCCATTCAATGTATTGGTCAGGTGCACCGTGGCGGCAATCCCCAGCCTGTTCCTGATCGTACTGGTCATCGGCGGCATACTCGCCGGTATATTCACCGCAACCGAAGCAGGCGCCATTGCCGTGCTATACGCCCTGGCTCTCTCCATGTTTGTGTACCGGCAGCTGAGCCTGGCAGATCTGAGGCAGATATTGCTCAAGTCAGCACAAACCACCGCGATTGTCATGTTCCTGATCGGCACTTCCATGGCCATGTCGTGGTTGCTTGCCTACGAAAACATTCCCACCATCGTGGCAAACACCCTGATCAACCTGAGCGACAATCCCTTCGTAATCCTGCTGCTGATCAACCTGGTGTTGCTGTCGGTCGGCATCTTCATGGATATGACACCGGCGGTACTGATATTCACGCCGATCTTCCTGCCGGTAGCCGTAGAGCTGGGTATGTCTCCGTTGCACTTTGGCATCATGATGGTTCTGAACCTCTGTATCGGATTGTGCACGCCGCCGGTTGGCAGCATTCTCTTTGTCGGTTGCGCGATCGCGAAAACCAGTATCAGTCAGATTGTGCGCCCGATGATTCCCATGTACGTAGCCATGTTCCTGGCATTGTTGGTGGTGACATACGTGCCGGAACTCTCCGAATTTCTGCCGAGGTTTTTCGGCTTAATGGACTGAGCTAAAGACTGGAATAATGAGCGACCCTGGTAAACAACCAACCATTAATGATGTTGCGGATTTGGCCGGCACTTCCAAACGTACGGTATCGCGTGTAATTAACCGCTCCCCGAAGGTCAACGAGGCAACTCGCATGCGGGTCCTGGAAGTCATCGAAAAACTGAACTACACGCCCAACCGGCAAGCGCGGGGCCTGGCGGCCAGCCGCTCATACCTGCTTGGACTGATCTATGACTTACCTACCCTGTTCATTGCGGATATCCAGAAAGGCATGCTGAATGTTTGTGAAGAGGCCGGCTACGAAGTGGTCGTGCATGCCTGCCATGTTGAAAGCGACCACCTGATCGAGGATGTCACACGGTTTGTAAAACGAGCGCACCTGGACGGCGTGGCCATTCTTCCACCGGTCTCGGATATTGAAGAACTCGCCGACAGCCTGGATAAAATGGACTGCCGCTATGTGCGTTTCTCATCGAAGCTCGGCGGTGAGCCGTGGAAACAGGTAGTCACGGACTATATGCCGGCGATCATGGACATGACCAATCATCTTGTATCGCTCGGACACCGCGATATTGCCTTCATATCAGGCCCCGAGAGCCATGTTTCTTCCCGTAAACGCTACGAGGTATTCATCCAGGCGCTCAATAATCATGGTATCGAGTTGCCCGGCAACATGATGGCGACAGGCGCCTTTACCTACGAATCCGGTGTGACGGCCGCAAAGAAACTTCTGTCGCAAAAAAGTCGACCGACCGCGATATTTGCCGCCAACGACGAGATGGCATTTGGTGTTATGAATGTCGCCAACCAGATGGGGATCAGGATTCCCGATGATCTCTCGGTGGTCGGTTTTGACGGTACGCCGTTTTCAACATTTGTCATCCCCTCGCTTTCCACCATCATCCGGCAAACCGATGAAATGGCCAACCTGGGCACGAAGAAGCTGCTGGCCTTGATCGAAGAGGGGCCGGATGCTGCGCACGGTTTTGAAACAATGGTTTCTCCACGGTTTGTGCCGAGGGAATCAACCGGTCCCGCACCCTCGGGGTGAGGCCCAAAATCAATAGCTGCCTGTTAGAAGGCTCCTGGAAACGAAATGTTTTCGGTCATTCAAAACACAGTGATTACGTCAGTGCGAAACACATCCTCCAGGTTTCTGGTATTGGCAATCTTGCTGTTTGGCTTGTCGGATGAGGCCAGGGCCCAGGCGCCGGCAAATGAAAATAACAAGGACCGGGCCGAGGCTACAATCGAACAGGCTGAACCTCAAACAGAGGCAAGCAATCGGCGCAAAAAGACCTCACCATCCCCACTTCCGGAAGCGCTCCGGGATGAGCTCGAAGAGGTCGTGGTCGTGGCCAGGCGCATCGAGGGGAGTGGCGGTAACAGGCGGCACACTGCAGCGGGACGAGATGACTTGGATGCAACCGACCAGACCAGCATGGAAGGTTTCTTTGATGATATTGATGGCCTTTCCACACTTGGCGCAGATGGCGAGGGAAACATCGTCAGCATCGATGGAATGAGTGCCGACCTCAGCAACGTGACACTGAATGGCCAGGGTCTTGGACAAGGCCGTGGTAACGGGGGGTTCAACACAGGTGACCTATCGCCGGATATGATCCGGCGTGTAGAAATTTACAAGATACCCTCCGCTTCATTGGAAGAGGGCGGTTCAGGCGGTAGTGTAAACCTGCAATTGCGCAATCCCGTCGAAATCACCCAAGCCTCGAGCAACATCAAGGCCAGGCTGTCCTATGTTCCCGGCAAAGGCAACTTTTATCCGTCCGGTAGTTTTTTCCTGGGGCAACCTTCCGAGAGCAGAAAGTTCGGTTATATGCTCAGCCTGACCCTATCCGACCGTACCCGGGAATATGGCAGTCAGAGTATATCCAACTGGCTTCCGTATGAATTTGGCGGCAACCCGGCATACATACCAAGCCAGGTCAGGAACAGCGCAGTGACAGATAAGCAGCGGGATGTCTTCGCCGGTTTTTCCCTGGGCTTCAGGCCACGCGATAACCTGGATATCAGAGCCAGCCTGTTTCTTTCGCAAAAGCACAGAGACTACGAATCCCACGATTTACAGCACCGTCTGGAAAGACAAAGAGACATAACCGCGCTGGCATGCGATGGACGCATTATTTCCGAACTCGAATCCTCCGACCGCAGCCGCGAAAACCTGCGCATTGTCGGTGGTTCACGGCAGGAGCAGGTTGACAGCCTGGTCCTGGGAACGGGCTTCAACTGGCGTCCCGCAAGATGGCGCATAGGTGGCGGCCTGGGGTACACGGCCGATAACAACGAATACGATTCACCGTCAGAATCAGCAGTCTTTGAAGCCAATAGCGCATTTGCTTACCAGGCGAGCAACGATGGAAGCCTGGTCATGTCTTATGCGGACGGTTTCCCGCCAGGCGAAGCTTTTGCAATCAGCCGTATCAACCTTTCTGACCGGAAAACCGAGGACAGTAGCCGCTTTGCCGTGCTTGATGTCCAACGGACACTTGCTGACAGTTTTATCCACCGGGTCAAATTTGGCGGCAAGACCAGTGAATCAGACCGTAGCCGGCGTACCTCAACAGGCCGGGTGACACTGGATGAAGACCTGTCGCTGGTCGACTTTTTCAGCGGCCAGTACCAGCAAACGCCGTGGGATTCCGACGAATGGCCAGGCAGTAATATGGGAATCGTCAATTCCTATATTCAGCAGAACCCAGTCGTCTGGAAAGATAACCTGCTCAACGAATATGACATCGAGCGGAGGACAAATGCCGGCTATCTGCAAACAGATTTCCGCACTAATGAGGAAAGGAGGCGATTCATCGTAGGGAACGCCGGTATACGGCTTGTTGATAGCGATACCCTGGTTGCCGGGTATCAACAGGATGAAGACAGGTTCGTGCCGGTTTCTATAAGAACCAGCTATTCCGAGGTATTGCCGAGCACGCTTGTACGGATACGTGTAGCCGAGCGGGTGGCCCTGACCCTGGCCGCGGCCAGGGTGATGACCCATCCTTTATTTAACGACATGGCGCCTGGTATCCGCTTCAATTACTCCGAGAAAACGGCCAAGGCCGGCAACCCGGGCCTGGAGCCTTTCCGCGCCAACCAATACCTGGCGGAAATAACGTGGGTGCCGGAACGCGGCCGGCGGCTAGCCGCTAACCTGACCTACAGGGATGTCGAGACCTATTTTGACTTCGGTGAAGAGTCCCTCGAATTCGAAGGTGACATTTACCTGGTAACCAGGCCGGTCAATGGTGAAAACGGGTACATCATGACAGCCAGTGTAAAGCTGGATCAGAGTCTGCGTCGCATGATCAGGCATTTGCAAAATTTTACCCTGTCGCTGTCCTATTTACGCAACGAAAGCGGCACGGAAAAGCGGGATCCATATACCGGTAAAAAGCTGCCACTGCCAAATACCGCGGAACAGGTTGCCCGGGCGGACCTGGCGTACGGCAAAAATACCTTTTCGAGTAAGCTGAGCTACCAATGGCGGGGTAAATCCTTGAAAGCCTCGGTCAGCGAAAGCGGTTTGTCGGTCTGGAATCATTCAACAGGCAGCCTGAACCTCAACCTGGGCTGGCGCTTGAACGAGACTCTGCAACTTGTATTTGACGCCCGAAACCTGCTGGAAGAGGAACAGCGCAGAACAACCGATCGCTCCACGCAATTGTGGCGTATCTCCGAACGCGACCGGACTGTCGCGGCTACCCTGAGGGCCAGGTGGTAGTTACACCTGGAGCAAATAACCATAACGATGCAAAAGCTTTATCATTTCCCGGGAGAGAGCCAAAGCAACGGGTGTCGCATGGGCAGATTGCGAATAACTTCCGGAGTCGTGGGGTCAGGTTCAAGGCGTTTCCATAACTCCAGGTAGTCAGCTTCCGAGAAATGCAGGCCGGCGAATAACAGGCTTGGGTGACGCACCGGCCACTGATCCCAAAACAGGACGTCCTTCCGGTGTGGCCAGGTGGATTTATCTTCCATGTAAGGATAAAGAAATGCCACGCCCTTTCTGAGACTGCGCCCATCGGCTAATTGATAGTTCCAGAGGTTGTCCTGTTCGGTGGACGCGATCTGCGCCACGCCAGCCATTGCGTCGAGCACGAACAGGGAATAGCCATAGGGTTTGGTACGCGCCAGTTCTGCCGGGAAACTGCCATCCTCAGCCATCATTTCCGCCAGGTAGACGGTTTTGAACTGCTTACGAATCCATTCCAGTTCGGTCTCGCGCCCCGCCAGGTCCGCGAAGGCTGCGACCTGCATGGACCAGCAGACACCGTGATTATTGGGGTGAACCCTTTCCCTTTGCCCGTATGGATGCGTGGTCAACCAGTCGAGGTACTCTGAAAACCAGTGTTTGATATTCTCAAAATCCTGCACAGGTATTGCTTCACTATCACCCAGTATCTTCGCACCCCTGGCGACCTCGACCAGGTGGATGGTATCGATGATGCCGATACTGCGCCCTTTATGCCGTCCCTTGATCGCCTGTCCATAGAGCAGGCTGGGGTTCATCATTGTCGACTCGTCAACAAACCAGGCATTCAGGTGCTCCAGTGCGTGCGAGGCGTAGCGGGATTCACCCGTGACCAGGTAGGCGGATGCAAGCGTGCCGATGATCTCGCTCAGCCTTACCATGGCCCTTCGGTGTGCCACGAAGTTGTCCGGATTGCTCATGCCATCCCTGCGTACATAGGGCCCGTCCGGATTTTCCGGGTCAGGCCACCAGTAGTCTCCTTCGGAATAGAAATCGTGAACACCACCGGTACTGCGCTGCGCCCGGGTGGCGGTGACGGTCACCGGTGCCATATCCAGGTAAGCCAGGGCTTTGTTTAGAACTCTAGGTTTTTCAATCTCCACCAGGTTGAATCCCTGGTGGTGGGCAACAGGCTGCGCGGTATCAGCCGGTACTGTGAACGGGATGAGCGAAACGAGTACGGTCAATAGCCAAGTCAACAGGGTGTCGTGCTTTTTCACAGGTTTTGTCCTTCAGGCCCACACCGGATGAATGGATCAGTCCAGTCTGTTCACATATACTACGAAATGGTGCTGGCGGTAACAATTAGAGTGCCTGTCCCTTGCTGCTCATGCCGCCAGTCTGGTTGCTTAGTGTACAGACAGAGGAAACAGATGATGTGCCGGTCTTTCAAGATTTCCCTTATCCTCGCCACGGTTTTGTTAATGGCCTGCGCCGGTCCTGCCCCCACACCTGAGCCGGGATTGAAGGTCCTCGACCATGGCCGGGACCGTGAAATCCAGGTTGCCCAAGATGTCGATTTGAGCGGCTACACCAAGGTCATCCTGCACAATGCCCAAGTCGAGTTCAGGGAAAACTGGCAGCGCGATAAGGAGCGGTCCTACGGTAAAGAATTCCGTGAAGCAGACATGGAACGGTTGAAGAACAATGTGTCAGACCAGTTCTCAAAGGTGATGGTCAAGAAGTTATCAAGCCGGGATGATTATGAACTGACCAGTGAAAGCGGCCCCGGTGTGATGCATTTCATACCACGTATCGTGGACCTGGACATCGAGGCTCCGGGTTGGATGCAGAACTCCATAGTCGAGTCTATGGCCAGAACCAAGGGCAGCATGACAATCGAGATGGTGGTTCGCGACTCGGTCAGTGACGAGTTGCTGGCCGTGGCATGGCAGAAGCAGTCCGACCCCCAGGAAGGCTACATGGAAATTACGAATACCGTAAACAACACCGTGGCATTCCGCTTGATGATGCAGAACTGGGCCGATTGGTTTCTAGGGCAGCTTGATAAGGCCTAGCCACCGGGCGGCCGTCCCATGGCAGGGAAGGCCGTATGCTGTGTGCTACTCCTCGTTGGCCGGCTTGCCGATGGTCGCCAGGATACCCCCATCAACGTAGAGCACATGTCCGTTGACAAAATCAGACGCCCTGGAAGCAAGGAATACGGCTGCGCCAGCGAGGTCCTCCGGGTCACCCCAGCGTCCTGCAGGTGTCCTGTGAATAATAAAGTCGTTAAAGGGATGTCCATCCACCCGGATGGGTTCGGTCTGTGAAGTTGCAATGTATCCAGGCCCGATACCGTTGATCTGGATATTATGCCTGGCCCATTCGGTGGCCATGTTACGGGTCAGCATCTTCAGGCCGCCCTTGGCGGAGGCATATGCCGATACGGTGTTTCTGCCCAGTTCACTCATCATTGAGCACATATTGATAATCTTGCCGCCGCCCCTGGCGATCATGCCTTTGGCCACGGCCTTGCCCATGATGAACGGGCCGGTGAGGTCGACATCGAGTACCTCGCTGAATTCGGCGGCGCTCATTTCGAGAATAGGAATTCGCTTGATGATCCCGGCATTGTTCACAAGGATATCAATAGGGCCAACCTCCTTTTCCATGACTGGGATGGTTGTTTCAACCGCGTCTTCGTCTGTCACATCCAATAAATAGGCGTGAATGTGTATTCCCTTCTCGGCAAACCTCAGTTTTGACGCTTCCAGTTTTTCCGGTACCCGTTCATTGATAATGATGGTGGCTCCGGCCTCGGCAAGCCCGGCGGCAATGGCCATGCCTATGCCGTGTGTGCCGCCGGTTACCAGGGCATTTTTACCTGTCAGATCAAACAACTTTGTGGACATAGCGGTACTTACTCCTGTTTAAGTTTGGTTTTGAGGGCAGGGCCGGTTGACTGCCTTTCTATCAATTTGTATTCCAGAACAATGGCGGGCTGCACTTCTTCCAGTGATTCATCATCCATGTGTCGAACATAACGCTCCAGCAAATTCACAGCCTGTTCACCCATGGCTCTTAATGGTTGGCGGACTGTTGTCAGCTTTGGCCAGACCGAGTGCGCAATTGGCGCATCGTCAAACCCGGCAACACTCAACTGCTCCGGAACGCTGATTTTCATTTCCTGTGCCGCGGCGAGTGTACCGGCAGCCATTTCGTCGTTACTGGCAAAGATGGCTGTAGGGCAGTGTTTCCGGCTCAACAATGTTCGCGCACACCGATAGCCGGACTGTACGTCAAAATTGCCGGTTTCGATATTTGACTCATGAATGGCCAGCCCATGATCACGCATGGCTGCGGCGTAACCTTCAAATCGCATGGCAGAAGCAGCAAAGAGAACCGGGCCCTTGATGATCGAGATGTCTTCATGACCCAGTTCTATGAGATGCCGGGTGATTTCGTAGCCGGCAGCGTAATTGTCGATACTCACACACAGCTTGATATCCCGTTGCGGTGTGCTGGCAAGACGCACGCAGGGAATGCCCTGTTCCTTGATGGCATCCAGCACCACCTGGTCAAAACAGATCGGTGGTGGCAGGATAATCCCGTCTATCCTTGAACGGTCGATAAGCCGGTTGATTTCCCGGGGGTCATGGATGGTCTCCGGGGTTTGGTCTTCAAACTCACCCACGCCCTCGATCGACAGGTGGTACCCAATACGCCGGCAACTATTCATCATGCCGATCAGCAGTTCACCCATCCATCCCACATTCGGGTTGTTGTACAACATCAGGAACTGGTAAGTCTGCCGGCCGGACAGGAGCCGTGCGCCTACATTCGGCCGGTAGTTCACCTTGGTGATCGCCTTCTGGATCTTATCCCTGGTGACCGGTTTTACATTGGTTTTGCTATTGATGACGCGGCTGACCGTCATTGCCGAAACCCCGGCCTCGCGGGCAACATCCTTAATGGTTGCTTCACGATTGCCGGGTGCTTTGTTGCGAAGATTACTCACTTCATATTACTCGTAGCTTTACACCTGTCGGTCTTTGGGCCAGCCTCGGTCATCCAACATGGTTCACAAAATGATAACGTTAACATATAATCAAGTACAACACTGCCAGCAAGCATGGTTTCTTTCTTACAAGCGCATTTCGAGGCGAATAGGTGCGGACCGGCAACGTCAATGCCCTGCAAGATTTTGGAACTGAACCGAGAGACAGAAAATGAATATTCTCAAGGCATTTATTGGAATTACGGCTGCATATACGCTGTTGTTCCTGGTCGGTGCATGTGATCCTTCCGATCAGAAAAACGTACCCGTACAAACCTCAGTGGATACGGTTAGCGAAAAGGATTCGGAATCCGGACAGGTGACGATGGCCTACGGCCGTTACGTGCCAGAGCGTGAAGACGATTTTACCTGGGAGAACGACAAGGTGGCATTCCGTGTTTACGGGCCTTCCTCCGGTGGTAAAGGACAGGTCAGCGGTGTTGACGCATGGCTGAAGAAGGTACCGTATTCCATTATTGATAAATGGTACGCCGGCCATCTCCAGGGCATCAGCTACCATGAAGACCACGGTGAAGGTTATGACCCGTTCCATGTTGGTGACAGTCGCGGTGTTGGCGGAACGGCCATCTGGATTGACGGCGTAGCCTGGCCCGCCGCCAAGTACAAGAGCTATGAAGTGCTGCAAAGCGGTGGTGACGTTGTTGAGTTCACCCTGCAGTATGAGTGGCAGACCCCCTTGGGCCTCGTTGCAGAAAGCAAGACAGTTTCATTGGCGTTGGGTGACCAGCTATACCGGGTCAACTCCGTATTCACATTGGATGGTCAGCCCACGAAATTACCGGTTGCTATCGGTTTAACAACGCATGACGAAAAGGCGCAAGTCGCCAGTGATGGTGATAAGGGCAGGATTTCAACCTGGGAAAATATCGATGGTATCGGAATTGGCACAGGTGTCCTGGTGGCGCCGGACAGCACCGGTATGATCTTGCATAAACCCAGCGATGAAAAAGACGCCAGTCACATCTGGCTGGTAACTTCTTCCGGCGACAACGGTGAACTGAGCTTCAGGGCCGGTTTTGCCTGGGCAGCAGCGCGGGAAATCACCTCTTTTGAGCAATGGAATGAATACCTGGACGCCCAGGTTGATCAATAAGCGCAGGTCAATAAGTCCCTGCTCAATAGGAATACCAGCATTAATTAAGGCAATGCAGCATTAATACTGCAAACAATAGTGGAGCAAAAGATGAAATTTTTACACACCGCAGACCGTGAACGGTATCGCCGGATGACGACAGGTGAGTTGCGCGAAGCTTACCTGATCGACGGCATGTTCATCCCCGGGGAAGTGACCCTTCAATATGTCGATGTCGAGCGCAGCATTGTTGGCTCGGCTGTACCCGTAAACGGGGGGCTGAACCTGCCGGTTCACAAGGAGCTGGCATCCGATTATTTTGCACAGCGTCGTGAAATCGGTGTGATCAATATCGGCCGAGCGGGAAAAGTCGTCGTGGATGGTGAGAGCTTCGATCTCGATAACCGCGACAGCCTGTACATCGGCCGCGGCAGTCGCGAAGTTGA
Organism: uncultured Lysobacterales bacterium; assembly: GCA_937927755.1. Classification (GTDB taxonomy): domain Bacteria; phylum Pseudomonadota; class Gammaproteobacteria; order Xanthomonadales; family SZUA-36; genus SZUA-36. The sequence goes on from CALBDB010000060.1 coordinate 13,966, forward strand.
GTTCACCAGTGCCTCGGACGATGACCCGGCAAAATTCTATTTTGTAAGCTATCCGGCCCACAAGGCGTACCCGTCCAAACTGGTAAAAAGGTCAGAAGCCAACCGTCTCGAAATGGGCTCGGTGGAAGAGTGCAATGACCGTGTTATCAACCAGTCACTGATACCCGGTATCGTGGATACCTGCCAGCTCGTGATGGGTTTCACTGAACTCTCACCCGGCAGCAACTGGAATACGATGCCGGTGCACACCCATCGCCGCCGTACCGAGGTGTACATGTATTTCGACCTGGCCGACGACCAGTGTGTATTTCATTTTATGGGTGAACCGAATGAAACAAAGTCCATCGTGGTCAGGAACGGCCAGGCCGTTGCTTCACCAAGCTGGTCGATCCACAGTGGCGTGGGTACCCGGAACTACACATTTATATGGGCCATGGGTGGTGAGAACCAGGAGTTCCCGGATATGGACCACGTCGATATGAAAGATATTTTGTAAACGGATTAAACCAGTGTTTATACAGGTGAAGAAATGAACAAGATTCGACTTGATAGTCTGCGCCTAATTAGTTTGCTGTTGGCCTGCGTGATCCCTTTAACAGCCAGCGCAGTGCAGAAGAGCAACGAGCCTGATCTTTTTGCCTTGAGGGCCGAAAACAGCTTCGACCCGGCCACGATAGACGCCATCGGCGACAAGGTTGTGGATTGGCAACTTGCAAATCTCGACAACTTCAGCAGTTACATGCGCAATTACCGGGAAAACACCGCCCACCGGCGAGGCTGGGTACATGGCGCGATGTACGTTGGGATGATGAACTGGGCGGCTTTGCCGGGTAATGAACAATACATTGCACCGCTCAGGAAAATTGCCGAAGAGGAAGAGTGGAAACTGGGCGACCGGCTTTTCCATGGTGACGACCATATCGTCGGCCAGATGTACCTGGCTTTTTACGAGATGGACAAAGACCGGGATATGATCGATCACACGATCAGACAGTTGAACCAGATCCTGGTCGCCAACCCACAGGGCTCTCTTGAGTTTCTCGGTGATTCAATTCACGGTGTAGGATGGGAATGCCAGCTACGCTGGTGCTGGTGTGATGCCTTGTTCATGTCGCCCCAGACCTGGATCGGCTTGTCACTGGCACTGGGGGAACCGCAATACTTGGAATATGCCGACCGGGAATTCTGGGCCACGACCGACTACCTGCTGGATCCTGAGACACACCTGTACTTCCGCGACAGCCGTTATTTCGACCGCCGTGACGAGGCCGGCAACAAGATTTTCTGGTCACGTGGAAATGGCTGGGTTTATGCAGGCCTGGTCAATATCCTGAGGATTTTCCCACAGGATCATCCGTCGTATCCGAAGTACGTCCAGTTGTACAAGGACATGTCCGCCACGTTCGCAAGCCTGCAGCGTGACCATGGTTTCTGGAGCCCGTCATTACTGGATCAAAGCCCGAACCCAACACCGGAAACCAGTGGCACCGGGTTTATAACCTATGGTCTCGCCTGGGGTGTAAATAACGGCCACCTGGACGCTGGCGCCTATGGCCCGGTGGTCAGGAAGGGCTGGAGTGCCCTGGTCAGCGCTGTTGCGGATGACGGCAAGCTGGGCTGGGTTCAACCGATCGGTGCGGCTCCGGACAGCGTATTTGAAACCGACAGCCAGTTATATGGCGTTGGCGCATTCCTGCTGGCTGCCTCGCAGGTAATTGGTCTCGAATAAGCAGGTTTCACGGGCTCCCCTTCAACCGCTTCGGAAAACAGTGTTAGCGGATACGAAATTTGATATAAACAGGGTCAGACAATGCCGGGGCCGCGCCACGCTGAAATCACCTGACGGGCCTCAAATGATGGAGGTTTGATATGCCGCAGTTCACCCTGAAGATCAATGGCACAGACCACTCCCTGGATGTGCCTTCCGATATGCCCTTGTTGTGGGCCTTGCGCGACAAGCTAAATATGACCGGTACCAAGTACAGTTGCGGGATTGGCCAGTGCGGCACCTGCACGGTGCTGGTGGATGGCAAACCAACAAAATCCTGCCGTTCGCGTGCGGTGAACCTGATCGGCAAGGAAATTGTAACCATCGAAGGCTTGACTGCCGATTGCAGCCACCCGGTACAAAAGGCCTGGAATGAAGTAGACGTGCCGCAATGCGGATATTGCCAGGGCGGGCAGATACTGGCCGCCGTGGCGTTGCTGGAGAACAATCCAAAACCGGACGATGCCGCAATTGACGAGGCCATGTCGGACAACCTGTGCCGCTGTGGTACCTATGTTCGTATCCGCAAGGCAATCAAGCTGGCCGCAGAATATGCGGCTGACGAGGGAGGTGCCGCATGAATACTTCAATAAAACCAGCCGGCAACAAATTAGACCGCCGGTCATTCCTGAAGGTCTCAATGCTGGCCTCCGGTGCCCTGATGATCGGTGTCGGTTCCTATGGCACCCTGCTCGCCGGTGAGGCCGGGCAGGAAACCTGGATACCCAACCTGTACGTTCGCATCGACCCTGATGGCAAAGTTACGATCATCAGCAAGAACCCGGAAGGCGGGCAGGGTGTTAAAACCGCGTTTCCGATGGTGGTCGCAGAGTGCCTTGAAGTCGACTGGAAGGATGTAAGAGTGGAACAGGCAGCGCTGGCGGTGGATGACCGTTACGGCCGCCAGGCGCTGGGTGGCAGCCGCGGCACGCCGGATGGCTGGAATGATCTCAGAATCGCCGGTACTGCTGCTAAAGACCTGTTGGTAGCCGCCGCCGCAAACGAATGGACCGTGCCCGCATCAGAATGTTATGCCGAGAGCGGCGCTGTTGTGCATAAACCAAGCGGCAAATCCAAACCCTACGCAAGTCTGTTGAAAACTGCGGCTACGTTGCCCGCGCCCGACGTGTCAAAACTCAGGCTCAAGAGCCGCCCTGAAGAATTCAAATTACTGGGTACTTTTGTCCGTGGTGTCGACAATCAGAAAATCCTGACCGGAAAACCATTGTTCGGCAGCGACATCAGGCTTGATGGAATGCTGTACGCCATGTACCAGAAAAGCCCGGTGTTTGGCGGAAAGGCGCGTAGTGCCAACCTGGAACATATACTGACATTGCCGGGGGTGACCCACGCCTTTATCGTTGCGGGTACCGGAGAATATAACGGCCTGCAACCGGGTGTGGCTGTTGTTGGAACAGGCTTTTGGGAGGTGAATAACGCTCGTGAACAGCTGGAAGTCGACTGGGAAACTACACATGCCGACTCGACTGCGTCATTTGATGCTCAGGCGGCCAAGCTGGCCGGCGAGATGGGCGAGGTCCTGCGCCATGATGGCGACATTGATGCCGCCTTCAAGACTGCGGCAAAAGTCGTTGAAGCCAGTTACTACTATCCGTTCGTGGCCCACGCGAACATGGAGCCGATGAACTGTACGGCGCAATTGCACGAATCCGGCAAGCTGGAGCTGTGGGCACCAACCCAGAACGGTAAAGCCGCGCGGGAAAAAATTTCAGCCAACATGGGTATTCCCGAGAGCCGAATCCATATCCACCAGGTGCGCATGGGCACCGCGTTTGGTCGCCGTTCGCGCACCGACTTTGCCAGCGAGGCGGCGTGGATAGCGCGTGAGATTGGTGGCAAGCCGGTGCAACTCGTGTGGGCCCGCGAGGAAGACATGCGCCACGATTTTTACCGGCCCGCCGGTTGGCACCATTTCAAAGCCGGTCTGGATGATGACGGTAAGATGATTGCCTTTGATCACCACTTCATCACCATGGGTAAAAACGGCAAGACGATTTCCGGCGCCAGCCTGTCGCCAAAACACTACCCGGCGGGACTTATGCCCAATTTCCGCTTCAGGTGGTCCATTATCGAGTGCAATGTGCCGACGGGGCCATGGCGTGATCCCGGGCATTCGGCTTATTGCTTTGCCTACCAGGGTTTCTTCGACGAGGTGGCGATCGCCGCTGGACGTGACCCGCTCGAGTTTCGTCTCGACTTGTTGTCCAAATCTTACGGCAAACCGCCACTGGATCTTGTGCGCAGCAGCAATACGCTGAAACTGGCTGCCGAAAAGGCCGGCTGGGGACGTGACCTGGGGCCGAATCGGGGTCTTGGCCTGGCCTTTCATTTCAGCCATCGTGGATACGCCGCACACGTGGCTCAAGTCGTGGCTGAAGGCGCCAGCATAAAGGTGGAGAAGGTGTTTTCCGTTTTGGATGTGGGGCCGATCCTGAACCTCAGTGGCGCCAAACACCAGGTGGAAGGTTGTGTAATTGATGCGCTCAGCACGACACAACTCGAAGTCACTTTCGAAGACGGCGCAACACGCCAGGGCAACTTCCAGAATTACCGCCTGCTTAAGCTGGACCGGGCTCCGGACGTCAAGTGTCACTTTATCCAGAGTGAGAACCCGCCCACCGGTCTCGGTGAACCACCGTTTCCACCGGTTGGGCCAGCCATCGCCAATGCCATATTTGCCGCAACCGGAACCAGGATACGCGAGCTGCCATTCAGGCGGTCCGGGATCACGATATAGCTTGGCAGGAGTGGAACCGGGGTCCAGCCAGGGTTGCACTTCTACACAATTTTTAGTTGGGCGGTGAATCTTCAATGCAGGCACGGCACGATGATACATTACAGAATCTTACTATTGGCCTGGTTTGTTGTGGGAGCCGTTTCGCCGCTGCATGCCGGATTACTTTTCGAAGATGACACCCCACTGGAACTTGTGCTGACCGGTCCGCTTTGGTCCCTGGTTGAAAACAAGGAAGATCGCAACGAATGGCCATTCCGGTTAAGCGCCAATGGGCTTGAGATTGATTTACAACTAAAAGCAAGGGGCAACAGCCGTTTGCGTGTTTGTAGTTTTCCTCCACTGAGATTCAATTTCAAGAAAGCTGATACGGTTGGAACCCTGTTCGAGGGACAGGATAAGTTAAAGCTGGTGACACGCTGCCGGAATTCCAGAAGTTCCGAGGCAGATGTCCTGGAAGAGTATGCGGCTTACCGGATTTTTGGGATGCTGTCAGATGTCGGCTTTCGGGTACGACTTGTGCACATCACTTATAACGACACAGATGGCCGTATCACGGATAAAGAACGAACCAGCTACGGTTTCTTTATTGAACCACTGAGACAACTGGCTTCCCGCAACGGAGGCAGACTGTCCGAAATTCCCGCCATTTCGCGCAATTGGATCAATGAAGAACAGGCCGCGCTGGTTTACATATTCCAGTATCTCATTGGTAACACCGATTGGTCGTTGGTTACGGCTGAAAGTGAAGAAAACTGTTGTCACAATATCGAACTGATCAAGATCGATTCAAAACAATTCATTGTCCCGTATGATTTTGACCTGGCAGGCATCGTAAGTGCCAGTTACGCGAAACCCGACCCGTCGCTCAGGATAAGAAGTGTCAAGGTGCGCCGGTACCGTGGCTTCTGCACTGAACCCGGGGTTCTGCCGGAGGCGCTCTCCGCCATCACTTCGAGGGAAGATGAAATACTGGGAATATTCGCTGATCTGCCATTCTTGACAGAAAAGGAAAAAGCCAGGTCAATTGACTATCTTGAAGGGTTTTTTAAGAAAGCCGCCAATGGAGAAAAGCTGATTTCATTGTTCGAGAGAAAGTGCCATCGATGAAAACCGAGCTTTTCGCAATTCCGCTGGCTTTGCCTCATTGTTCGAGGGCGGGTTCCAGAATATGCGCAAGCGGCTCGTCACCGTAAAGTCGATAACAGTATTCCAGTTTCAGCAGTGCGGCCTGCTGACGGGCCATTGCTTGTAATTGCTCGGAGTCTGTTTGCGCCAGGTATACCAGGCGCTTGTAGTTGCCAAAATAACCGGGGATCAGTTGCGGAAACCGGTCTATCCAAAGGCCTTTTACAACCAGGCGTTCAAAATGCCTGACCAGGAAATCGGTCAGGTAGAAGCTGCCCGGTTCGTCCTCGGATAATTCATGGAAGCTGTCGCTACCCGCATAGAATTCGTAACAGTGCGCGCCGGGTATTCGCTCAACCCCGTACTCTTCCAGCACCTTGTCGAGACCGCCGCCGGTACCGCAATCCGCGTAGGCGGCAAATATCTTTTGATACTCACCGGTGTTCTGTTCAATCATATCCTTGACTGCTCCGGGGATCCGGTCAGGCGTATTGTGTAACTCGGGGGGCAGGCATTTAAATTTGATATGGTCCCAATGGTTCAATTTGCTTATGCGTACCAGTTCTCTGGCAATTGCCCCACAGGCGATTACGAGAACTTTAGCTTTCATGCGGTGCCTCTTTTCGTCAGGGTCAGCCCGTTGCGGCAAGCAGTTCCCGGGCAGCATCGACCGCTGTGGCTGCATCACGGCAATAGGCATCCGCGCCGACCGCCTGGCCAAACTCTTCGTTGAGCGGGGCGCCGCCGACCAGCACCTTGTACTTGTCCCGGATACCCTTTTCCTTCATCTGGTCGATGACCACTTTCATGTATGGCATGGTGGTGGTGAGCAAGGCTGACATGCCAAGGAAATCTGCCTGGTGTTCCTCGATTGCCTCGATATAGGTATCAGCATCGATATTGATTCCGAGATCAATCACCTCGAAACCGGCGCCTTCCATCATCATGCCGACAAGGTTTTTGCCAATGTCGTGGATATCGCCCTTAACCGTTCCGATCACCATTTTCCCGGCCGGCTTGACGCCTGTTTCAACCAGCAGGGGTTTGAGTTTTGCCATGCCGGCTTTCATGGCATTTGCGGCCATCAGAACTTCGGGCACGAAAAGAACACCATCGCGGAAATCGATGCCAACAACAGCCATGCCGCCAACCAGTGCTTCGGTAAGCACCTGTTGCGCGCTCCAGCCACGGTCGAGAAGAATTTGGGTGCCCTCGGTTATTTCCTCGGCCAAACCGTCGTACAGATCATCGTGCATCTGGTCGACCAGTTCATCATCCGGTAATTCCGACAGGATAATTTCTTCGTCATCAAATTGATCAGTCATCAGCTTCAGGGCCTCGTTTAAATGTTTTGTTTTTACCAGCGACTGTTTCCAGGGTGCATGTTATCCGGATTCAGCAGGATCGGGAAACGCTCGCGGATTTTTGCGTCGATGGCCGGATCGATATATTCCGGGTAGTGGCTGGAAAGGATCGATTTAACCCGCTCGCCCGCCTGTTGGCGGATATCCGGTGATCCAGCGGCTTCCCACTCACCCGGTGCCAGGCGGTCTGCGAGGGCAGGGTACTCATATTCGGTTCGCATCAGGTCCAGTGTTTGTTGGGCCCGCAGATAATGCCCTTCGCCGTGGACAACCTGCTCCATGACCTTGTAAGACAGAGTTTCCTCGTTGACCTCGATACCCCGCACCGTGCGTAAGACGGCACCCAGCAGATCATTGTCAATGACCATGGATTCCAGCGACAGGGCCATCAGGCTGCCCAGCATGCCGCTGCACTCGGACACATCGTTGCAACCTGCCTGCGCAGCCAGCGCGATGGCCAGGGCTTTTTCATAACCAGCCTGGCAATCGGGCAGCTTGGAGTCGGTCATGCCGGCACCTACCGAGCTGGGCAGGCCGTAATAATTGATCATCTGCACCGCAGCGGCTGAAACCAGGGCCTCTTCACCGCTGCCGCCCGTGAAGGAACCCGTTCGTAGGTCGGAAACAAAGGGCCAGGGGCCTAAAACAACCGGCGTCCCTGGATCAACCACATGTACCATCAACATACCGGCGAGCGCTTCAGCGACTGATTGGACCACTGCGCCGGCCAATGCCGCCGGAGCCGTGGCGCCTGCTTGCGGGGCCACCGTGACCCAGATGGGCGCACCAAACTTGATCGACTCCACACAGACTTCACTATTGTCCTGTCCATAACGCAGGGGCGAAATGACCGGGCAGCCGCCACTGTTGCAAAACGGCCTTTCATGAAATTTTTCCTTGCCGCCGGCAATCATATACAGCATTTCCAGCGTGGGCTGAACGTGCGAGGCGTCTGCAAAGGTTAATTGCGTGTGCTTCAGGGTTCCGGCAGCGCTGACATACGCCGAATTGATATCGCAGGCGAACTGGTCCTGGATCTCGGTGGGGACCACCAGGCGCGCCAACGCGTGGATATTGTCCATCCGGTCCACCAGCCTGGCCGTGTCGTAAAGGTCGTCGAGGGTGGAGGGCCGGTACGAAGATGCACCGACATCAAGCATGTTTACGGCTTCGCCGCCGCCATAGTTGTGTACGCGATTGTCACCGACATCTATATCGTGTTTCGGATCCCGGCCAAACAAGCGTGCGTTCCTGGGTGCGTTTGCAATTGAGTCCTCGACAAATGCCCTTGGGAAGCAAAGCCGGCCATGTTCATTGATAAAACAACCGCGTTCGAGCGCCTGTTCTTTTACGATGGGGATCGGGTCCCCCATTCCGATGTTTTCGAGCACATCGAGTATGGTCCTGTGAACCTGTTGTTCATCCGGCTGCGTGAGCGGCCGGTAACGCCCACCCGGCATGCCCGGTTTGACAGCAGAAGTTTTCCTTGTGTTTTCCTGGCGGTTTTTTCTGCCTCTGCGCATGCTGTTTACCTTTCGAGAACCGGTTTGTTATCGGCACCAATTTTACACCGGTCAGGTGAGGTGAGTCTTGCCTTACCGTCGCACCAGTGCCCGATGAATGCACCAACACGGTGCATTTTTGGATTTAAGCTGTAAAGGCCGTAGCTCGAGAGTCCATTGGTACCTCCCCTTATCAGCCTCTTTTGGCTGTGTTTAATTGAAAAAACACGATGGCGCGATTCCTGCATATAGATAACGGAGACATAAACCTGCAAGGAATCAAACATGCAACTAGTAACTGCGATTATCAAACCATTCAAGCTCGATGATGTCCGCGATGCCCTTTCAGAGGTTGGGGTCCACGGGATCACCGTAACCGAGGTCAAGGGATTCGGGCGACAAAAGGGTCATACCGAGCTTTACCGTGGTGCGGAATACATAGTGGACTTCCTGCCCAAGATCAAACTCGAAACGGCCGTCACTGACGACCTCGTTGAAAGGGTCGTCGAGACAATTGTCCAGGCAGCATCAACCGGCAAGATCGGTGACGGCAAGGTATTTGTGCACAAACTTGAAGATGTGGTGCGTATCCGTACGGGTGAAACCGGCGCACAGGCGATATAGGAGAAATATCATGGAAAACCAGATTTTTGAACTTCAGTATGCGATTGATACCTTCTATTTTCTCATATGCGGCGCACTTGTCATGTGGATGGCTGCCGGCTTCTCCCTGTTGGAATCCGGTCTTGTTCGGTCCAAGAACACCGTTGAAATCCTGACCAAGAACGTCGCGCTTTATGCCGTGGCCTGCATCATGTACCTGGCGACCGGTTACGCGCTCATGTACGGCGGCGGCTGGTTTCTGCAGGGAATCGAGGCGTTTAACCTTGGCGAGGTGCTGACTGCATCGGCCGAGAACGGCTTTGACGGCGATAGTGTTTATTCACCCGCTTCCGATTTCTTCTTCCAGGTTGTCTTTGTTGCAACGGCGATGTCGATTGTGTCCGGCGCGGTGGCCGAGCGTATGAAGCTCTGGTCATTCCTGGTGTTCGCCATGTTTATGACCGGTGTTATCTACCCGCTGGAAGGTTCGTGGACCTGGGGCGGCAATGATGTTTTCGGCATGTTCAACCTGGGTGACCTCGGCTTCAGCGATTTTGCCGGTTCCGGTATTGTCCACCTCGCCGGTGCGGCGGCAGCACTTGCGGGTGTACTGTTGCTGGGCGCCAGGAAAGGCAAATACACAAAAGACGGCCAGATTATCGCCATTCCCGGCGCCAACCTGCCATTGGCGACCCTGGGTATGTTTATCCTGTGGATGGGGTGGTTCGGCTTCAACGGCGGTTCCGTGCTCAAGCTTGCGGATGCCTCAAACGCCCACTCGGTCGCCATGGTGTTTTTAAATACCAATGCAGCGGCCGCGGCCGGCCTGGTCGGTGCACTGCTGACCGCGCGGGCATTGTTCGGCAAGGCCGACCTGACGATGGCATTGAACGGCGCGCTTGCAGGTCTCGTGGCGATTACGGCTGAGCCGTCGACCCCGACCGCCCTGCAGGCCTCCCTGTTTGGCCTGATTGCCGGAGTCATTGTTGTGTTCAGTATCATCGGTATGGATCGCTTGAAGATCGATGATCCCGTAGGCGCCATCTCGGTGCATGGTGTTATCGGTTTGTTCGGATTGTTACTGGTGCCGGTGACCAATGACAGTTCAAGTTTTACCGGCCAGTTGGCCGGTGCGGCAACCATCTTCGCCTGGGTCTTTGGTGCCAGCCTGGTGGTCTGGTTTGCATTGAAGTTAACCATGGGTATCCGTGTTGCCGAGGAAGAAGAGTACGAAGGGCTGGATATCGGCGAATGCGGTATAGAAGCCTACCCGGAGTTTACCTCTTCCACATAGTTGTCCATTAACAGGTGCCTGGAGTCGCCACATCCCATGGCGATCATTTATGGGGTCAGGTTCAGCTTGATAAACTGAACCTGATCCTTTTTTTATTTTTGCCTGGCCTTAAACTGCTGACGATAAGCATGCAGCAGTGGTTCGGTGTAACCACTTGGCTGTTCGTTACCTTTGAACAGCAGGTCGCAAGCTGCTGAGAACGCAATGCTGTCGGCGAAGTTCGGCGCCATATTGATGTAAGCGGGATCGCCGGCATTCTGCGCATCCACGACCTCGGCCATACGCTGCAGGGTTTCCATGACCTGCTCTTTGGTGCAAAGGCCATGTTCCAGCCAGTTGGCAATATGCTGGCTGGAAATCCGCAGTGTCGCCCGGTCTTCCATCAATCCAACATGGTTGATATCGGGCACCTTGGAGCAACCCACCCCTTGCTCAACCCAACGCACCACGTAACCCAGCAACCCCTGGGCATTGTTGTCCAGTTCTTTCTGAATAGCGTCTGCGGAAGGTTTTTCATCGCCCATCAGGGGGATGGTCAAAATATCATCGACGCTGGCGCGTTGACGGCCGGCCAGTTCAGCCTGGCGTTCGGTCACGCTTACCTGGTGGTAATGCAGGGCGTGTAGTGTTGCCGCTGTCGGTGAAGGTACCCATGCCGTATTTGCACCTGCCATCGGGTGGCCGACCTTGGCCATCATCATGTCGGCCATATTGTCGGGGGTCGGCCACATGCCCTTGCCGATCTGAGCTTTACCTTGAAACCCGCAGGCCAGACCAAGATCAACATTTTGATCTTCGTAAGCCAGTATCCACGGCATGGTCTTTAATGCCTCCTTGGCTGCAAATGCACCGGCATTCATGCTGGTGTGAATTTCATCACCGGTACGATCCAGGAAGCCGGTATTGATAAATACGACACGGTTTTTGACGGCGCGAATACACTCTTTCAGGTTGACCGAAGTGCGGCGCTCTTCATCCATTATGCCAACCTTAAGGGTATAGCGGCCCAGGCCAAATGCATCTTCAACGCGGCCAAATAGCTCATCGGTAAAAGCCACTTCCTCTGGTCCGTGCATTTTGGGCTTGACTATATAGATGCTGCCGGTCCGGGAATTGCCCAGCTTTGTATCGCCTTTCAAATCATGCATGGCGGCCAGCGTGGTCATCATGGCATCCATAATGCCCTCTGGTACCTCGTTACCCTCGTTGTCGAGAATTGCAGGGTTGGTCATCAGGTGGCCGACGTTGCGCACGAACAACAAGCTCCGGCCCGGTAATGTCAGTGATCCGCCTGCTGGCGTCTTGTATTCACGATCAGCATTCATTTTACGGACGATGGTTTTACCGCCTTTTTCAAATGTCTCCTGCAAATTACCTTTCATCAAGCCCAGCCAGTTGCGATAGACCAGTGCTTTATCCTCGGCATCGACTGCGGCAACCGAATCTTCGCAGTCCATGATGGTGGTCAGCGCAGCCTCCACAATTACATCACTGATGCCGGCAGTATCAGCAGAACCAATAAAGCTGCCCGGGTCAATTTGAATATCCAGGTGTATTAGATTGTTTCTGATCAATACAGATGTTGGGTTGTCCGTGCCGCCTTTATATCCAACAAACTGGTCCGGGTTCGCCAGCGACACACCGGCGCCATCATTCAACGAGACTTTCAATGCACCATGTTCAATACGGTATGCCGCAGCGTCGGCGTGCGAGCCAGCTTCCAACGGTGCTGCCTGGTCCAGTACCCCGCGGGCATAAGCGATCACCCTGGCGCCACGTACCGGGTTATAGGCGCCTGATTTTTCCGCGCCGCCCTCTTCCGGGATCACATCGCTGCCATAAAGGGCATCGTACAGACTGCCCCAGCGGGCGTTTGCAGCATTTAATGCAAAGCGGGCATTCATGACCGGCACAACCAGCTGTGGCCCGGCCTGCAGTGCAATTTCGGGGTCTACATTTTCGGTCCCAATCCGGAAATCGGGTCCTTCTTCAACGAGGTAGCCGATTTCCTGCAAGAATGCCTTGTATTCAACCTTGTTAATGGGCTGAGCGGCGTTTTGATCGTGCCAGGCATCGATCTGTGACTGCAATTTTTCACGTATTTGCAACAACTCACGGTTTCTGGGTGCCAGGTCATTGAGGATATCTTCAAATGATGCCCAAAAATGCTCAGCAGTGACGCCTGTGCCAGGGGTTAACTCATTGGCCACAAAGTCAGAAATTTCATGGGCGACTTGTAAGCCTCCGAGCTGGATGCGATCAGCCATTTATCAGTCCTGTGTTTGCTGTTTAGAGAAACTCACGCCCGCCTGCGACGCAGGGGCCTGACTATCAATGCAAGCATTCTATGGACTGCTGCCGGTCCTGGCCAACTCCGCTGCATAATTTTCATTATTTGTTTCGTGAATGGTAAAGCCGGTCACCCTAAAGAAAACGTATGATCACACCACGTCTTTGGCAACATCTACAATTAAACGTCGAATCCATTGATGTGCGGGGTTATGTTGCAACAGCGGGCTCCACGCCATCGTTAACTCAATTGGCGGAATGTCAAACGGTGGTGGCTTAATAATCACATTGGGGTCATCCTTTACCAGGCTGGCCGCCCTGCTGGGCAGGGTGATGATGAGATCACGCAAGGTCGCCAATCGCATCGCGGCGTAGTAATGTCTTGTAAACACCCGTATACGACGTTTTTTGCCCAGTTTGGTCAGTGCTTCATCGACCCATCCCAGGCTCTGAACGGCATCAGGTTCCATGCCCACACCAACCCCCATTCCTGTTTTGCTAACCCAAACATGGCCAGCTTCAAGGTAGGTTTCCAAATTAAAATTGTCGCGTATCGGATTCTTGTGGTTAAAGATACAAGAAAAACCATCTTTCCAGATGGGCATCTGGTGAAAAGACTGCGGCAACACATCGAAGCGATTTATCACCAGGTCGACACTGCCGCGCTCCAGATCCTGAAAGGTCACATCACTGGGTGTCAGAATATCCAGCGTGACATCCGGCGCCTCTGACCGCATTCGCCGCAGCATGTGTGGCAATAGCGTTGCTTCACTGTAGTCACTTACTGAAATTCGGAACACACGATGTGCATTGGCAGCATCAAATTGCCGGTCAGGCTGAACCACATTTTCGATCGAGGCAACTACATCCCGAATTTTTGGTTGCAGCTTTTCCGCCTGTTCAGTTGGGCTCATCCCGTCACTGGTACGCACCAGCAAAGGGTCGGAAAACAGCTTGCGCAATCGTCGCAAACCATTGCTCATTGCAGGCTGGGAGATTCCCAGGCTCTCGGCAGCGCGGGTCACATTCCGTTCGCGTAGCAGGACATCAAGGTAGATCAGTAAATTGAGATCGACATTCTTTAAATTCACAAGGGTTCTCTCAGATTCGAAAAGCGCCTTTATTCATGAAATAAATATGCAGTATAAAGACTATAGATTATCTAAATTTAGAGTGTATGGCTAGAATGGTTTTATCGAATACGAGAAACCGAGGACAGGCTATGTCAAGTTACACGAAAGATATCAATGCTATCGCCGGAGTATGCGACGCTGCTGGCAGCTCCTGGAATGCTATCAACCCTGAATCTGCCGCGCGTATGCGTGCCCAGAACAGGTTTAAGACCGGCCTGGAGATTGCCCGGTACACGGCCGACATAATGCGCCGTGACATGGCGGAATACGATGCCGATCCTTCCCAGTTCACCCAGTCACTGGGTTGCTGGCATGGCTTTATCGGCCAGCAAAAAATGATCTCTATCAAGAAGCACTTTGGCAGTACAAAGAAGAAATATCTTTACCTTTCCGGCTGGATGGTTGCTGCGCTCAGGTCTGAATTTGGTCCCTTGCCCGATCAGTCCATGCATGAGAAAACCACTGTTCCCGAATTGATCGCGGAGCTGTACACATTTCTGCGGCAGGCTGACTCACGTGAGCTGAACCTGCTGTTCCGTGAGTTGGATGCGGCCCGGGCAGCCGGCGACGCTGTTAGGGAAGCCGGGATCAAAAAAGAAATCGACAACCATGAAACCCACGTCGTACCCATCATTGCCGATATCGATGCAGGCTTTGGCAACGCGGAGGCCACTTACTTGCTGGCCAAGCAGATGATAGAGGCTGGTGCCTGTTGTCTGCAGATCGAAAACCAGGTTTCTGATGAAAAACAATGCGGCCACCAGGACGGTAAAGTTACGGTTCCGCATGCCGACTTCCTGGCCAAGATCAATGCCTGCCGATATGCCTTCCTGGAGCTGGGTATCGACAATGGCATCATCGTCGCGCGTACCGATTCGCTCGGCGCAGGTCTTACCAAGCAGATCGCGGTGACCCACGGGCCGGGCGACCTGGGTGACCAGTACAACTCTTTCCTCGACTGCGAGGAAATCCACCTGGAAGATATGCAGAATGGCGATATCGTTCTGAACCGCGACGGCCACCTGCTGCGTCCGAAGCGCCTGGAATCCGGCCTGTTCCAGTTCCGCGAAGGTACCGGTGAAGACCGTTGCGTTCTCGACTGTATCACCTCGCTGGAAAATGGCGCCGACATGATCTGGATCGAGACCGAGAAACCCCATATCGGCCAGATCGCCGGCATGGTCAATCGTGTTCGCGAGGTCATTCCCAATGCCAAGCTGGTGTACAACAACAGCCCGTCGTTCAACTGGACACTGAACTTCCGCCAGCAGACGTATGACGCCTGGGTTGAGGAAGGCAGAGACGTCTCTGCCTATGACCGCAACAACCTGATGAGCATAGACTACGACGACAGCGAACTTGGCAGGGAAGCAGATGAACATATCCAGACGTTCCAGGCCGATGCTGCCCGCGAAGCCGGTATCTTCCATCACCTGATTACGCTGCCCACCTACCACACCGCGGCCCTGTCCACCGACACCCTGTCGAAAGAGTACTTCGGTGAACTGGGTATGCTTGGCTACGTGCTGCACGTGCAGCGTGAGGAGATCCGCAACGGTATCGCCTGTGTGAAACATCAGATTATGTCGGGCTCCAATATCGGTGATGACCACAAGGAATACTTCGCCGGTGAGGCTGCGCTGAAGGCTGGCGGCAAGGCCAACACGATGAACCAGTTTGGCTAGATCTTCACTCCAGTGATGTTTAAAAAGAGCGGGCTCAGGCCCGCCTTTTTTTTGAAGCCAGCTTTCGTTCATACTGTATTATTATTTAGTTTGATGAAGCACCGGGCGCCGCCTCTGACAACGTCCCGGCGCTTTTGAGAGTTTTTTCTGAGACGTTTTCACATTCATATGAGGTTTAGAAAATGTTGAACAAATCCTTTAGCCAGGCTTTGCTCGGTTTGCTCCTGGTGTGTTTGTGCGCGACGGCTGTCGCAACGCCCCCACCTGCGCGCGCTCCGGAACTCGATGACCTCGCCAATGCGAGCTACCGTGGCCTGCGGGATGCCGAAGGGGCCGTTACTTTAACGGATGGTCAATGGCAGGGAGAACCCTATGAAAAGGGCGCCGCGACGCTGCCGTCCGCCCGCCTGGTGGGTAACCTGGTGGTGCAGGGTGACCTGGATTTCGATGGACGCACCGAGAGTGTTAACCTGGTGAACTATAGCAGCGGAGGCACGGGTCAATTCGTGCACCTGGCGGTCAGCCGGTTCGCGGAAGGGGGGGTCGACAATTTCGCTACGGTATTGCTGGGTGACCGTGTCATGGTTCGCGGCATTAACATCGAAAACGGCTCGGTCGTCGTGGATATGATCCAGGCCGGACGCGACGACGGCGCATGTTGCGCCGGTGATGTAGTAACACGCGCCTGGCACCTGCAGGAAGGAAAACTGGCGGAAGTGGACATGCATGGCGAGACCGAACGTTTTTCAGTCGAGACGATTGGCGGTGTCGAGTGGGTCTTGAGCCGCTGGGGCCACGATGAACCCGTTGAGGACGTTGTTCGCATTACGCTTAGCTATGCAGATGGCAAGTTCTCCGGCAGTACAAGCTGCAACCGTTATTTTGCCGGGGTCAGCGTTGGTGATGAAATCGCCGGCAGCATCTCTGTTGGAGCCGTGGGCAGCACCCGCATGGCCTGCGCCGATGAACGCTTCGCCATCGCCGAGAGCCGCTTTTTGAAGGCCCTTGAGCAGGTCGGCCGAATAACCTTCCTGGCCGGTGAGCTGGTATTGAACTGGGGGCAGGGCTCGGACTTCGGTGCCTTGTATTTCAAACGTAACAAGCCCGATGCGGGCTGACCGGCGAGTTGACTGCCACAAAATAGTGGTTGAAAATCAAATGATGCATATTGCTGTTAATAATTCTTAGGCGCCGGTATGGCAGTTTTTGCATCCGGTGTCGTCAATCTCTGGGCAACCATAGAATCCTATGGTCTTGATCCCGGGCCGTTATTTGCGGCCGAGAACATCAAGGTAAACCTTCCCATTGATCCCCGCCTGCGGCTTCCCTACGAAAAGATTGACCGTATCCGGGCGCGTGCCGTGAAACTGTGTGGCGACGAAGCATTCGGGCTCAGGTCTGCAATGGTCTACCTGCCTTCGCAGTTCGGGGCGCTTGGATATGCGTGGCAAGCCAGCCTGACCCTGAGAAGAGCCTATTTACGGTTACAACGTTTTGTTCGTATCGCAAATGACAAGGCGGTTGTTGAAGTAGCCGACCGGGATGGTTGCATGGTGGTGTCACTCAGGATTGGCGCGCCCACCGTATCAGGGTTTGCACGCGATGACAGCGCGCTGGCAGTGATCACCAGGATGAGCCGTTTGATCAGTGGTGATCATTTCCGTTTGCAGGCTGTCAACTTCATTCACGAAGAGCCCGGGGATATTAAGCCTTATTTTGAATTTTTCGGTTGCAAGCTGAATTTCGGCCAGGCTGAAAACCAGCTCTTTATTCCGCTACCGCTCGCTGATGAAGAGTTGACCGGTGGCAATGCCACGCTGGCAATGCTAAATGACAATGTTGTTCTCCACGACCTGGCCCAGATCGACCATGCGGATATCGTTACCCGTGTGCAGGCAAAATTGATTGACCAGTTACCGCATGGAGGTGTCAATGATCAATCAGTGGCTGAAGCCTTGCACATGTCGGTACGTACGCTTCGCCGCAAGCTTGCGGAAGTTAAAACAAGTTTTCGCTCACAAATAGTTGAAACCCGGCGCAGACTGGCGATGCAATACATTTTGGACGACAGCCTTACCCTGACCGAAATCTCATTGTTACTTGGCTTTTCTGAACAAAGCGCATTCTCCCGTGCTTTCAAAAGCTGGACTGGTTCTACTCCCACCGAGATGCGCCAGGCGCGAGCTATTTGATTCCTGATGGGATGCTGCCAAGCCGGAGGCGGCTGATGGGTGACCCAGTATCTTTTTACCCCCGCCCGGACACTACCAAAACCAGCTTAATCCCTGCTGGCACCCTCTGCCTGTTGCCGGATCAACCCCGCAAGTGCCAGGGTTGCCGGGCCTGCGCCTTCGGCATCGGTGATAATCATGTACAAATCAGCATACTGATGTAAGCCGTGTTTCAGCGGTAGTGGTTTGAGCAGACCCTGTTCCAGCTCGCGCCGGATTTTCAACAGCGGCGACCAGGCAAAGCCCAGGCCCTGGCACAGCGCCTGAATCCGGGTGCCCATGGTGCTAACTGTCAAGCGTTGTTCAGATCCCAGCCAGCCCGCCTTCAGGTTGCGACGTTCCCCACTGTCCCTGACCACCAGTTGCCGGTGCTGGTGTAAGTCACGTTCAGTGATCTCCCTGTCCAGGTGATGGAGTGGATGAACTGGACTTGCGACGCATGCAAACTCGAGGCGAATCAGGTGATCCCCCAGCCAGCCCTGCGGTACGTAAGGGGAAATTGCAAGTTGCACGCGCCCATGACGGACGAGGTCGGACGTACCCGACATAACGCTCTCAATCAGTTCGATCCGTGTGCCTGGATAGGCCTCGGCAAACGCTGCAAATGCGGGCAGCAGGATCTGGTTGGGAAAAATGGCATCGACCGCCACGTGGAGCTCGGCTTCTACCCCGGCAGCCAGCGTGCGGGCCATGCGTTCAATATCAGCGGCCTCATCCAGCAACAGGCGGGCGCGTCTTAACGCCACTTCACCCACCTTGGTCAGAACTGCCCGGCGGCCCTCGATTTTAAGCACTGCGGTTCCCAGCGATTCTTCCAGTCGCTGGATGCTGTGGCTGATCGTAGACTGACTTTTGCCCAGCGACTCAGCTGCCGGCGCATAACCACCCTGATCCACCACGGCCACCAGTGAACGCCAGTGATCGAGGGTCACTTTTGCACTAAATGTGTCTTTTATATCGATCATTTCGATTATATTAAACGAAAAAATACTGTTTATTGTGCATTATATCGATATTAAAGTGTAGGTGAATTTACGGAGGACGACCATGAAACGCATACTCTTTATCAAAAGCGGTCTTTTCGGGGATGACAGCGTCAGCACGCAGATCGCCCAATCCCTTGTGGATCGGCTGATCGAAAAACACCCCGGTAGCGACGTAAGCAGGATTGACCTGGACGAAGATGACTTGCCGCACCTGGACGCCGAAGAATTTAACAGCTGGACAGCATCCGCCGACAAACTCGATGAAAAACAGAAAGCGCTGGCAGCTCGGTCCGACAATTTGATCGACCAGTTGCTATCGCATGATACCCTGGTGCTGGCGGTGCCCATGTACAACCTCGGCATCCCGTCTACGTTGAAAGCATGGATTGATCGTGTCACCCGGGCCGGCAAAACTTTCCGTTACACATCCGAAGGCCCCGCCGGGCTGGTCAGTGGTATGCAGGCCTACCTGGTATTCGCCCGTGGCGGTATTTACAGGGATACACCACTGGACACCCAGACCGGCTATCTGACGTCGGTGTTGGGCCTGATGGGAATCGAAGACGTCGAGAGCATTTATGCCGAAGGACTCAACATGGGTGGAGATGCACGCGACCAGTCGATTGCAGGAGCCATGGCCAGGGTTGAAAAACTGTTTGCCGAATATCAAAAGGAGCTCAATTATGCAGCCGCGTAAGGTTATCAAAATCGCCCAGGCCCGCGCCGCTTCGGACGGCGCCGGTGTCAAGATCCAGAGATTATCCGGATTTGGCAGCTACCTGAATATGGACCCCTTCCTGATGCTGGATGAGATTCGCTCACAGGACAAGGACGACTATATCGCCGGTTTTCCGCCGCACCCGCACCGTGGATTCGAAACCGTGACCTATATGCGCGTTGGCGGTTTTTCACACAAGGACTCCATGGGAAATGAAGGCACTATCAATGCCGGTGGCGCGCAGTGGATGACGGCGGCCAGTGGTGTGATCCACTCGGAAATGCCCAGTGTAGATGATAGCCCCGGTGAAGATGATAATCCGGGTATGCACGGATTTCAGTTCTGGCTAAACCTGCCGGCCGCAGAAAAAATGGGCCAGCCTGGCTACCGGGATATACAGGGCAAGGAGGTCACCAGTTTTCAGCAGGATGGCGCCTTGATCAGGTTGATAGCCGGCGAAATGGGCGCGGCGGAATCTGTCGTGACGGGCCCGGTAACGGGCAAGACCACGCAAGCCTTGCTGGCTGATGTCATGCTTTCAGCAGGCGGCAGCGCCACGCTTAGGTATTCCAAAGACCTGTCCAGCCAGTTCTATGTATACCAGGGCAGTGTTCGCATCGGTGACAAAACCATGTCGCGCGGTGAATTGGCGCAGTTGGGCCAGGGTGATTCGTTGCAGTTGATAGCGGAGCAGGATTCGGGTTTATTGCTTTTCGGCGGTTTGCCGTTGCGCGAACCGGTGGTGCACTATGGTCCTTTCGTTATGAACTCCCAGCAGGAGATCGACCAGGCCATCCGGGATTACCAGGCCGGCACGCTGGTGCGGAGGCAGTAAAAGCTGAATTCTACGGGTTTAAAAACTCCGCGCGTGTATGTATGTTCTCCTTGAAGCACCCGCCCAGCGCGGTGGTGCTGGTGGTCGAATTGGAGTCCATGACGCCACGTGATTTGACACAGTAATGTACCGCGTCGATGCTCACCGCCACGTCCTCGGTGCCCAGTAAAGCCTGTAATGCCACCAGTATCTGCCTTGTCAGGCGTTCCTGGACCTGCGGGCGCTGCCCGAAAAAGCGTACGATCCGGTTGATCTTGGACAAGCCGATGATGGTGTCTTTCGGGATATACGCAACCTTGGCAGAGCCATCAATGGTCACGAAGTGATGCTCACAGGTACTGGTAAGATCAATGTCGCGGACCTTGACCATTTCGTTTGCGCCCATTTTGTTTTCGATCAGGGATAACTTTGGGAAGTGGCTGTAGTCCAGCCCGGAAAATATCTCGTGAACATACATTTTCGCAATACGGTGTGGTGTTTCAGCGAGGCTGTCATCGTTCAGATCGAGCCCGAGTGTTTCCAAAACCTGGACCATCTGTTTGCTTATACGGCGGTATTTTTCCTCTGCACTCAATCCTGTTTCGATCATCGGTGTTTCCAGGCCATGTTCTATCAGGGTGTCGCGCACCACGATGGCTTCCCGGCTCAGTGTCTCACTGTCGGCCGGCGCATGGATATTCAGTTTGATCGGGTTGGCGCTCATGATGCTTTCTCCAGAACAGGGTAAGTACTGGCCTGTGAAGCATGGTGCTCCAGGGTCAGTGAGACGGAATCCGCGAAACGCAGGGCATGGGGTTTGTCGATCGTGACTTTTGAGAACCTCACGCTCGGGTGTTCGCTGCAGATGGCCAGTACATCGGCTACCAGTTTTTCCAGCAGCAGAAACTGCCCCTGTTCCACGTGTTTGATCACCTTTTTCGTGATGACCTTGTAGTTCAGTGCATTTTCAATGCTGTCTTGCAGCACTTCATCGTCGATGCTGTAACTGATCTCTATATTGAGCACCACATCCTGCTTCTTTACCCTTTCTTCAGGGTTAAAGCCGATTAATGTGCGCAGTCGCAAATTCCGGATATTGATCGTCGCGCATGCTGGGGTGTAGTCAGTATGTTGATGCGTAGCTTGCATATATTTTTCCGAGCCGTACAGTTGAGATAAGTATTTTATGATAATTGTACAGTTATTATACAATAAAAATCAAATACTTTGTAAATATATATTTAAATCTAACTTTTTCATGTACAATAAGTGTACATATTAACTACTACTAACAGGAATCTACGATGAAAACACTGTATGCGCTTTTAGCCTTGATCACCAGCCTGCCAGTCTTTGCCTGCGAGAGCCCGCTCCTGGATCAGGATTTCCGCCGGCTCGCCTCAACCGAAGAAGTCAACCTTTGCGAGGCCTATAGTGGAAAAGTCGTGCTGGTCGTAAACACCGCCTCCAAGTGCGGCAACACACCACAATACGACGGGCTGGAAAAGCTCTATGAACAATATGGAGATGACGGTCTGGTGGTTTTGGGTTTTCCATCCAATGACTTTATGGGTCAGGAACCCGGTACCGAAGCCCAGATCGAGGAGTTCTGCCGGCTTACCTATGGCGTTGAATTTCCAATGTTCGAAAAGACAAGCGTCAAAAAGGATAACGCAGACCCGTTTTTCACGGCGCTTGCCGAGGCTTCCGGCACCCACCCCACCTGGAATTTTCACAAGTTCCTGATCGGCCGGGATGGCGAGCTGATTTCTGACTTCAGCCCGCGCACGCAACCTTATGACGACAAACTGGTTGCCGCCATCGAGCAGGCATTGTCCAGGTGACATTATGAAAATCATCTCTCGTAGCCTGCTGGCTGTTTTCCTGATATTTGCGGCAGAGAACGTCATGGCAGTGGAAGAGGCAGAATACACCGTTTCCGTGAAGCAGGATAATCTCGAGATTCGAGATTATGCGCCTTCAATTGTGGCGGAAGTCATCGTCTACGGTGAATTCGAAGATGCTTCGAGCGATGCTTTTCGCACCTTGTTCAATTACATTTCGGGTAAAAATACCGCTCAAAGCAAGATCGCCATGACCGCGCCTGTCTCGCAGAAAGCAGAGCCGGAGAAAATAGCGATGACCGCACCGGTCGGTCAACGGAAATCAGGCCAGGGGTGGGCAGTCAGTTTCATGATGCCAGCCTCCTACACGATGGATACCATTCCTGTGCCTGACGACTCTTCCGTCGTACTCAGGGAGATACCGGCCTATCGTGCTGCGGCTATTCGCTACTCGGGCTTTTGGAGCGAAAAAGTTTACAAAAAACAACTTTTCATATTGCAGGAGTGGATCAAGTCGAAAAACCTGGAGCCCATTGGAGAGCCTGTCTGGGCGCGTTACAATGCGCCCTTGACACCGTGGTTTATGCGCCGGAATGAAATACTGATACCACTAGCCCCCTGACCAGGATAAGGCCACCTTCAGGCGGGCTTTTCCGCCACCAGATGTACATCGCTGATCGATCCTTCAATAAACCCGCCCTCGCAATAGCAAAGGTAAAATTCCCACATCCAGATAAATTCGTCCGGGTAACCCATGTTGGTGACCTCATGGATTTGGGTGAAAAAATTATGCCGCCAATGATTTAACGTTAACGCGTAGTCCTGGCCGATGTCCTCGACTTTCGTTACCACCATGTCACTGACCTTCGCGATGGTCTCCATCATCACGGCCAGACTGGGCAGGCAGCTGCCCGGGAAAATGTAGCGCTGGATAAAGTCCACATTTTTTTGCGAATAGGCGTATTGTTCATCGGCAATGGTGATCGCCTGGATCAACATGCGCCCACCAGGTTTCAGAAGCCGGCTGCATTTGTCAAAATAGGTGTCGTATTGATCGCTGCCGATAGCCTCTATCATTTCGATGGAGACAAGCTTGTCATAGTTGCCTTCCAGGTCGCGATAGTCTTCAAGCAGCAACTCGATCCTGTCCTGCAGGCCGGCGTCATTGATACGCTGCCAGGCCAATTCATACTGCTGGCGGGAGATGGTTGTCGTGGTGACGCGGCAACCATAGTTTTTCGCCGCGTGTATGGCAAAACCGCCCCAGCCGGAACCGATCTCAATGACATGGTCATCCGGTCCGAGCGCCAGCTTCTGACAGACCACGTCGAGACGGTGTCTTTGTGCATCCGCCAGGCTTTGATCCGCGTGCTCAAACATGGCCGATGAGTACATCATCGACTCATCCAGCCATAATGCAAAAAAATCATTACCCAGGTCGTAGTGTGCGGAAATATTGCGTCGCGCACCTTCGCGGGTATTGCGGTTCAACCAGTGAAAAAAGCGCTGCAGCGAACGTGTCAGCCGGGCGGTTCCTTTTTCCATATCATCCAGTACATGGCGGTTGCGCAGCAGGATACGAACGAGGCTGACCAGGTCTTCGCATTGCCATGAGCCACGCATATAGGCCTCACCTGCGCCAACGGAACCGCCAAACGCGATATCGCTGTAAAAGGCCGGATCTGTCACTTCGATTTTACTGCTAAGTTCCGCATGGCTTTCACCATATGTGGTGCTGAAGCCGCCCTCGACCAATTCAAGCTTGCCGGTTTGCAGGCGCTGCAATTGCTTGAGCACCAGGCGGCGCGCGAAGCTATCCAGCACACCGGGCCGAGCTTTTGTATTGAGATGGCGTTCAGAGGCCAGGCTGACGGACTTCATATCTTTTATCCTTCTGTCGTAATGTTTTTGGCGGGATGGTCATACACAGGCACGCGCTTGAGCCATAAGCGAAGTGCCTGCCAGTGAATGGCAAATATTATTTTCAAAGTCATCATGGGGTAGATGAGCAACACGCGGGCGAGTGACCAGGCACTGATTTCGGTGCGTTTGAACTCCAGCGTGGCATCAAAAATCTTCTGGCCCTGGCGTGCGTTTTCCATATGAACGGTCAAGGCCTCCTGCGGGCTTGAAAACCGCCAGTCATAGTCAATATCCATTGGCATGAACGGCGAAACGTGCATCTTCTTAACCGGTGAATAACGTTTGTGTGTTGCCTTGCCCTGGTTCATGGCCTCGCCCAGCACATAGCAATACCTCTCGCCCCAGGGTGTGTTGTTTACCTCTGCAACAATGGTTTCGAGTCGTTGGTCATCCGCATCAAAGCAATAGTAGAAACTGACGGGATTAAAGCAATATCCAAAATAACTGAGGTTGGTCAGCAAACGTATGGGCCCCTGCGGGCGATCACCTGTTTGACTTTCCACCAGGTCGCGCACGGCTTGATCAAGGGGCACGGTCGCATCACCAAGGTGATTTTCCCTGCGAAAACGGGCCAGGGCAATTTTGTTTGTCGACCACAACCAGCGGTTCTCGAACACCGAGTCCAGTTCCGACAAATCCAGGTACATCATAAACAAACGGTACACAAACTCGTGACCGGTTGGCTGTATGCGCCTGTGTCTAACCTGTCCTGCGAAAATTGCGCTTTTCATCTTTGTTGCGCTCCTCGAAATGTTCCAGTGCCGCCAGTGCACTGACCACACCATCCTCGTGGAAGCCATTCCGCCAATATGCACCACAATAATAAGTTCGGTAAGCGCCGTTGATTTCAGCGTGACGCTTTTGTGCCTCAATTGATTCGGGGGTAAAAACCGGGTGGCTGTACTGAATGCGTTTGATTATCTTGTCCGAGCGAATGGCCACGTTGTGATTTAAGGTGACACAAAATGTAACCGGCGCCTTGATGCCCTGCAGGATGTTCATGTTGTAGCTGACGGCAACGCGTTCCTGCGAATAGGCCGGGATGTGGTAATTCCAGGCGGCCCAGGCACGACGGCTCCTCGGCATCAGGGATTCATCCGTATGCAATACGGCCTCATTGGGCTGGTAGCGGAATTTTCCGAGTACCTGCTCTTCAGGCAGGCTCGGGTCAGCCAGTAGCTTCAGCGCCTGGTCACCATGACAGGCCATGAATACCTGGTCGAAATGCTCGATGTCATGACCGATGACTTTCACTTCGACATGTTCCGGTGATCGCTTTATATACTCAACCGGCGCGTTTAACCGGATGCGGTCGCGGTGGCCGGCCACCAGTTTCTCCACGTAACGGTTGGAGCCGCCCTTTATGACCCGCCAAACGGGCCTGTCATTGACACTCAACATGCCGTGGTTTTGAAAGAACCGGATAAAGAACACGGCAGGCATTTGGCCCATCACTTCCGGCTTGGCCGACCATATCGCTGCACCCATTGGGATGATGAAATGATCGATGAATTCAGTTGAATACTTTTCTTTGACGAGATAATCGTGCAGCGATATCTGTGCAGCGTTCTCCAGTAAGGCCGGAGCCTCGCGATTGAAGCGCAATATCTCTCGAATCATCCGGTAAAATGAAGGCCGGAAAATATTCCTGCGCTGTGCGAAAAGACTGTTAATGGTTGAGCCACAGTATTCGAGACCGGTTTTTTCGTGCTGTACGCTAAAACCCATATCGCTGTCCTGCCAGGCAACACCCAGCTCATCCAGCAGGCGGATGAAGTTCGGGTAAGTGCGCTCGTTGAAAACGATAAAGCCGGTGTCGATCGCATATTCACTTCCATCGTGTTCGACCGACACGGTATTGGTATGACCACCGATCCTGTCGTCCGCTTCGAATACAGATACATCGTGCTCGCGGGCGAGGTGATAGGCTGCGACATTACCGGCTATACCGGTTCCGATGACGGCGATCTTCATGTCGATATTCTGTTGGTCTGTGCGCCGGCCCTGCCGGGTTCGTTTATGAACCGGGTAGCACGCGTGCTTTTGAAGCGCGGGCATGAGCGTTCCGCCATCGTTACCATCTTTGCGGCACCAATTGGATGTCACCGGGGTTGTAACCCACCGACTCCAGCATGTCCACTATGGCCGCGTATTCCGGTGCAGGTATGGCGGGTTTCCTGGCCATGATCCACACGTAATCGCGCTTGTTGCGACCGATGACCGTGACGGTATAGTCTTCGTCCAGGTAAATAATCCGGTAGTCAGCCTTGATCGGCCACACGAATTGCATACCCCAGACCGCATTAGACTCTTCGCTTACAAACCCGCGTGGCTGATAGGTTTTAAGTTTTCCGCCAAAGCTGTCTTCGTGAAAAGTGAAAGTCGTGGCGATGCTGCCGTCATCATCCAGCCGATAGGACTCAATGGCATTGTGGGCACCTTTTTCGATAAATGTCGGAATATTGGCAATCACGTACCAGTCACCCATGAAGCGGTCAATATCGACGTGATCGACGGTTTTGAGCGGTTCCATGTTGCTACATCCCAGCAAGCTGAACATAAGTAGAAAGGTCGCAATTGTCCGAAATGGAATTTTCAATGCCAGTTCCCCATTTGCTCAAAGCAACTCATAACGCAGACGGCGGCCGCCCTTCGCCTCGGTCTCCAGGGCCAGCCACTCGTTGTTTTCCGAGTACCATAACTCAATTTTCATCTCGCCGGCACCCAGCTGGTAACGCAGGGCCGGCTGCATCACGCCACGGACCTCGAGCTGTACCCGTTCCGGTTCGCTCACTTCAATATCGAGAACCTCGCCGTTTTGTACATTGATCAGCTGCTCCTGTTGCAGAAAAGCCGGGTTCCAATAGGCGAAACTCATGCTGCAGGAAGGCAGCTCCGCTTCACCAGCCGTTCCCGTCAGGACAAAACGATCGCCCTGCAATGACCCGCTAACCTTGTAAGGTTTGCCATTGGCGTCCGTTGTCGACTCGATTTCTCTCAGGCAGTCTCCCGCCCAGATTTCCGTGTTTTCGTGTTCATATCCATACAGCTTTACGAACATCAGACGGTACTCAAAATTGGCCTCGCTCTGCAACAGCCTTTGGTTATCGAGTTCTTGCAGAATAAAATCGTGGGTGCCAATTTTCTTGTCATCCAGGTACACCTGGAAACGCCATTCCTGTCCGGCGGCTATGACGGAAGCGGGCAGGCTAAGTAATGCGATCAGCAAAACTATTTTCTTAAACATGGTTTCTCAAGCTCCTGTCTCTTTGCGCGGTATACCCGGAAAGAATGCATTGGTGCGACGAACGTATTGCCGATACTGCGGCCTGCGTCCACTGATATCCTTTTCAAGCAATGCGACGCCCGAGACCTTCAACAGCAGGAATGTCATTAAAAGGGGTGAAATCACGGTCCACCAGGCACCCGCAGACAATGCAACCAGGTAGAAGCCCCACCAAAGCGTAAAATTGCCAAAATAATTAG
The DNA here is from genome assembly GCA_937927755.1 of uncultured Lysobacterales bacterium. Lineage (GTDB taxonomy): Bacteria > Pseudomonadota > Gammaproteobacteria > Xanthomonadales > SZUA-36 > SZUA-36. The sequence goes on from CALBDB010000060.1 coordinate 41,489, forward strand.
GGTGCCGTGTGTAGCGCCAGAGCCCTTTGTCCAGAACTTTTCCGTCATTGCCAGGGTCACGCCTGAAACGTGAAAGCTGCATATCTCCAACGGCTTCAAATAACACGCCGATAACGATCAGGGCACAACCCGCATAATCGAGAAGTCCGATAGCGGATTGGCCACTGATTGCTGCTGCCAACGGCAGGCTGATGACCCAGGCCAGGACCGCCTGGAGAAGAAATACGATATAGAAACTCTTGTAACGAAAGCCGGGCTCGTTGTTGGCCCGAATTTCCTGATAGCGGTAGTCTTCCGGTTGCCCATGATTTCGCCATGTGATGTAGGCAGACAGGCGTAACGCCCAGATGGCGACGAGGACTGGAATCAAAAACTCGCGTGGCCCGCTATTTCCATCCATCGCTCCGTAAACCAGGGCGACAAGCAGAAACATCAGTGACCACAGTGAATCGACGATGCTTACATCATTTCGTACCAGGCTGATGATCCAGAAAAATACGGCAACCATCAGCAGGGATGCACCGGACCAGGAAAATGCGACCCAATCAATCATCGTTCACTCCGCTTCCGGAATTTTTTGTACCGGGACCATGGGTGCAGGCTTGCGTTTTCCATCAAAGTGGCCTGCCGCATAGGTCAGAATCGGCATCACCACTGCCCAGATGACTGCCAGCGCGACCATGCTGGAGCGGTAGTCAACCAGTTCAATGGCACCCAGGCGCTGACCAGCCAGGTAGCTCAGCGGACCGAACACCGCACCCATCACGGAGGCCAGCAGCAAGTTGCTCTTTAACCAGCCCATGGAGTAATTCAAGGTGGTGGAAAACAGCGCCCACATGGCCAGGATCCAGTAAGGGGCGACGCCGGAGAAAAACATACCGGCCGGATAACGCACCCAGCCGCTGCTCACCAACAGGCTGTCAAATACCAGGCCCATTACCACGCTCAGAGTGATTAACTGCAACTCGTGAGACGGGTGATCAGCTATCCTGAGGTGCAGTGCAACAACCAGGCAAACAACCAGGAAACCGATCCACGGCATCCCGTTGGCCGCACTGAGCACACAGGAAAACCAGCCGACCTGGAATGCAATAAAATTGATCAGCGTGCGGCTCACTGCTCCCCTGCCCCTGTGCTGTCCGTGCGCCGCTCAAACAGGTAATGACTTACATACCACTCACGTCCGTCGTTGTGAGCAAACAGCTCGGCACACGCCATGAAGAATATGCGCCAACGCATAACCCACTTCGCAGCACCTTCGGCGCCATAAGTTGACGCCATGATCTTCATGGCTTCATCCTTGTTGGCGTCCATATTGAGCAGCCAGGCATTGGCGGTTTTTTCATAATGCCGGCCACTCCAGCGCCATTGGTCGACCAATTGAAGATCATCCTGGAAGCGCAGTGGAAGGTCGTCGCTTGGCATGATTCCACCGGAAAAAAAATGCCTGCTCATCCAGTCGCTGGGTCCCTGGTCGATAAATTCATAGGCGCAAGTGCGATGGCAAAATATATGTTTAAAAAATTTACCCTGCGGTCGCAACCAGGTGCTGATCCGGCGATAGAGTTCGCCGTAATTACGCATGTGTTCGAACATTTCGACTGAAACAACACGATCAAAGCGCTGCTGTGTATCAAAAACGTTCATATCACAGGTGATCACCGAAATATTTTCCAGGCCACGCTCCCTGGCTTGGCTGGTAATGTATTCACGCTGACTGTTGGAATTGGATACGGAAACGACCTTGCAGTCCGGGTAGTGTGCGGCAATCCACAGGCTCAGGGAGCCCCAGCCGCAACCCAGGTCAAGCACGTGCATACCGTCTTCAATCCCGGCATGGAGACAGGTGATACGCAGTGCTTCAGCCTCGGCCTGGACGAGGTCCCGGGTGTCATCGTTCCAGTAACAACTGCTGTACTTGCGGTGGTCACCCATCACCAGGCCAAAAAACTCAGCCGGCACCTCGTAGTGCTGCTCATTGGCAAGTTCAGGCACCGGGGCGATCTCGGCAATGTTCATTCCTGCGACAAATGATGAAAGTTCCCGGCTGGCCCGCTCCACATCATCGGCATTGATGTCCTCAAGGCGCCGACGGTTGAGGCGGTGGATGCCGGCACGTATTACGCGGTCAGGCACCAGGCCCAATTCGGCCCAGCCGATAGCTCCTGGATTCCTTCTGGAATCATTTTTTGCCAAATTCGTTTTTTGCTGCATTCCCTGATTCCTTTCTACTCAACCGGTATCGCATTGCTCAGTTTCGCGATACCTGAATTCAAGTCCGTTCCCAGCACAATTACGCCGGCCCGTTTAACCATATCGTGGACTTGCGCAGACGCATGACCACCAAGAAATACCGGTACCGGTGACTGCCTGGTCAGCCCGGGCAGGGCCTGGTCAAGCAGTTCGGTCCCCGGCTGTAAGTACCCGGACAGTATAATGGCCTTGCTGCCGGTTTTTCTGGCCACATCAGGCAAGTCGTCCAATGGCATGTCAGCACCCAGCAGGATTGTTTGGTACCCGGCAGCATTGGCTGTCAGGGCAAAAAGAAGCAGGCCCGTTTCATGCCGGTCGCCCGGCAGGCAGGAAAGCAGCAGTTTCGGACCCTTTCCAGACCGGACGCGATGATGAAACCTTGCACCCAGTTTGTTGCGCAGGTAAAAGCCGAAGAAATGCTCTTCAGCAATGCTGCCTTGATCTTTTGCCCATCTGCGGCCAAGTTCGGCCAAAAGCGCCATTAGGAGCTTCTCCGTCACCGTGTCTATCGGATAGAGCGCAAGCGCCTCTCCGTAGACGTCCTCGAGTGCTGCTTCATTAAATTGAATGACGGCGGCTGTCATACGGTCGATATAGCGTTTCCATGTAGCGTTAATCACCTCGTCGGACGTAATGAACTCCGAATTCTCAGCATCCAGCTGGGCCTTGATCTGGCCGATGCGCATCCCGCGGTCCAACAGGCCTACGACGCGTGTAATCAAATCGATGTGGGCCTGTGTATACAACCGGTGGCCACTGGCTTTGCGGACCGGTTCGAACAGGCCGTAACGGCGTTCCCAGGCACGCAATGTAATCGCATTAACATCGGTAAGATCAGATACCGTGCGAATAGGATAAAGAGCAGTCTCTGGCGATTCGGTCTTTTTTGTGCTGTTACTCATTTTCCTACCCGTATTTACAATATGTTGGTAACTAAGGTTGGGGTTAATTTGATATTAAAAATTATACTAAAAGTGTACATAAATGGACTTTTGCATCCGCTCTCCATCTTCCTGTTTGCCTCAAAAAAACCCCGGGATTCATGGTCCCGGGGCATTTGGGGCATTGAGCGAACGACTATCAGGGGCAGTTGCTCTGCGGTGGATACGGAAGGATCACTTCGGAGATCACGTGGATGATACCGTTGTCCGCGGGCACGTCGACTGCCAGCAGGTTTGCGTCGCGACCTATGGCATCAGTAATTACCAGGGATCCGGGCGTGCGGGTGACAAAGTCCCCGGACAGCATGCGGATTTCGTCTAGTGGAAGCACTTCGGCTGCATCTTTACGACCTTTCGCGGCATGGTAGGTCAGTACGTCTGCGACATAGTCAGGCTGAAGAGCCTGAAGCTCTAATACGTCGGCATAACAGAACAGCGGCAGGATGTCATTAAGACGACCAAAGGCTTCATCGGTAGGCGCGAACAACGTGCGCTGGCCTCTGCCATCAAGGTAGGCAACGATATCAGGGTACAGGCCCGCCGCAAGTAACAAGATTGAAAACTCTTCAGTCTCGGCATTGATGGCGGCGGCGACATCAACGATCGTGGTCTGGTCTTCGGGCTTCTTGGCAAAACCTACTGTAGATACAATAAGTGATGCGGCAGCTACCATTCCGATAAGTGACTTTCTATAAATACTCATGTTTATCTCCTACATAGTCCGTTTGAAAATTTAATTAGTTAGAAGTCATGCTGTTTTCATGTCCATCTGGTATATATTATTGTACAAAACTTATACATTGTCAAATGCTTTTTTAATTTAATTGGTGGCCCGTCAGGCAGAAAGTCGCGTAAGCGAGCTTAAAGAACAAAAAATTGGCTGTTAAACAGCGACCTATCCATAAGTGCAGGCAGGAGAAATGCGGGCTGTGTGGTAAATGGTCCGTGCGCTGGCAAACATAAACCTGTTTGCGGCAGGAGCCGCTTTATCAAGTGCTTAATAGCTTTTATGTATGAACGTGATCAAATCTTTCGATTTCCATCTATAGCCAACTGGGTATTTAATAGTATTAGTACAAATGTACTGAACGGAGGAATGCAATGCATAAATATACAATTACCCTGCTGACCGCTCTTGCGGTAGCGCTGTTACTGGCAGTGTCATCAAACCCGGCTTTTGCTCAAGGTGAGCCCAAGTCAAACCAGTTTTGGTGGCCTGAACAGATAAACCTCAACCCCCTTCGGCAGCACTCTGTTGAATCAAACCCGATGGGCGAAGACTTCAACTATGCAGAGGCTTTTAGCAATCTCGACCTCGCTGCCGTCAAGAAGGATATTGAGACCTTGATGAAGACGTCCCAGGATTGGTGGCCGGCAGACTACGGTCACTATGGGCCATTTTTCATCCGTATGGCCTGGCACAGTGCGGGCACCTACCGTGTTTCTGATGGCCGCGGCGGCGCCGGTGGTGGTCAACAGCGGTTTGAGCCACTCAACAGCTGGCCCGACAATGCCAACCTTGATAAGGCGCGACGTTTGCTTTGGCCGATCAAGCAGAAATACGGGCGGTCAATTTCATGGGCCGACCTGATGATCCTGACCGGCAACGTTGCACTCGAATCCATGGGTTTCAAGACCTTTGGTTTTGCCGGCGGCCGTGAGGACGACTGGGAGCCCGATATGGTCTACTGGGGTCCTGAAAAAGAATTTCTGGCCGATGAGCGGTACAGCGGCGACCGGGAACTGGAGCGACCACTGGCCGCGGTTCAGATGGGCCTGATCTACGTAAACCCCGAGGGCCCGAACGGTAACCCGGACCCGCTCGCGGCAGCCAGAGACATACGCGACACCTTCGGCCGCATGGCGATGAACGATGAAGAGACCGTAGCACTTATAGCGGGCGGGCATACCTTCGGTAAAGCCCATGGTGCCGCCAAACCCGCTGAGTGTGTAGGTGTTGCACCCGCAGCGGAAGACATTGAACAGCAGGGCTTTGGCTGGAACAACAAGTGTGGCAGCGGAAATGCCGGTGACACGATCACCAGCGGCCTTGAAGGTGCCTGGACAGCTACCCCGACTGCCTGGTCAATGCAGTACCTGGGCAACCTGTTCGCCTTTGATTGGGTGAAGACAAAGAGCCCTGGCGGTGCGACCCAGTGGATTCCCGCTGATGGCGCCGCTGCAAACCTCGTGCCGGACGCCCACGACCCGTCGAAGAGGCACGCACCCATCATGTTCACCACTGACCTTTCGCTCAAGTTCGACCCGAGCTACCGCGAGATTTCGAAGCGTTTTCTCGAAAATCCCGAGGCGTTCGAGCTGGCCTTCGCCAAGGCGTGGTTCAAGCTGACGCATCGTGATATGGGCCCACGCGCCCGCTATCTCGGCGACGAGGTTCCTGCCGAGGTATTGATTTGGCAGGATCCCGTGCCCGCGGTAGATCATGAGTTGGTTGACGCAGCAGACATCGCGAAGCTGAAATCAGACATTCTCGCATCCGGCCTGTCTGCACCGGAACTGGTCAGGACGGCCTGGGCCTCAGCCTCTACCTTCCGTGGCACGGATATGCGCGGCGGGGCGAACGGCGCGCGAGTTCGTCTCGCACCTCAAAAAGATTGGGAGGTCAACAATCCGGTTGAACTGGCGAAGGTGTTGAAAGCTCTTGAGGGAATCCAGAATGATTTCAACGACTCACAACCAGATGGTAAAAAGGTATCGCTCGCCGACCTGATTGTTCTTGGTGGTGCAGCGGCAATCGAGAAGGCGGCATCGAATGCAGGCCAGGACGTGCAGGTGCCCTTCATGCCGGGTCGCACCGATACCTCACAGGAGCAGACCGACGTGGATTCGTTTGCCGTGCTGCAACCGAGCGCGGATGGTTTCCGCAATTACTTCGGTGAAGGTAATCAAAGGACGCCGGCAGACATGCTGGTTGACAAGGCGAGCCTGCTGAACCTGACCGTTCCTGAAATGACAGTGCTGGTTGGCGGTATGCGTGCCCTGGATGCAAATGCCGGGCAGTCCAAACATGGTGTGTTCACCGACCGGCCCGGAACACTGAGCAATGATTACTTCGTTAACCTGCTGGACATGTCCACGCAGTGGTCGAAGTCATCCGCATCAGAGGGTGTTTACGAAGGCCGGGACCGCGGGACAGGCGATCTTAAATGGACCGCTACACCTGTTGACCTTATGTTTGGTTCAAGCTCCGAGTTGCGCTCAATCGCAGAGGTCTATGCTGAAGCCAATGCGCCGGAGATGTTTGTTCGTGACTTTGTTGCTGCGTGGACCAAGGTAATGACACTCGACCGCTTTGACATGCAGTGATCCAGATAGAAAAGCTCTCGGGGCCATTGCATGATGGCACATGAGCGCATCGGCAATGAGTTTCGAGGGTCTTTCGTAATTCATCGAAAAACGGACGGCGGCGTAAAGTGCGCCGCCGTTCTTTTTACGCACGGAAAATAACGCTTGCAAAGAATAATACTTGTAGACAATGGATCACGGCGTGCCGATGCTGTCTTGAACTTACATCGACTGGCCAGGCAGTTGAGTGAAAGGTCCGGTCAAAAGATCCATGCGGTGCCGCTTCAACATGCCCATAAAATTCCGGCCGAAGCCTTTGGTGATGCACTTGACGGCAGGCGTGTGGCCACATTCCCGGAATACGTCGAAGAGGCATTGGCCAGTGGTGTTGATGAGTTTGTCATCATTCCACTGTTTTTTGGTAACAGCCGGGCCATTACTTCGTTTATCCCGGACACGCTGGAGGCCCTCCAAAAAACACATGGGAAATTCAGCTGGTCGGTTGCAGACGAGCTGTGCCCCTTGCCCGGGGGAGAGCCGAAACTGGCAAAGCTTCTCTATGCAAACCTCGCAATGCTGGCGGATACAACGCTGACCGACCTGGACTGCATCGTGTTGGTCGACCACGGGTCTCCATCCAAAAAAGTTACGGATGTAAGGTTAAAGCTGGCTGAACAGCTAACACCCTATCTGCCCGAAGGTACGCCCCTGCTGCAGGCAGTAATGGAGCGAAGGGAAGGGCGTGAATACGATTTTAACGGCCCATTGTTAAAAGAGTTGCTGGAGAAACTGGCCCTCGAACATGAGGTTTTGAACGTCGCGATCTCGATGCTTTTTCTTTCTCCCGGCCGCCACGCAGGAAAGGGCGGAGACATTGAGGAGATATGCAGTAACGTGATGCGAAACCATCCGGGCTTGAGTACCCACATCTCTCCCCTGGTAGGGGATAATCCGTTGCTCATTGATTTATTGAATGACCGTATGCGGGGAAAGTGAGCCCGTTTATATAGAACCGGACGAGTTTGGCAATAGCCCGTTGCCGTTAACCGTTTTTGTCCTGGCTGACAAAAATCAATTCATCGGTTTTGTAACCTAGTGATTTTGCCAATTTTACAAGCCGATCTGTTACAGAAGGATCCAGGCCGGGTGTCCGTGACAGAATCCACAAATAATCCTTGTCCGGTCCCGTCACCAATGACCACTGGTAGGCGTCCTTGTCGAGCGCAATAATGTTATACGATGCGTAAAAAGGCCCGAAGAAAGAGACCTTTAGCTGGCCAATGGTCGAATCACCTACAAAGTAGGCTTTACCTTCGGCTTCCTTCCACGTTTCTTTGTCCGTGTTGTAGCCCCGGTTCAGTACACGCACCCCGCCATCGTCCTTTAAGCGATACTCGGCCGTTACGTCGGACAGGCCACGTTCAAACCTGTGATCCATACGGGCAATCTCGTACCAGGTGCCGAGATACCTGCCCAGTTCAAAATCCTTAACAGGCTGTGTACCTTCGGGTATGCCTGTGCAGCCGGCCAGTCCAGTAGCTATCAAGGCAACCAAAAGCCAGGTGAGTTTTGTTTGAACCCTGCTTTTCATTTACATATACCTCGAGTCATAGGCCCAGTGCAAAATTGCCTGGCGTTGCCTTGGCCGGCAAAGCAGATCGCCCTTGATGCAATTATTACGGAGCTGGGAAATATGCCGGCTCATTGCTTTCCAGCGACGTATTTGCCGCTCATCATCCTCGTGGCGGCGACCCATGTAATACCTGCAATACCACTGGAACCAGCCGCGTGGGTCGTCCTCGTGTATCCAGCCCTTTTGTCGCCAGTAGGAAAGCGGTTTGGATGCCTTCACCTGGAAGAAATTCAGATCAGGGTCGTGTCTTTCAGGGCTCAACTTGGCATTGTGAAACCAATTATCGGGAAATTCCGCAGTGCAATCGGTCATGTACTTACCGCCGAACACTCCCATGGACAGCATCTGCGCAGGCGTGAGCTGTGGCCTGAAGTCCGGGGAGAAATCCTGTCCGGGCTTACATACCAGTTCGTAGCTGTAGCCCTTCTGCATACGGTCATTAACAACGACTGTCTTAATCACGTGCCTGGTACCAATCTGTCTGCGCATCGGACTACTGTCTGAAATTGAGTGCGGCGGCGATCTGCTTGATGCCCGTGTCAATGTCTTTGCCGATCAATTGCACGCCCGACTTTTTAAGGCGGTCAAAATTGTTGGCTGCGATACCCCCGCCCAGGAATACCGGAACCGAAACATCACTGACAAGGCGGGGCAATTGTTCCGTAATCACGTTTTCTTCCGGCTCAATAACACCTGACAGCACCAGGGCATCGCTTTTTGTCTTGTTTACCGCAGCTGGAAGTTCTTCCAGTGGCATATTGGCACCCAGTAACACAGTTTGAAAACCATGATCACAGGCATCCAGTCCGAATAGCAGCAAGCCGATCTCGTGCAGCTCATCGGGCAAACAGGCCAGTAGCAGCCTGGGGCCGACCTGGTCCCGTGACCGGTGGTGGAATCGTGCGCCGAGTTTGTTGCGAAGATAAAAGCCAAAAAAATGCTCTTCCGCCACGCTGCCCTGTTTGCTGATCCAGCGTTCGCCAAGTTCCTTGAGCAGCGGGGTCAGAAGTTTGTCGGTTACAATCCGCACCGGATAAAACGACAGCGCTTCGCCGTAGATGCGCTCGAGTGAAGACTCATCAAAACGGATAATGGCAGCTATCATGCCGTTGATATAGCGTTGCCAGTGACCCTGTTTTTCGTCGCCCGTTTCTTTGCCAAGGTCTGCGCCTGATAACGTCTCGGCATTTATTTGGCCGATACGCATACCCCTGTCCAGCAGGCCTACCACGCGGTTGATCAGATCGATGTGCTCCTGCGTATATAACCTGTGCCCACTGGATTTTCTAATTGGTTCTATCAGGCCATAACGTGTTTCCCATGCCCTGAGGGTTATTGCATTGACACCGGTTAACTCCGAGACCGTCCTGATCGGGAACAGGCCTGGCGTGTGTGTGGCTGATTGTTTTTCGGGTTCTTTCATGGTTCACATCGGCTGGATTGTTTGAATAACTGATAGGAATGTTATCACAAACCGGCACAAATATTATACAAATATTAAACTTATACTAATTCTATACATATTGAAGCTGGATCAAAGCGTGCATAAACCCCTGAATATGAACAAAATACCATATAAAGCTTGGTATTATTCAACTATATCTATTTATAAAAACCCAAAAAATCTTACAAAATAGTATTGTAAAACTATACAAAATCTGTACAATACGATTTCGTTGTTTAAGAAATTCCCCATGTGGGACTTACTTACGAAGTATCCGGCGAAGTATTTAAAGCTCGACCGGTTTAACCAGAACGATTAGCTGGACAAGGAACATCCCGCTGGCTAGTCCACTTAAAGAGGAGTTAGACATGTTACGTAAAAGTCATTTAGTTATAGGTTTTGCATCACTTTTGAGTAGCCAGCTCGCATTGGCTGATGCCCGAGTAACGGTTGCTCATTTTGCACCATTCGCCGAGAACATTGACGACACGTCTGTAAGTGTCGCCGTTAATGGCCAGGTGGCGCTTGAAAATGTGAAATTCAAAATGTTTACCGATTACATTAATCTTCCGGCTGGGGAGACTGTAGTCGACATTATTCCAACGGGCACGACGACGGTCGCTATGACGGCGACATATATGCTTGAGGACGGTAAGGATTACACCGTTTACGCGGCCGGAAACGGAAGCTTGCAGGACCTCGAGCTGTTCGTCCTGGATGACGACAATAGCGCCCCGGCTACCGGCAATGTGAAGGTCCGGGTTGTTCACGCTGCTCCCTTTGGCGCTACCCCGGAATCGACAGAAGTTTCAATCAGGACTGCCAGTGGTGATCTCGTTGGAGGTCTCACAGGTGTGCCCTATGGCGTTTCAAGCGGCTACCTGGAGTTGCCCGAAGGCACCTATGACCTGAAAGTAGCTTCAAACAACGGTCAGGTCAATTATATTGACCCCCTGCCGGTTGAACTGACTTCCGGCACAATCGCCACGCTGTTTGCCGTGGGTGACATTGTTAACCAGGACCTGTCCATTGTCGCCACGCCGATCGCGGAGTTGCCTCTTCGTGAAGTCGTTGACGATTCCACCAATGGCGCCTACATGCTCGACGGCCTGGACGGGCAGGGCTTCTGGTTCACACCTATCCCGGCTCAGAACCGCGTCGTGGGCAGTTGGTACACCTATAACACTGACGGCTCACCTACCTGGTTTACCTTTGACGGTGATTTCGATGGAATGACCGCAATGACAACCCTTTATCAGAGCACCGGTATGACCGACATGGGTGATCCGCAAATGACTGAGGCTGTCGGCACAATTGAATTCACCGTAGTGGATTGCTCGCTGATCGAAGCTGTTGTCAGCGCTGGTAATAATGTTGACGTTTACGATGGTATTCGACTCACGTCATCAGCCAGCTGTCCGCCTGCAGAGTGACAACACACCTTTTCTGAAAGGAGAACATAATGATTTTCAGGAAATTACCACGACGGCTTCAGAAAATTGCCCACTTTTCAGTGCTGGCCGCAGCTATAAGTCTTGTTGCGATCTCGGCAAATGCCGGCAACTACAAGGCCAAGAAGGGTATCGGTGACACTGCCAGCAGCAATGAAGTTATCAATGTCATCGACGAGGTAATTTTGCCAAATTGATTACAAGCCCCCGAAGTTTCTTCGCAGCCATCCCCTCGCTGTGGAAAACTTCATTACCGCCGGCCCCAGGGTCGGCGGTTTTTTTTACTCTGCCTCTTTACTTCCTTCTTCCTCCGCGCGTGTCAGCGTATTGCCGATGAAACTGAGTGAGGCAACCCTGCCGTCCGGCCCTATGTTGAAGGTGGCGAATTCATGTAAATCCCAGTTTGGGTATTCCATCAAAAAGGAATCCAGGTGCCAGTGGCTCAATGCAAATTCATATCGCGTGGTTTTTAAAGTCATGTCACCGCCGGACTGTTCGACCAGGAAGTCCCCAAGCGCAGCGCTTCGGTAAGTGCCGGCGTAAGACGCCAGGGGCAGGCTTGTCCTGGTGTTTTCGAGACGCTTCTGCTGAGTTTCTTTCCAGCTTTCCTCGCTTTTGGCTGCCCGGGATTCGTACAGATTAAAAACATCCTGGTTCCAGTCACGTCTGTTTTCTGCAGTGCTGTTGTCCATTACTTCCCACATCAGCGCGTGACGCATTTCCGCGTGGTCGCGGTTACCCAGCACGATGACGGCCTTGCGCGCGGCCCGGTCCAGCCCGATGATGGCGATCAGGCCTGAAAGGCTGCCGGTGTGAAAATCGATTTTCCTGCCCTGGAAATCCTGCTGGAACCAGGCCAGCCCGTAGCTGCGCCAGTTGGGTTCGGTGAGCTCGACGGTCGGGTAAAAATCGCTGGCGCTGGAAAGCTGGTGAGGCTCGAACATCTGCCTGATACTCTCTTCGGATACAAGCCGGTCGCCACTGTTGGTGATACCGTCGCGCAACAGGAACTGGGCCCACAAACTCATATCATGAATGGAGGACCAGGCCGAACCGGCAGCATGGGCAAAATCGGCTGGGAAATCCCATTCGGCAACGCTGAGTTCATCGTCAAGGAACATGTGAGGCATGACATGTGATTGATCTGCTTTAATCTGCCCACGTTCACCATAGGTCTCGTTCATGCCGATGGGGTGCCACAGGTGTTCGGTTAGAAAGTCATGCCAGCGTTGGCCGCTGAGCCGCTCGATCAGCAGGCCGGCAATCTCGAACATGGTGTTCTGGTAAATAAGCCGTGTCCGGACCGGGGCCGCAGACGGTACCTCCCGCAGACGCGTGAGTTGCTCGTCCAGCGGCATTTGCTGGAAAAACGACCAGATATCGGTCGAGGGCAAGCCTGTTCTGTGTGCCAGCAAATCCCTCACGCTCAACTGCTGGGTCAGCGCCGGGTCGGCAAAGTGCAACTCGGGGATATGCTTGATGATCGGGTCGTCGAGCGACAACTTTTCCTCGTCTACCAGCATCAGGATACCCATGACAACCATCGCCTTGGTGGTCGAGGCGATGGCGAACAAGGTGTGTTCATCCACGGCCTTGCCGTCTTTCATGCTGGTTTGGCCAAAGCCTTTCTGGAACAGCACTTCATCCGGTGTCACCACCGCCACCGACATACCAGGTACGCGCCACAGGTCCATGCCACGTTCGGTAAATGCAGACAGTTGGTCTCCATCAACTGCGCTTATGGCGGGTATGGCCATTCCCAACAGCAGACAGAAGGTTGCAAATTGACGAATGGTGTTAATCAGTGAGATTGTCATCAGGTCGATCCTTGTTGTTGTGCCCGGGCGGGTCAATGTGGAGATTGTAACGGTTTATTGAAGGCGATACTTTGCAAGCCGGACCGGGCTGCAAGCCTGATTCAAACCCCGGGTTTAGTTGCCGCAGGGCACCGCAGGCAGTCGATAATCCACCTCTATGGCCCCATCTTGGCGAATGACGATTTCGATATCGTCATCCCCGGAACGGTCTTTGCAGCCGGGTACACGTTGCAGATCTGATTCTTTGCTGCCCTCGTCATCACCGCGGTCCGTGCGATATACCCTCGAGGCAATCACCCCGGCATCGAGGTACCTGTTCATGGCGTCAACACGCGGGTGGGAAAATGTGTGACCGGCTGAGAAAATTGCGAAATCTGCGCCGACGGCGTTAAGAAAACAGGTGCTGCCGGATGTTTCCGAGCCGTGGTGAGGCGCGATTATGACCTGCGCGCTGATCGGTACATCCGCCGCTTCATCCACCATCAGTTTTTCGGCGTATTTGCATTGTTCAGCCGTACCAAGGTGCATATCCCGGCCAACCGTATCCCCTGTGAACAGGACCGACTGGTTATTGTAAGTCAGCCTCAGGACAATACTGATGACGTTGCGCAACTCCGCCTTTGACAGGTGGCCCTGTTCGTGGGGCCAGCGGTTGTAGCCGCGCACTGCCTGTATATCGGCGGCGCCCAGGTTAAGCATGGTCCCAGGCACCAGTGGTTCGGTACCAAGGTTGATGACGGTCGCGCCTGTCTGCGTCTCCAGCCCGATGGCGCGATTCATGTTCTCCCAGCCCTTGTTGCCGCGCCGCTCGAACCCGGTGCGGATGATTTTCCTGACACGAAATGTATCGAGGATCAGGTCGGCGTCACCCAGGTGGTCGCCGTCATTGTGACTGATCACCATCAGGTCGATGTCGTTGTCACCGATGACTTCGACTGCGGCTTCATGACACCTCCGGTTGTTCCAATGACCGGCGTCATAGACCATGAAGCCAGGTCCTGGGGCGCGGGTGATGGTGCACAGGCCCGGACCAACATCAACGATGCGGATATAGAGATCATTTTCGCCCGGCACGAGGGCTCCCTGCGCCGCGGAGATCCACAACATACCAAGAAACATGAGTATATATTTTTGCATCATCGGCCCTGCTAACCAGGCTTGGGGGTGTTACTACCGGGATTCTTCGGGTCGTCTTCGCCGGTTGAGAAAATCACCTTGAACGTTTCCCGCAGCTTGATCATGGCCCGTCTGCTGAACATTCCCACCAGCGCACACATTCCTGCAAGTCCGTTCAAGTCCAGTTCCAGATAACCGGAACTGCTGTCCTGGGCAGGCAATACAGCCAGGATTCCACCCCGGAACAGCCAGTAAAAAATGACGCCCAGTATGCTGCCCTGTATGGGCCGCAGTATGTACCAGGGTATGTGGTCGTGTTTCCAGTTTGCATGGGTGCTTGCATGGTTCAGGAAGGAGAACATGGTCGATACTATGCTGCCGATGCCGGCCGCGAGAAAAGCAACCGATGCCTCGAGAACAATCTCCTTGTCCATGATCATCAGCCAGAATGTTTCGCCTTCATCTATGCTTTCCGGCACCATGACCTTGATGAGAAGCACTATGTAAACCGTCAATATAGCCAACAGAAATACCAGTACATGGAGTGTTCCGCCATGGGGAAATGCAACCCCCACAGTTTCTTCCGAGGTGGAAACTGCTGTTTGCTTTGTCAGTGAGTAATACAGGGCGGCTAATCCCGTGATCATCGCCCCGGACAGGGCAATTGCTTCGAGCCAGCCCCAGCAAAGAAAACCGACTGCCGAACAACTGTAGCGTGCTGATATCCAAACCGGCGGAAGCACAAGACTCAATATATAAACGGCCAGAAAAACCAGAAAAATAGTTGAAACCCTGCGCATGGTTTTCTCCCTTGGTGTTTTTGTACCTACCCTAATCCTAGATCAATACTCGCGACTCTGCTGTGTGAATTTGCCCCACAGAATTTTAAAGAGAATACTCCTATATTTAAATGGTGATAAATAAACTCGCCAGATAGTGATCTTCGCAATCAACCGGTCCGAATCACTTCATTACGGATCCGGCTGATGTCGATTGGCCCCGTCAACGCGCCTTTTTTGGTACCCGCTACCTGAAGTACGGTGCCGCATATTATCCCTTTCTGACCAGGTCCGGTAATTTAGGCGGAATTGAAGATGACAAGGTGTCCGTTCGTTACCGGTCGTCTCGAAGAAGGTCATCCACGCTACCGCTTTCATAATGGAGGGAAGTAAACGAAGAATTATTTAATGCTGCGAAAAGGGAATTGAACAAAAAGAACATCAATCTGCCGCCATCGGCGGCCATGGCCGGTATCCATGCTGCCACGGATAACAACCGGGGCGTTTGGAAGGCGCCTGCGAATATAAGTGTCAGCGGTATCAAGAAACCTGCTGTAGACATAAGCCATGCACAACAGGAACCGATCAACGTTGATCCGGCCTCCGGAAAGTCCATCAACGCCATTCGCGTTTTCACAGGTAAGGGCACATTGGTATGGGGCGCACGTACGCTGGCGGGAAATGATCAGGAGTGGCGTTAAATACCGGTCTGGCGTTTCGCGACAATGATCGAAGAGTCGCTGTATAAATCCACTCAATGGGCGGTACTCGAGCCAAACGATGCCAACACCTCGACAAAGGTACGGGCAATGACCGCCAATTACCTGACGGATAAGTGGCGCGACGGTGCACTGGCGGGTTCAAAACCGGAGCATGCTCTCTTCGTCAATTGCGGATTAGGCAACACCATGACCCAGCAGGACATCATAGAGGGCCGACTGATCGTCCAGCTTGGCCTGGCCGTGGTGCGGCCGGCTGAATTTATCGTTTTGCGATTTGATCTGAAAGTTCCAACAAGTTAATCAATCATTCTCATCCCTGCAAGCGAGGGGTGAGCTAAAAACCATATTGGCGATATAATCAATCGATTGCCGTTTGAAAAATAAGCTTATGAGGACCACCCGGGTAATTCACATAGTCAGTTGCCATGCTGAAGGGGAGGTTGGTGACGTTATTGTTGGTGGAGTGGCGCCACCACCAGGCGAAACGCTTTGGGATCAACGCTGCTTCATCGAGCAGGATGACAAGTTACGCCGGTTTGTGTTGAACGAACCACGCGGCGGTGTTTTCAGGCACGTGAACCTGCTGGTGCCGGCAAAGGATCCACGCGCGCAAATGGGCATGATAATCATGGAGCCTGCGGATACCCCGCCGATGTCTGGCTCCAATTCAATCTGCGTAGCGACGGTGCTCCTTGAAACCGGGATTGTGCCAATGACTGAGCCGGAGACTGAGCTGGTTCTGGAGGCCCCGGGCGGCCTGGTCAGGATCCGGGCGCATTGTCATGACGGAAAGGCGGAGCGCATTACCATACTTAATGTGCCGTCGTTTGTGGATCAACTCGAGGTTCCGTTGGAAGTGCCGGGCTTGGGAAGCCTGTCGGTGCATACCGCCTATGGTGGAGACAGTTTTGTGATCGTTGACTCCGAGGCGGTCGGAATCGAAATCGAGCGCGCCAATGCCCGTGAGCTTGCTGAACTGGGGGTCAGGATCACCTCTGCTGCCAATGAGCAACTGGGTTTCCGCCACCCCTTGAATGCGGATTGGGATCACATCTCGTTCTGCCAGTTTGCGGAACCGCTGGTCGCGGATAGCGGTGAATACACCGGGAAAAATGCCGTGGCGATACGACCCGGCAAGATAGACCGTTCACCGACCGGTACCGGGTGTTCCGCACGCCTGGCAGTGTTGCATGCCCAGGGCAGGTTAAAAGTGGGGGATGTTTACAGGGCGCGATCAATTATCGGCTCGGAATTCGTATGTGGAATTGACTCAACCACGGCCGTTGGTGACAAGGATGCAATTGTGCCTGCCATCTCCGGCCGTGCTTGGATCACCGGCACCCATCAGCTGATGCTTGATCCGGATGACCCCTGGCCGCACGGCTACCGGGTAGCGGATACCTGGCCGGTACCCAGCAACCAGGACGACTGAGATATCATGGCAAACGAGCATTTCTATCCACCCATAGAACCTTTTGAAACCGGTGTGCTGTGCGTTGACGGTCCACATGAACTGTACTGGGAACAATGCGGAAACCCAAATGGAGAACCCATACTTTTTCTTCACGGCGGGCCGGGCGCCGGATGCTCGGAACAGGACCGTTGTTTTTTTGATCCCACGTATTTTCGCATCGTGCTACTCGATCAACGCGGCAGCGGGCGCTCACGACCCGTGGGCGACCTGACCGGTAACGACATGGACCACACCGCGCATGACATTGAACAATTGCGTGAAACACTGGGCATAGACAAGTGGCACGTTTTCGGTGGTTCCTATGGCAGCACGATTGCGCTTTTTTATGCGCAGGAATTTCCGGCGCGCTGCCTGAGCCTTGTACTGAGGGGCATCTGGTTGTTACGTGACGAGGAGATCGACTGGTGGCTATACCGGATTAGGATGATCCAACCTGAACTCTGGAATGAATTCGCCGGGTTTATTCCAGAACCCGAACGCGGCGACCTGCTTGAAGCCTACTGGGGGCGGTTGACGGCAAAGGACCGTGACCTGGCATTGCGAGCGGCCAAACACTGGACACTCTATGAAGTCGCCTGTTGTACGCTGTTGCCGAATGAGGAGTTTCTCGATCATTTTAGTGATCCGGATACTGCCTGGGCGGTTGCGCGACTTGAAGCGCACTATTTTCGCAATGTCAGGCTTGATCCTGATACGCTGTTGCTGGACCGCGTAAAGCGTATCCGCCACATACCAGCGTTTGCTGTACACGGCCGCTACGATATCGTCTGTTCGGTAAAAAATCTTATTGATCTCGCTGAAGCCTGGCCCGAACTCGATACCGTCATAGCGCCGGACGCCGGCCATTCATCACACGAACCAGGGATCACGAAAGAACTGGTAGCTGCGACCAACCGTATCGTTAAGACGGGTAGTCCCTGCTTTAAATAGTCCGGCAAACTGACCAACGCCGCTGGTCAGTGAATGAATTGAGGTTCTGCTACCCGGCTACGTTGATGTCGTTATTATAACTGTCGTCGTTGGCAGCTTTGAGTGCCTGGCGACGGCTTTCGGCAGCAACTGTGCATTTGAGGGAAAATTTCTCTTCTTCCAGCACACGTGCGTGCCAGCGGTAACCGCTAAAGCCGGGTTTTAGGCCGAATGCTATAACCAGTATCACCAGTAACAACAACTGCGCAACAGGGCTGGAAACCCATGAGCCTGCCAGTTGGGCGATATCAAACATTAGCGTGGTTGTGATCACCAGCATGACCGTTACCAGGCCCAGCCCGCGCCGCACCGCCCAAACCGACGGCGCCAGGAACGCCAGCCACGAAAAACCACGGCGCACGGCCTGTATGCCATATTTTGGGTGTTGGTAGATATCAAAAACGCGCATGTACTTTATAGAAAACCTCTCCAGAGTTTCATACATTTTGATACCGTTCGCCGTTGGCTGGCTCCCGGATCATTACGCCAGATTTTAAGTTTCTTAATATCCGCTTGTGGTGAATGCCTTATTCTCACCAAATTTGTTCAAATCATACAGTGTCATTGGTCACAAGATGCTGATTCAGATCAATCACAGACGCTCCGATTTTCCACATGCGTACCCGCGATGACAGATGGCTGTAAAGCATCCGAAGTCTATTCCGGTGGCGGGCATTTAAACGGAATTTCCACAACCGGGGGACGGTTGATACCCTCCCGTTCCAGGACGGCAAGAACCTCGGGAAATGGTGCGGGATCAAATTTGGGATAGATCAGCCAGCTCGCCATCATGAATGGCACGCCTGACTCCGCATAGGGGCGCAGGATCTCTGCGGCTTTTTGCTCTTCACCCAGCAACTTCAAGATATGCCAGTGGTTCGATCGATCATAGTTATCACCCGGGTCGAGCGATTTGTAAATAGCCTCAACATCGTCCCTGCGGCCTTCAGCGCAGGCCTGCCGGGCTCGCACCAAGGTGTCATCCCCCGGGAACAGACGACCATAACGAACGTCAAGTTCACCGGCCTCGGGGATTCGACCAGCCCACAATAATGTTCTATGGGTCTGGTAAATCAGGCCTTTATTATTCGGCCAGCGCTGAAGTGCCAGCAACCCATAATCTGCGGCCTCCGAGGCACTTGAAAACCGGTATTCTCCCTGTATGCGTGCATGAACCACGGCTTCATCTGTGATACCCCGTTCCAACCAGTGGTCAGATATTTCTTTCAGCAGACCTGAATCAGATGACAGTTGCGCAGCAATGCCCAGGTCAGACCTTGCCTGTTCATCATTGGGGCGATCTATCAGATATTCGCGATAAAGACGAATGGCTTCTTTCAAACGCAATTCAACTAACGCCCTAAGGGCCATGTATCCATTTTTTTCCGTTGTGTTTGGCGCCGTGTCGATGGCTGAATCAATTCTCTGATTGAACTCAAGAAGCATTTCCCTGGGTTCCAGATCCGTCAGACCACTCTGACTCCAGGCAGGTGACAGTTGTGTCTGCCAGAAGCCAGCCGCTGCCAGGTGTGCCGCCGCAAAATCCGGGTCGATTGCGCGTGCTTCTTCAAAGTGCTGATACGACTCCTGGAATAACAAGTTGTCATTTGCTGAAGCAACACTCTCGCGTGCGGCAGCCTGACCGCGCAAATACTCTTCATAAGCTTCCACCGATCGGGTGCCGGTATTGATCATGGACGCCAATGCCGCCGGGTCCATTGTCGTTTCCAGCGCATTTGCGATGTTGAGTGCCAGGTCTTCCTGGATTTCAATCATATCGGCGATATCGCGGTCGTAGTTTTCAGACCAGACATGAAAACCATCCTTGGCACGGATTAACTGTGCCGTGACCCGGATACGATCTCCCGAACTTCGCACAGAGCCCTCGAGGATATGCGCGACCCCCAGTTCATTCGCGATATCGGGAATGTCGAGTTTGCTGCCCTTGTAACGGAATGATGATGTGCGTGATGAAACCAGCAGATCCGGAGTCTTGGCAAGCACATTGAGGATTTCTTCAGCCAACCCGTCGGCAAACCACTCCTGGTCCTGGGCCTGGCTGAGATCGGCGAAAGGCAGAACCGCTATGGATTTTGGTGCAGATTCGATTGTTACTGCCTGTTGATCAGTCTCCGGGCCTGGTGAGGATTCCGGTGTTGGCGGGGAGAAGTTATCCCAGGCGAAATAGACCACGGCGACGAGCAAAATAACAATGATCGACCTGTCCAGTTTGCGGCCGGTTTTCGATGTAATGGACTTGGTGCGATCCACGTCTTTTTCTTTTCTGAGCCCATCGGGCGTCATCTCAAAGGCCCAGGCGAAGAATACCGCCAATGGAAAACCGATGGCCAGCGCCAGCATGAAGACCTGCATCACCCAGTCGGGTGCCTGGATGTTTTCTAACACGAGGTCCACGACCTGTAGCAGCACCCACGCAGAGACCAGGTAGGCAATACCAACCCGGAAAACATTGCGCCGTTTCAGTTCGTCAAAAAAGCTCATTCAGAGCCTCCGTATTGAAAATGAATGTGGGAGGCGCGTCTCGCGGCGATTTCCCTGTAGGAGCGACGTGCTCGTCGCGATAGGATTCGCACACAATCGCGATCAGCTTCGCCGTTCGCTTCTACAGTTCGTATTAATGACATTCGAAATCATCCTCACCCACGGGGCTGCACATGTCCGGCCAGCCGGTATTGCGCCAGTGTTCGGGAAGACGCATTTCCTGCACGAAAGCCTTGGTGTCCGGAGATTCGCGCAGTTGGCGCGCTTCATCGGCTGGCATATTGGGGTTCAGAATGGCCAGGATGCCAGGATACTTCCGTCCGTTGGTCAATTCATTGATGTATTCGAAGAATAAATCGGGTCGCTTTGCCATTAACGCCAGCTTGGGGCGGAACTTCAAGAGCTTGAGAGCTTCATCGTTTGGTGTTTGTTCAGAGTTAAACATCCAGTCAATGGTAGTGTGCGCATTTTCAGTGCTCATCCAGTTTCCCAGGTCGATTTGATCAACATAACGATGCAGTTCATCTCTCTGGCCCAGTTCGAAAAGACGCTGTATGTTCCAGGAATATGTGTATCTGAAGTCGGGACCGTGCTCTGTCATGGTGCGTATACCTGCATCACGTTTTTCAATATCGCCGTTGGCGTCATACTGGTTCGTGAGGGCATTCAGGAAAACCGGTACAAACGGGTCCAGCATCACCATGCGTTCGCTGACCTCGATCGCTGCTTCCAGTTGCAGCGAATACGACAGCATTTGAGAGTAGTCCTCCATGATATCGGTAGAGTCAGGGTCGAGTTGGAGTGCGCGCTTATAAAACTCCTTTGCACTGGCCCACTCTCCCTGCAACCACAGGTTGTTAGCCATTGCATGTAAGGCAGTGGCCAGTTCCGGGTCCAGGTCCAGCGCTTTTTGAGCTGCGCTGGTACTTTTTGCACGGAAATCACCAATTTCCTGCAACACTTCTTCAGATACATAAAACTCAACGACATCATAACTGTGCGCCAATCCGGCCCAGGCTGGCGCAAATTCGGGATCAATATCCAGCGCTTGCTGAAACAGGCTCAGTGCCTCGAGTACACCCTCACCCCGGGCGCGATGCAGTGCCCGGGCCCGTAAATAGAGGTCGTAAACCTGTGGATCCACGGTTTGTAGACCGGTGTTGGCCGTGCTCTCGGAAATTCCAAGGGATACCTGCAAGGCCGCTGCAATCTTGTTGGCAATGTCATCCTGTATGGCAAAGATGTTTTCCAGCTTGCGGTCGTAAGAATCTGACCATAAGTGAAAGCCATCACTGGCCCGGATTAACTGGGCCGTAATGCGAACCTGTTCGCCATCACGGCGTACGCTGCCCTCGAGAACAGTACCGACACCCAGCTTTTCACCGATCTCGCGAATATCCTGGTTTTGGTCTTTAAAAGAAAATACGGATGTACGTGCAGCCACCTGGAGTTCGCGAATTTTGGCCAGGCGGTTGAGTATCTCCTCGGTGATACCGTCTGAAAAATATTCCTGCTCCGGGTCTGAGCTCATATTCACAAAAGGCAGCACGGCAATGGTGACCGGGCCGGCGTCGGCAATGTCTGCCTGGGTTGATGGTGCAGCGGTTTCCTGAACAGAGTCTGCGACATTTCCGGATGTCTCCGGCTGATTTCCCAGTTGCTTGTAAAGAAGAAAAGCGACCGCAAGAACCAGTACCAGGATAATAGTGCGGTTCAGCTTCTGCCCGGTCTGTGGCGTAATGGATTGGTTACGGTCTACATCCTTTTCCTTTTTTATCCCTTCCGGCGTCATCTCAAACGCCCAGGCAAAGAAAATTGCCAATGGAAAACCGATGGCCAGCGCCAGCATAAAGACCTGCATGACCCAGTCGGGTGCCTGGATGTTTTCTAACACGAGGTCCACGACCTGTAGCAGCACCCACGCAGATACCAGGTAGGCAATACCAACCCGGAAAACGTTTCTTCTTTTCAGTTCTTCAAAAAAGCTCAATCTACCAGTCCTTTAATGGAAACGTGATCGGCGAGGCCGGCGGCCAGGGCATACCGGCGGCTTTGATCCTCGCTGCAAAATTGGGTGTGACCTCAAGATCAAAAGGCGCGCCGCAGGCGCACCAGTAAACCAGCAGTAACAGCTGTTGCGAGCCAAAAGGGTGTGCATCGATCATCGCTGCCCGGCGGTTGGCGTGTTCCCGGTCACCCACCCAGGCGGAATAGATGGATTCATTGAACATCGAGGGAGTGGGCAAGCTCTTCAATTCTTCGGCTATGGAATTAGCGGCGTCACGATCACCCATCACTGAATATTTAAGAACATTTGCCATCAAAATGTCTTCTTGAAGGCGAAATTGAGTCGTGATGGCGTGATCCGCTTCTTCAAACAGGCCATTGGCGACCAGTGCGCGCAGCAGGGCAATATTCAGCCAGCCCCCGGGTGCAAGTTCAGTACCTTCACGGGCGACCCGAAGAGCCTCTTTTTTGTTACCTGCCCACAAAAAGGCGCGCGACTCGGAAAACCAGGAATGTGACCACATTGGGTCGCACTTGCGAATTTCGCGGGTTCTTTTGGTATAGCTGTCTGCGAGACCGTAGGCAGCAACAATACCCGACACCCAGTTGGGGTCTTCGCAACCACTATCGGTCAGGAAACGCTCAACTTTGCCCGGTAATCTCTGCCAGTCGCCGTTCACGAATGCCAGATCGATTTCAATGTTGTTGCGCTGCGACAAATTCCGCGCGTTCTCCGCGGCAGTGGCGAGGTCAGCAATGATCCTGGCCGGGGCCTCCTCGATATCCTGCGCAGTAACGCCTTCGTTTACCTGGCCCACGGCGTCATCAAGCAGCATGTGAACATACAGGTCGGTGTGAGTGATGTAGGCGAAAGCAAAAGTCGGCACCTCCTCCATGACCGTCTCCAGGAATTCGTTGGTGCGGCGAAGATACTCGATCTGGCTGTCTCCGCTATGCGCGTTTCCGAAAAGCTCCACCGCCTTCTGATAATTGATAAACGCCTCCACGTTACGCAAACCGGCCCTGCGCATGGCTTCGCGTTTTTCATCATCCATAACCACGTTCATGGCCTCGGCGATCTTTTCGGCAATATCCTCCTGTACCTGGATCGTGTCCTCTGACGTGCTGTCATAATTTTCCGACCAGATATGGAAGCCATCAGCCGCCCGCACCAACTGTGCGGTAACACGCAGGCGTTCACCCGAGCGCCGCACCGAGCCCTCAACGATGTGTTGTACACCCAGGGTTGCAGCGATTTTCTGCACCGGTATGTCCTGGCCCTTGAAGTGGAAGGACGAGGTACGCGCGGTGATCAGTAATTCCGGCAATTGTGCCAGTGAGTTGAGGATTTCCTCGGTCAGACCATCGGCAAAATACTCATCATTTGCGCCGCTGCTCATCGCGATGAAGGGCAACACGGCCAGGGATTTGGCTGACGTGGCTGCCGCCCCGGCGGGTTCGGCCGTAGCCATCCCTGGTACTTCGGGAGCGGCGCCAAACCTGTCCCAGGCGAACCAGGCCAACGCGATGGCCATGATCACCATAAGGCTGTGATTTAATTTCTGGCCGGTTTGTTGGGTTATAGACTGCGAGCGGTCGACCTGTGATTCGCGCTTGACGCCTTCGGGTGTCAGTTCGAATGCCCAGGCAAAGAAAACCGCCAGCGGAAAACCCATGATCAGAAAACCCAGGAAGGTCTTCATTACCCAGCCTGGCGCGCCAAAGTTTTCCAGCATCAGGTCGGCTACCTGTGCGAGTAACCATGCAATGATGACGTAGGCAACACCAACCTTGAATACATTGCGACGTTTCAATTCTTCAAAAAAGCTCATTCAGGTCTCCACCGGGGCTCCTGTTGTCATCCCACCCCGACTGTTACGAAAAATACTCATGGCCACATATTCATCCTGGCCAACAATGCCTGGAAACGCGGGTTTTCCCGCAAAGGATCATAGATATCCATACGATTCATGTGCACCGCGTAGGAGTCGCCTTGCTCGAATCCCTTTTCGAGACTGTCCAGTGCGAGATCCGGTTCATCCAGAAACATCAGCATCCGGGCTTTGCCCATTGCGCCATCCGTTGTTTGTTCGTCTGCTAAAACCAATGCGACAGTTTTTGCCCTCAATGCCGGGTTTTCAAGAGCATCGACGATGGCGAGGTCGACGGCAGGATTCAAATTCGTGATTGAAAAAGTTTTGCGAATATTTTGACGGGCCGCATCAAAGCGACCCTCCTTCATTTGCAGCTGCGCCAGGTTACGGTACGTATTCTGAAAATTCGGGTTCAACTTTATCGATGCCTGGAAATATTGATAGGCTTCATCGCTTCTGTCGGTCCACATTAAAAACCATCCCATGTCATGTGGCATGATGTGCGCCAACGGATCGGCCATGCGCGCCAGTTTGAGCTGCTCCAATGCCGCATCCAGATTGCCCTCGGCTGCCAGCAACTCCCCGTACCACTGGCGCGCCGTTGCATAACCCGGATCGATATCGATGGCCCTGGTGAAATCCGCTCGCGAGCCCTCGAAGTCATAGTCATACATGAATTTGATGTACGCAGAGGTGGTTAGCGCCGGTGCGGAATCGGGGTTGATGGCGAGCGCGTTATCGATGGCTGCGTGGGCCAGTGGTATGTACTCCTGGATGCTCCCGGAACGGTATTCCGGTATGAGTACATAGGCATCTGCCAGTGCCTCCCAGGCACGACCGTATCTGACATCCATCCGGATCGCCTCTTTCAACGGTTCGACGGAGGCAAGCAACGATGCCGGTGTCCGTTGGTTCCAGAGGTGCCGGCCAAGCAGGTATTTGTTATAAGCCTCTACACTGGAGGTTGTGCGGGACTGAATCGCGGCCTGATCGTTGCCGGTCAGTGTAACCTTGAGCGCACTGACGATGGCCTGGGCGATTTCATCCTGCACGGCAAAGATGTCGTCCAGTTGCCGTGTATAGGTCTCCGACCAAAGATGCGTATCGGTATTCACCTCGATCAACTGTGCGGTGACGCGGATGCGGTCACCTGCCTTGCGCACGCTGCCTTCGAGGATATGGTCAACCTGCAGTTCGTTGCCGATTTCCGCCATTTTCAACGTGCTGCCCTTGAAGGTAAATGAAGAAGTACGCGAGGGAACGCGCAGGCCCGGCACGCGCACCAGCACATTGAGCAACTCCTCTGAAATGCCGTCGGAAAAATACTCGTTCTGGGCATCGTCGCTCAAATTGACGAACGGCAGCACGGCGACAGATTTCTCCGCCGGGTTGACCACCCGGGGAGATGAAAGCTGGTTCGATTCCCTGGCAGCTGCAGCATCTTTGGTCTTTATGGATTCCTGGGAAATTGACCCCGGCTCCACGCCAGGCCCGGCATCAGTCGCCAAAAACTTGTCATAGGCAAACCAGGCAAGCGCCAGGGAAAGCGCGATGATGATATTGCGGTCCATCTTGCGGCCGGTCTGGCTGGTGACGGACTGGTTGCGGTCAACCTCGGATTCGCGCTT
>CALBDB010000061.1 GCA_937927755.1 uncultured Lysobacterales bacterium
ATAGTGTGAGGCATACCATGGCGAATAATAGCCATAATAGTTATACGGGTAATACCACGGTGAATAACGATAACTGATCCCGAATGAGACACCGTTGTAATAGCTGTAACCGAACCCCCAAGAAGGATAGGGGTTATAACCCAGGTAGAAATAATCCAGCGACGACCAGGGGTAGTAAGCGAAACTGGCATAAGGATCTGAATAGACGACATAGGATGGGTCGTCCTCGGCATAATAGACACCGTCTTCAAGCGCTGTTTCCGGATAATAGTAAGTAACACACCCCGTCAACAATACGAGCAATGGCAGAATCAGCAGCTTTTTCATATCAACCTCCAATGCCGTCCAGTAAGGGAAATGGCATCCTGATGATAAGAATAACAGCATTCGAGTGAACCTTTGCTGAATAAAAACGTAATCGAAAATTAATTTACCCGGTCAATCGTGAGGGTACAATTGATCTTGACTGCAATTAAGTGTTGGGAGAACGACCGATGCGTAGGGAAGTTTACGAACTGCAGGGGTTTGCAATAGCCCTGGATAAGGTAGCGCTGGTTAGCAGGGTGTTCGAGGCTGATAACAAGGAAGGCTACCAATTTAACATCACTTTCAGCAGCGAACTGCGCCTGCCTGCGAAGTTTCCAACACGGAATGATGCCGATCTTGAACGTCAGTTGTTTATTAAAGCCCTCAAAGGCAATTGAAAGCGTGCCTACTCCGGGTGTTGAATAATTACTGCGCCGGCTGAGCCGGGGCCTGCAATAACAATGTGGACTGCCGCCGACCTGTCCATGTCTATTTTATCCGGCAGTTCAAGGACAAATTGTCCCGTTGAGTGTATCTGGCCACCCTGGCTCCAGGTTATTTCAACTGGATTACCCTCGTAGCCAGCCCCCGGAAACGTGGTTGAGCACATGGACCCCGGCGAAATATTGCCACAGGAAACAAAGTTTCCGGTAATCGGCACCAGTAACCTGGCTGCTGATACCCACATCCCGGTCTGGTTTTCGATAATCATTCCTTCGATCTGAAGCAGCGGGCTGCTATTCGTGGTAACGGAAGCACACGCCACCAGTGAGAATGCAAATAGACTGGTAACAGCCGTTTTCACTATTGGTCGAAGCCACGCACAGACTGACGTTCAAAACTGGTCAAATTTGCCTTAGCCACCTTGGTCACCCGGATAGTACTCCAGACGTAAGTCTGCTTCCATGTACTCGCTCAGGTCGACAAGCAATTGACTGTTGATTTCGAAAAAGCTCATGACCGGCCGGTCAAGATCGGTAATCAGGATAATGACTGCAGAAAAAGCAACAGCCAGGGTTACCGTAGCAACCGGGCTACGTCTTTCGGTCAGTCCGGCCTGGTACCCCATGATAATCATGGACAAAGCAGCCATCAGGTAGATCGTCATCCATATGGTTAATGGAATGCGATTCATGATTGCAGAATGTAACCTGGTGTAGTGGATATCTGTCAATGCGATAACCGAAGCCATGAGCTGGTCATTGTTACTGGCCTCACTGGAATTTTCTGGAATTTTTCGATGGCTTTCTGCCACCAACTGCCACAGTTCACGTTGGATTTTTTCGGAAACTTCGATAGCCTCTGCAAGCCTGGCTGGGATATCCTGACCGGTGGCATTGCGCAAGCCTAGTTCCAACTCGATGTAGTCCTTTAGCAATTGCTTTGCTCCTGTTCTGGCTGGCTCCGCCAGCAAATCAGCCTGCATGAAAGCGTTCCTGGCAATACGTGCTTGCTCGGCAAGGCCCTGCACCCGGACTTCAAAGTGGGATTGGGCCGTGCTGAATGTAAATGCGAGCATGAAAGCCAACAAGCCCAGACCGGCACCCATGATCGCGCGTACTTGTGAAGTCTGGGCTTTCTTGGCATGCGCCTTGGCTTTCTGTCCAAGCCTGAACCCAAGCTCTATGAACAAAATCATTACCAGGATCGTGACAATGAGCAGCACCCAGATGGGTATCAAGTCAAAAAAGTGAGAAACCAGCATACGCCTATCCCTGAAAAAAATACCTTAAGGTTTTAGAAAATTCGAATCCCGTGTTAACGCAATGCGTTATTGACAATTTCGGCCACGTCACCAGACAAGTTAACCACCGATGCGATACGTTGCAACTCCTTTTGCATCAACAGTTTTCTGCCCTCATCGTATCGTTTCCAGCGGTTAAATGCGCCAGCCATCCTGGCAGCTATTTGCGGATTTATTGCATCCAACTCGATCACCCGGTCTGCGTGGAATCTATAACCTGATCCGTCAGCGGCATGAAACCCGGTCGGGTTCATCATTGAAAAAACACCGATCAAGGAACGAACCTTGTTTGGGTTCTGGATACTGAATGCCGGATGGTCCATTAATTTCCGTACTGTTTCGACCGTTCTGCTACCGGGCTTAATCGCCTGCATGATGAACCACTTGTCCATCACCAGGGCGTCTGCTTTCCACTTGGCCTCAAACGACGAGAGGGCCGCTGCCGACGAGGAAGAATCGACCAGGATCAAACCCTGCATCGCTGCAAGCGTGTCAGTCATATTGTCACTCGACTCGAGTTGCGCAACCGCCAGACGATCACCGCCGTCCGTTTCCAGCAAATAGGACAGGCAGGTGTTTTTGAGACTTCTCCGCGCCATTGCACCGGCTGATTTTTGATAAGGCCCGCCATCTTTGAGTTCGGCATAACGCCCGGCGAACAATCCCTTTAACTCAGTCGCCAGGCTTCTTTTAATAAAAGTCCGCGCAGCGTGAATACCATCGACGTCAACCACGTCCATCTGGTCTGCCAGGTAATCTTCATCAGGTAGCCTCAGGGCTTCAGAGAGCAAAGCCGGGTCTGCCGCCTGGTCGGACAGTATCCCATGAAATGCCTTGACCAGTGATGTGTCCAGTGTCATATCCTGGCCTTCTGCATGACATTGGCACTGCTTCAAAATAGCGCTTTCCGCCATGCGCTGGGCAGCATCCCAACGAACAAATGCATCTCGGTCATGGGATATCAAAGTGGCCAACTGCTCTGCCGAGTAATCAAAGAAAATCTTGACCGGCGCAGAATAATCCCTGAACAGGGAGGGCACAGGCGCTTCCGAAATACCGGTGAACGTATACACCTGTGTTTCCTCCTGCATCACCAGTAGCCGTGTACCGGTTGTCGATGATGACTCGGATTCCAGTTGTATTGGCAACTCTTCACCATTGGCGCCAAGCAACCCCAGCGCAAAGGGCAATACCAGCGGTTGTTTCTCGTCCTGGTCAGGTGTCGGTGGCGTCTGCTGCTTCAAGGTCAGGGTGTAACTTTGGTTTTCAGCGTCGTAATGATCGCTTATGTAAACTTGCGGTGTGCCGGACTGGCTGTACCATCTGGCGAAACGGTCAAGGTTCACGTTGTTGGCATCCGCCATCGCAGCGAGGAAGTCATCGCAGGTAACGGCCTCTCCATCGTGCCGGTCAAAATACAATTTCATGCCCTTCTGGAAGCCACTTTCTCCCAAAAGCGTGTGGTACATACGGATGATCGTTGCCCCCTTCTGGTAAACGGTCGCTGTATAAAAGTTGTTGATTTCAATGTATTTATCTGGCCTTATGGGGTGTGCCATCGGACCATCGTCTTCGGGAAACTGGCGGCTGCGCAAATCTCGCACTACCCTGATGCGTTTGACAGCACGTGACTGCATGTCCGCTGAGAACTCTTCGTCCCGGAACACGGTAAGCCCTTCTTTCAGGGTCAGTTGAAACCAGTCACGGCAGGTGACGCGATTGCCGGTCCAGTTGTGGAAATACTCATGGCCGATAACACCCTCAATACCCTGGTAATCAGCGTCCGTCGCAGTATCCGGGCGCGCCAGTACATATTTGGAATTGAAAATATTCAGCGACTTGTTTTCCATGGCCCCCATATTGAAATCATTGGTTGCAACGATGTGATAAATATCGAGATCGTATTCAAGACCGAACCTTTCCTCATCCCAGCGCATCGCATTGACCAGGGACTGCATGGCGTGATCGCAGCGGTCCAGGTTTTCCTCCTCAACAAAAATGCGCAGGCTCACTTCACGCCCGCTGCTGGTTGTGAACCGGTCCTCAACCAGTGCCAGGTCGCCCGCCACCAGTGCAAAAAGGTATGAAGGTTTTGGAAATGGGTCCTCCCAGCGAACCCAGTGCCGGCCACCGGGCAACTCTCCGCTGTCCTGCAGGTTGCCATTTGACAACAAGACCGGGAAACCTGATTTATCAGCCTCGATGGTGACGCTGTAAGTGGTCATTACATCCGGACGGTCCGGAAACCAGGTGATCTTCCGAAACCCCTGCGCTTCACATTGCGTCAACAAAAACTCGCCGGAAAGGTACAACCCCTCGAGTGCCGAATTGCTCCCGGGGTGGATTATGACCTCGGATGTCAGCACGCAACGTTGCGTGCTGGCAGGGATGGTAAGGGTTTCACCTTCGATAACGTAGTCGTCTTCACTCAATACCCGGTCATCAAGTGTCAGTGAAAGCAACTCCAAATTACTGCCGTTCAGAATGATGTGTCCCGTAGATTCGGCACCCTCCTTCAATAGAAACTCCATCTCGGCGCGCACTGTAGTAGTTTCGATTCCGATATCAAAATGCAGGTCCAGGTGCCTGACAGTCCACGGGTAAGCCGTATAGTCTTTTCGAAATATGGCCTTGCCGGCTATACCTTCCTTCATAAACCTGATCCTTTTTTAAATTCTGCTGGTGAATAAACCGAATGTTTGTGCGTCAGATGCAGCGTAATCAATGGCGGCTTCCCACCCCATTTAAATGTGCCTTTTAAGTGCAACAACACACTTGTATTATATGCCGATGAACCGCTCGCCGGCAGAACAAATACCAAACATTGCGGACATTCTGGCCGCAGAACGGCGAATCGGGCTGAATATCCGTAAAACACCAGTCATTTCAGAACAGTTGGCAAACAACATCCTTGGGTGCGAGTTATGGCTCAAGTGCGAAAACCTTCAACGCACCGGCGCATTCAAGTTCCGTGGTGCCAGTAATGCAATCGCCAGGCTGGACGAGTCCGGCACGACCGGCGACGTAGCAACCCATTCTTCAGGCAACCATGGCGCTGCCCTGGCACTAGCCGCATCCACCCACAATCGCCGCTGCCGGGTCGTGATGCCCGAGAACTCCATCAAAACCAAGGTTGAAGCAGTGCGACGCAATGGTGGTGATGTTGTCTTCTGTAAGCCAACCCAGCAGGATCGGGAAAAAGGCCTCGCAGAAATTGTGGCGGGCGGCTGTATTCCCATTCCGCCTTATGATCATGCGGATATCATTTGCGGACAGGGCACCGCCATGGTCGAATTTTCGGATCAATGTGAAAACCTGGATATTGTCCTGACGCCGGTAGGTGGCGGGGGTTTAATCAGCGGTTCCGCGATTGCAGCGAGGGCCTTGATCCCTGCTGCAACGGTATTCGGTGCCGAGCCCCTGGGTGCGGCCGATACTGCATTGAGCCTTGAACAGGGTCAGCGGGTAGACCACTACCCGGTTGACACTATTGCAGACGGGCTTCGAGCAATTGTCGGTGTGTTGAATTTCAAAATAATCCAGGACAATGTAGACCGCGTACTCACGGTCAGCGAAAGCGGGATCACTGATGCCATGGCGTTTGTGTGGCGCCACTTCCGCATGCTGATCGAGCCTTCATCAGCAACCGTCATTGCAGCTATCATCGAGCATCGGAAAGTTTTCGAAGGTTGGAAAGTCGGTGCAATCATCAGTGGCGGTAACCTCGACCTTGAGAACCTGCCATTCAAGCCATGAGCGGAATTTGCGACCAGAATAATTTGCAAAGATGCGCCTGGGCCGGTGACCACCCATTGAATATTGAATACCACGATAATGAATGGGGGGTGGTGACACATGATGATAAGAAATTGTTTGAAATGCTGACGCTGGAAGGCGCGCAGGCCGGTCTCAGTTGGCTCACGGTACTTAAGAAGCGCGAGGGCTACCGACGGCTGTTTAACGGGTTTGATATTCAAAGAGTAGCGGACTTCAATGAAAAGAGAATTGGGATACTGTTAAGTGACGCCAATATCATCAGGCACCGGGGGAAAATTGAGGCCACGGTAAATAATGCCAGGTGCATTCTCTCTTTGTGGGATGAAGGGACATCGCTAGATGCAGTCATCTGGGAAAGTGTCGGCGGGGCTCCAATCGTAAACCAGTGGAAGGCCCTGGCGGAAATACCCGGCAGCACGAAGGAATCTGCCTGGCTGAGCAAGCGCTTGAAGAAACTTGGATTCCGCTTCGTGGGAGCAACCACCTGCTATGCCCTTATGCAGGCAGCCGGTCTCGTCAATGACCACGTGGTCGACTGCTATCGCCACCGGCAATGCCATTGACCCTTGATCTGGAGTCATCAAGCCACCATGGAACAAAAACTTTACCTGATACGCCACGCCAAAGCCGAGCCATGGAACCCGCTGGGTAACGATTTCTCAAGACCATTGAGCCCACAGGGAGTCCGGCATGCCACTGCAGCATCTTCCTGGGCCGCCGAAACCCTGGAAGCGCCCGATACAATTTTGTGCTCACCAGCAAAACGAACGCGGGAAACACTCGCCCCGTTTCTGTCCAGGTGGCCCCGATTGCTGTCCGCAACCGACTACGTCGAATCGATGTATGGCGCATCTCTGGACATGCTGTTAACCCTGGCCGGGGATGCATTCAGCTACAGCCAGCGGCTGATGATGGTCGGTCATAACCCGGCTTTCGAGAATTTGCTGCTCAGCGTTCTGCAGGCGGAGCAGGCTGTCGGTATAAATAAAATGGCAACGGGAACACTGGCGGTGATTGAGTTCTCCGGTGGGTTCAGAAAAACAGCCGCCAATGGCAAATTGCTGCATCTTCTCAGGCACAGTGATTTCCCGGTTAATTGAGATCAGCTTGAACCCGGATCGTTACAACTTGCTGAATACCAGGATGAAATTATTGGCGGGCATGGCAATCTGAAATTCCATCCGCATTTGATGGAGCCCGGCCAGGGACTCGATTGCCGCCATGTCACGTATCCCCATATCCGGGTCTTCAGCGCGTAGCTGCGCATCAAACCGTGCGTTGCTTTCCGAAGTGAAACGATTATCAATATTGAAAGGGCCGTAAAGACAGAAGCGGGCGCGGGGGATGATATGTTCCGAAACGCCTGAAAACATCGCGACGACAGCGTTCCATGGCATGATATGCGCCGTGTTTGCTGAATACGCGGCATCATAAGTGCATCCCGGCCACGGGTCTCTTGTCACATCCAGCTTCAATACCGGCAAAATGTGTTCATTGCCTTCGGCCGAAAAAATTGCTTCCAGCGCCGCCAGGTTTTCCTCCCGGTCACTTGGCTGCCATAAAAGGCCCGGTAAATTCCGACTAAAAAACACGGCGTGCTGTCCGGTTCCGGACCCGATCTCCAGTACCGTCCCCTGTTTTGGGAGCAACTGCTGTAACCGCTCAAGGATGGGTTGCCGGTTTCGTTCTGCAGCGCTTGAAAATGGGCAGGTCTGTTTCATATTTTCATATTAAACAAAAAAGCCCGGGTTGTACCCGGGCTTTCAGGAAATTGACTATTGATTTGATTAATTTACTACCGGACGATCTTCCACGATGGTCGGTGTCACGAAGATCAGCAACTCGCGTTTCTTTGTTGAATTGGAACGGCGTTTGAAGAGGTTGCCGATACCCGGAATACTGCTCAGGTAGGGAATCCTGTCCTCTGATCTCTGCCTCTCATCCTGGAAGATACCGCCAAGCACCACTGTCTCACCGTTGTTCACGAGAACCGATGTGTTCAGCTCGCGTGTATCGATCGATGGTACCGAACCACCGCGACCGGTCTCGTAGATTGTACCCACCGTATCTTGCTTGATTTCCAGCTCTAACTGAACACGATTATCCGGTGTTATCAGTGGAATAACTCGTAATTCAAGCACGGCTTCCTTGAACTGGACTGCAGTTGCACCTGATGACGCTGCCTGCTCGTAAGGAATTTCAACACCCTGTTGAATAAACGCTTCAGACTGGTTGGCCGTAACCACCCTCGGTGTGGAAATGACCTCACCATCACCCTCGGCTTCGAGTGCGGAAAGTTCGAGGTCCAGCAGTACATTACCAGCCAGAAACGACAAGGCTATGGAGCCGGCGCTTGAGGATGACGTCGGAAGGTTGACGTTGTAGCGATCGGGTATACCCGGCACCAGAATCTGACCGTCTTCTCCTATAGGTTCAACCCCCGGGTTGACCAAACTGGCGCCCGCGCCATCGGCTGCAATACCTGAGTAATTGCTACCGGAGTGCCAGCCTGTCACACCAAAGCGCACACCCAGTTCATGGGCAAAATCACTGTTGGCAATAACGATACGCGACTCGATCTGAACTTGCCGGACCGGCCGGTCAAGATCCAGAACCAGCTTTTGAATGGCCTCAATCCTGTCGGGTGTATCCGTGACCATCAATGTGTTGGTCCTTTCATCGATGGCGATAGAGCCCCTGTCGGATAATAACCCGGAATCAGTTCCTCCCTGGGAATTCGCACGTGCCGAGTCAATCAATGCCTGCAGATCTTGTGCAGTGGCATAACTGACACTGATCAGGGCGGTTGCCAGCGGCTCCAGTTCCTTGCGGTCCTGCATCGCCTGTAACAACTCCTGTTCTCGCGCCGCGATATCGGCGGTTGGCGCAATCCAGATAACATTGCCATTTTCGCGCTTGTCTAGGTTACGGGCATCAAGCACGATATCCAGCGCCTGGTCCCACGGTACATTGGTAAGCCTCAGGGTCAGGTTGCCGCCCACGTTATCGGCAACCACTATATTGAGATCCGATACATCGGCTATCAACTGCAACACGGAACGCACCGGGATATCCTGGAAGTTGAAGGTCACCCGGGCGCCGGTGTATTCCTTGTCCTCGTAGAACTCGATGATCTCTTCGGAGGCTCCAATCTCGATTGGGGCAAGCTCTGAAACTTCGATTACCCAATCTTTGCCCGATTGGTATGCCATGTGTTCGTATAAACCGCTGACTTCCAATTCCAGTCGCACACCGCTGTTCAGTTCTCCCGAATCGATGATCTGGACGGGTGTGGCAAAATCGACCACGTCAAGACGCTGGTTCAAGGCTGTGGGCAGGTTGGCGTCAAAAACATCGACCGACAAGCCGCCTTCGCGGGAATTGACGGAAATGTTTGAACCCTCTTTATCAAGGCTGACGATAACTTTGCTCTGGCCGTCCTCACCACGCCGGAAATCTACGTGTTCAACGGTATACTTTGCCGGACCGCTACTGCGGGGCGCCGTTGAAGCCACGCCGCTTCCGGCAATTGACAGTACAACCTGGCCATTGCCGGACTGGTAGTCGTAAGACACTGGGTTCGAAAGATCCACCATGACCCGGGTTCTTCCGCCGGCTGCCAGGGTAGTGAACTGCTGTACGGCACCGATACCTACTGAAACCGGCTTTGCGTCAACCTGGCTGCTGGTATCAGCGAGGTCCAGGATAATCCGTGCCGGACTTTCGGTCGCAAATACGCTTACCGTTGGATCATCCCCACCTGTAGACAGGGTGATGACTACGTCGCCTGCGGAGTTACTGCTGTAGTCTGCTGCAGTTACATCAGTTGCAGCCCAGGCCGACAATGCCGGTAATACCAATAATGCCAAGCCAAGAGTCAAACGAACTCCAGTTTTTTTGCTATCCATAAACTGTCCCCACCTGCCGGCCAGTATCCGTTTCAAGTTAAAATCATTTTTGCTGTACATGGCTGTACCCTCAAAGTCCCGCTTTTCCATGCGCCGACCGGATTATCCGTCACCCAAGGCGATGGAGGCTTCCCTGACTAGCCAACCGCCCGCGCCATCCGATATCAATTCGCTTAAATCCACTTGTGTGCTGCTAATGCTGACCACTTGTCCGTGGTTCTTGCCCATGTAGTTACCAACCGGCACACGGTGAATGACTCCTTCCGGATCACGCACCAGGCCCCAGTAGGCCCCCTCTTTGGCGAAAGTTCCCACCATTGCAAGCGTATCCAGTTCATAACGCTCAAGGTATTCCTTCGGGCGGTCAAAGTCCGGCTGTGGCCCCGTACCCTTCCTGGAGCGTACGTCGTCACTGCCTTCAGTGATTGACTGGCGGAAAGGATCCCGGCCAGCGATCCCATCATATTCGTAGGGCGTGTAGGTTTTGACCGGTGGAATCGGTGGAATCGGATCGGCCGGACGGGCCTTGACCGACGCGATATACTTTTCCAGGTCGTCAATATTCTCACTGCACGCCGATAACATAACAGCTGCCAACACCGTGCCAGCAACGATTTTTACCTGTTTGCCAAGACGTTTCATGGTGCCTGCTCCGCTGCTCTCTGAGCGACTTCTTGCTCATCCACGTAACGATAGGTTTTAACCGTACCCCCCAGGATCAGGCGGCCTTCTGAATCGCCGAAACGACTCTGGTTCGCCGCTGCGCGCTTCAGAGAAATATCGTGCATCGTCAGGATTACTACGCGCGGCAATGCCGCCACTCCACTGACAAACTCACCGAATTCGTGGTAGTCGCCCAGCATTCGGACACTGATTGGGCGCTCTGCATAAAAATCCTGGAAAGACTCTGCCATTGGTTCAAATAACTGTACGTCGATACCCGCGGCCAGAGCCGTCTGTGAAATATCTACGAGCAACTTGTCCATTTCGGTCTTGTTGGGCAACTGTCTGAACATGGTTTGCAGCAATTCCTGCATATCCTCCAGTTGCTTTTCGTAGGCCTCAAGGTTGGCAGCCTTTTGCTGCTTGAACTCAAAATCGGCAATCAATGCCAATTCCTGTAGGCGTGTCTGCTCCAATTCAACCTTTTTGTCCTCAATAAACAGGAAGTAACCTGCAACAAGGATCAGCACCATCAGAATAAAGAGCAGGAAATATCGGACCGACGAGGGTGAACTGCCAAGGTCCCTGAAATCGGCATCTCTGAGGTCGTTAAGTATCATTCCGGACCCCCCTGACCATCCTGGCCGTCAAAGCCTTCTTCTTCCTCCGCCGTTTTTGGCGGCCGCAAATTCACATTTACATTGAAATCATAGGGTTCGGTAGCGGTCGCCGGATTTTGTGCGGACTTGACCACGACGAGTTGGGGGTTCCGGAACAGATCGTTCGTTTCCAATTCACGCAGGTACGCTGAAACCCTTGCATTTGACTGGCTGCTGCCAGCCAGATTAAGGGCCGGTCCCTGCTGACGGATAGACGTCAGGGTTACACCCACAGGTATTGTTTTTGCCAGGTTGTCCAGCAATTCAACGGTCGTAGAGCGACTGGCCTGCAGTCGTTCAATAACCTGTTTGCGGGATATCAGGCGGGCCCGTGTGCGTTCAAGTTCATCAATTCTCTTAATGCGGGCTTCCAGTATCCTGATTTCCTTCTGAACCATTTCATTTCTGAATTGCTGGTGCTTGATCTTCTGGTCAAAAACCGTACCCACCATAAATACTATCAGCACACCAAGTACTGCAGTCATCATCAAGGTGATCAGAAACTGACGTTGTCTTT
Organism: uncultured Lysobacterales bacterium; assembly: GCA_937927755.1. Lineage (GTDB taxonomy): Bacteria > Pseudomonadota > Gammaproteobacteria > Xanthomonadales > SZUA-36 > SZUA-36. The sequence goes on from CALBDB010000061.1 coordinate 11,575, forward strand.
CCCGGCGTGCTTCCTCCCGCCACGGCAGTAGATTAATTCTGGCCATCAGTCAAACCCTCTTAAAGCCAATCCCATGGCTATCATCAGGTTGGTTGCATTGCGTTTGAGCGCAGTAACAGCCACATTCTGTGCAATATCCATTCCGGTCACCGGGTCTGCAACCCGGGTGGTCATCCCGAGTTCCTGCTGAACAATGGGGGCCAGGCCTCTCAAAGAGGCTACTCCACCGGAAAGGTATATCGTGCCAATATTCGAGTACTCATTGCTGGAGGCATAAAACTGCAGCGCCCGGCTGATCTGGTGAACGATATTCAACTGGAAGGGTTCCAGAACTTCCTCTTCGAAATCCTCGGGCCCCTCTTCATTGCGTTCGAAAAAGCCAGCCTGCTCAGCGGTCATGTCATAGCGGCGCTGGGTTTCTTCCAGTAACTGGTGGCCGCCAAAAGGATGGTCACGTGTGTAGATGACCCGGTCACCCCTGATCACCAAAAGTGTTGTCATGTCATAGCCGATGTCAAAAAAACCAACCGCTTCATTGCGATTCACACCATCGCGTTTGCGAATCAACTCAAATGCGTTCGCGATGGCGAAAGCCTCAACATCGACGACTTTTGTCTTCAGGCCCGCCGTATCAATCGCATCCTGCCGACTTTCAACATTTTCACTCTTGCTGGCAGCCAACAGGATATCAATCAGATCCGCGTTCCGCGCCGAGGGGCCGAGAACCTCAAAATCGAGGCTGACTTCATCAAGTGGGTAGGGAATATACTGATTGGCCTCAATTTGCACCTGGCTCTCGATGTCAGCCTCGGCAAGATTTGCCGGTAAGCTGATAATCTTGGTGAAAACGGCCGAACCGGAAACCGCAATCGTACAGGATTTGGCACGCGTGCCCGAAACCCGGACTGCCTTGGAGATGGCGTTCGCTGCGGCTTCTACATCCTGTACAGCCTTATCGACCACTACACCCTCAGCAATGGGCTCCATAGCAAAATGGTCAATACGGTATCCGGACCCATGACTGGACAATTGCAGCAATCGTACACTTGTCGAGCCTATATCCAGTCCGATCACTGGATCTGCTTTTTTTCCAAACAGTTTCAAGACTCCCCCATTCCTTTTCCGTGCCAATGGTTTAGTGAGACTTCTTATAGCTGTTTTTAACAGAAAACCATGTAATACTCAAATACCATTTTGGTATCAGATTACGGTTTTGATAAACGCGCGAAGAACATGTGTTCAGAAAACACTGGGAAACTACTGGCAAGCTGTGCGGTCAACACTCGACATTACCGACTCATTCCCTGTCCGATGCGGTGTATCAGTTCCTGTCCCGCCTCCCGCTATCCGGAGACAGTTATATAAACTAAAATTCCTTTTCTTGGGGGTAAGCATAGCAGGATAAAGATGTGAAAAAAGTATTTCGTTTAATTTTTCGCTTTCTGTTGGTCTCATTTTTCTTGGGACTGACCACCCTGCTTGTGACCTATCTTATTGTTGCAAAAGACCTTCCTGACGTAGAAGCATTGCGTGACGTACAACTCCAGGTGCCGTTGCGTGTTTATACCCAGGATGCCAAATTGATCAGTGTATTTGGTGAAAAACGGCGAATTCCAGTCAGTATTGATGAAATGCCCGCCCACCTTCAGAACGCCTTTATCGCGGGCGAAGACGCACGATTTCACGTTCATCCGGGAGTGGACTACCAGGGTCTGACCCGGGCGGTGTGGACACTGGCCACCACCGGAGAAAAATCGGTTGGCGGCAGCACAATCACCCAACAATTGGCGCGCAACTTCTTTCTGACACTCGAAAAGACCTATACACGCAAGATCAAGGAAATATTCCTGGCCTTGAGAATAGAACGGGAGTTATCAAAGGATGAGATCCTGGAACTGTACCTGAACAAAATTCTCCTTGGCCACAGAGCATACGGTGTAGGTGCGGCCGCAGACGTATACTACGGCAAGACCGTGGGCGAACTGAGCCTGGCCCAATGCGCGATGCTCGCGGCTCTTCCGAAGGCTCCGTCCAGGATTAACCCAATTACATCCCCCGAACGCGCCATGGATCGCAGGGACTATGTATTGGGCCGGATGCTGGATCTGGGATATATCGACGACGCCGAATACCAGCAAGCCAAAAGCGAAAGGAACACCGCGTTTTATCACGGCGCCACGACAGAAATTTCTGCTCCCTACCTCGCTGAAATGGTCCGCAAGGACATGCTGGCCAGGTTTGGGGAATCGGCCTACACCGGTGGTTACGAGGTTTATACAACCATCAACTCCGGCTTTCAGACCGCCGCCAACCAGGCCATTACAGACGGTCTCGAGGCCTACGACCACCGCCACGGCTACCGTGGCGCGGAAGCCAGTTTTGACCTGGAAGAGCATAATACACCGCAAGCCTGGGATGAAATTCTGCGACCGTACAAACCCGTGGCCGGACTGGCGCCCGGATTGGTCACAGAAGCGGACGAAGATATTGCCCTGGTTTATCAAGCCGACGGCCAGACCATTGCGCTGACCCTTGCCGATATGCAATGGGCAAGGAAATTTATCAGCCGCGACCGCGTAGGCTTTGAACCCAAGAGTGTCTCAGATGTACTGCAGGCCGGTGACATCATCCGCACACGTTTGCGGGACGGCGGCAGACGCGAGTTGGCGCAATTGCCCGAAGCGGAATCATTGCTGGTCTCACTGAGCCCACAGGATGGCTCTATCAAGGCTTTGGTGGGTGGTTATGATTACACCCGCAGCAAATTCAACCGCGTTGTCCAGAGCCGCCGTCAACCCGGGTCGGGTTTCAAACCGTTTATTTATTCAGCTGCATTGGCCAAAGGGAAAACCACCGCGAGTATCGTCAATGACGCACCCATCGTATTCAGTGATTCGGAACTTGAAAGAGACTGGAAACCGCAAAACTACAGTGAAAAATTCTTCGGACCCACTCGTTTGCGTGAAGCCATGGTCAACTCGCGAAACCTTGTTTCGATCCGCTTGTTAAGGGAAATCGGAATTCCTTATGCGAGTGAGTACATCAGCGCATTTGGATTTGACCGCTCCGAGTTACCCGGCAACCTGTCCATGGCCCTGGGCAGCGCATCACTGGTACCCGTCAGTATTACCAGGGGTTACGCAGTGTTCGCAAATGGCGGCTATCTTGTCGACCCCTACTATATAAACCGGATAAGCGATGCCAGGGGTACGGTAGTTTTCGCTGCCAGCCCCAGCGTGGTTTGTGAAGATTGCAGCGTCGAGGAAGGTCTTGATACCACTCAAAGCGAGGAACTTGAAAAATCAGAGCCCAGTTTCCGGCCACTGCAACTCGAGGGAGAAGAAAGTCTCCAGGTGATTGAGCAGGCAGTGTTCGAGACAACGGATGTCGTGGCCGCTCCATCCCTTGCCCCGAGAGTGATTTCTGAACAAAACGCCTACCTTGTCCGTTCCATGATGATGGATGTCGTGCGACGGGGAACTGGCAAAAAGGCCATGGAACTGGGGCGCAACGACCTGGCAGGTAAAACCGGAACCACCAATGAACAGCGTGATGCATGGTTCTCCGGTTATAACGATGAACTCGTCACCTCGGTTTGGGTGGGTTTTGACAGTCATGAACCGCTGGGGCGCTACGAGGTAGGCGGAAAAGCGGCGCTGGATATATGGATCGATTATTCGCGCGTGGCCCTGCGGGACTTACCGGACCGCGCTATTGAAATACCCGAAGGCATCGCCCAGGCGCGCATTAATCCGGAAACAGGATTGCTTGCGAGACTTGAAAACCAAGACGCAGTTATGGAAGTATTTGTTATGGGAAGTCTTCCACCCATGGAAGATGCACTGGAAGGAGATCGTTCTGATGCCCGCAAGGAAGAGGATCCATACGACACTTTCTGACAGAGTTTCTACGAACCACAACCCCAAGCATGACCATATCCGCCAGATCATCGCCGCCGAAGCGGCTCGCATCATGGTCACCCAGGCTCAGTTCAACTACCGCATCGCAAAGCAAAAAGCAGCAGAGAGACTTGGGGTCTGCGCGCGAACAGCCTTACCCAGCAATGTAGAGATTGAAAACGCTTTGCGCGCCTACCAGGCATTTTATGGTGGCCAGCAGCATTTACGGCATTTACAAAAAATGCGGGAAATAGCATTACGCGTTATGCGGTCCCTTGAATTATTCAATCCGAGGCTTGTAGGCCCCGTACTCGATGGCACCGCAGATGAACACGCCCGGATTTCTTTACATGTTTTCAGCGACCCGCCTGAGGCGGTGGCCATTCACCTGCTGGACAGGAGACAGGCTTTTCGTGACGAACAACGCAAGATTCGGTGGCATGACGGCAGTCATCGCCAGGTGTCCTTGCTGGTAACTGACATGGATGATATCGAGGTGGAACTGGCTTTGTTCAGTTACGTGGATTTACGCCAGGCGCCACCGAGCCCGGTGAACGGGCGCCCGCAAAAACGGGCGCCTGCGACAGAAGTGGAATGCCTGTTAGCCGGCGCCTGACAAAACCTCAGCGAGATTCCAGCGGTACATAGTCACGCTCGGTCGCCCCGGCATAAACCTGTCTTGGGCGGCCGATCGGTGTCGGTGTTTCCTCTTGCTCAAGCCACTGGGAGACCCAACCAACTGTCCTGGCAATGGCGAACATCACCGTGAACATGCTGACTGGAATACCGAGCGCCTTGTAAATAATGCCAGAGTAGAAATCAACATTCGGATACAGTTTCTTGGTGATAAAGTACTCGTCTTCCAGTGCAATACGTTCCAGTTCCATGGCCAGGTCCATTAAAGGATCCGTGGTGCCCAGTTCTTCCAGTACTTCGTATGCCGCCTTTCGAATGATTGAAGCCCTCGGGTCATAATTCTTGTAGACCCTGTGACCAAATCCCATCAAGCGGAACGGATCATCCTTGTCTTTGGCCTTTTCAATATACTTACCCACCCTGGAGACATCTCCAATTTCGTGAAGCATGGTCAACACGGCCTCATTGGCTCCACCGTGTGCGGGACCCCACAAAGCGGATATACCTGCTGCAACGCTGGCGTAGGGGTTAGCCCCGGTTGAACCAACAAGCCTGACGGTCGATGTGCTGGCATTCTGCTCGTGGTCAGCGTGCAGAATGAAGAGCAGATCAAACACCCTGGCTGCGACGGTGCTAACCTCGTATTTTTCTGTGGGTACAGAGAACATCATATCGAGGAAGCTTTCAGTATAGTTCAATGAGTTCTTCGGATAAGCTGCTGGCCAGCCCATGTGGTGCCGGTAACAGGCCGCAGCAATGGTTGGCATCTTGGCGATCATGCGCTTGGCGGCCAGCATCCGGTGCTCCGGGTCACTCATGTCCATTTTGTCGTGGTAGAACGCGGATAATGAACCAACAACACCGGCCATCATGGCCATTGGGTGTGCGTCATAGTGGAAACCTGAAATAAAGGTATTCAGCTTTTCGTGGACCATCGTATGATGGGTAATGTCATCCTGAAAGTCCGCCAACTCGGAACTCGTTGGCAATTCACCTGACAGCAGCAGGTATGCAACTTCCAGGAAGGTGCTTTTTTCTGCCAATTGTTCAATCGGGTAGCCACGGTAACGTAAGATTCCCTTCCCACCATCGATATATGTAATTTTACTGGTGCAACTGGCCGTGGCTGTAAAACCCGGGTCGTACGTGAAGTAACCCAGTGTTGATGGCAAGGCTTTAATGCTCAGCGTCGGCTCGCCTTCTGTGCCACTAATGACTGGTAGCTCCAGGGTATTACCGCTATTCTCGTCTGTGATTATCACGCATTGCTCTGACATGTTACTTTCCTAATTTTTGCAGGGTTTGTAAGCCACTAAATCCACAATGACTTGCATGAGATGCAGGGTTGTCGAGTATCGCATAAATTTCGAGGTTTTTCTTCAAGCCGCGGACAGCAAAAAGCCCGGTTCGGCCAAGCCGTTCCGGGCTTTCTATAAACTGAACCGAATTATTTCTGGTAACGGCGCTTAAAGCGGTCTACGCGGCCGCCGGTATCCATCAACTTGTGCTTGCCGGTATAAAACGGATGGGACGCACTGGAGACTTCCACCTTGATCAGCGGGTACTCGTTCCCATCTTCCCATTTGATGGTTTCTTTACTCTTTACAGTGGAGCGGGTCAGGAATGCAAAATCCGAAGAAAGATCCTGGAAAACCACTTCACGATAATCTGGGTGGATGTCAGCTTTCATGACTAATTCCGATATTCGTTAGGCCTAAAGAGCCGGGTAGTTTAATGGCGGGCGGCAAGCAATGCAAGAGTCAATTATGGCAGAAACATCTGTTGGATATCATTGACAAATTTCCACCCGAGCGTCGTTGGTATGACACGTTCGTCATGGATCTCCAAAACGCCCTTTTCTACGGCCTGTTGAACACGACGCTCGACTAGCTGCCAGCTCAAACCGGTGCGCACACTGAAGTCGTTAATATACACACCCTGTTTCAGCCTCAATTGGTTGAGAAAGAACTCAAAGATCAGTTCATCGGCAGCCAATATGCGTGTTTCAGCCCGCCAGTCTCCGTTTTCCAGGCCCTGCAAATAACGTTTGGGGTGACGGTGCTTGGAGAACCGTTGGACCCTGCCATCGGCAGGTGTTGTGATTTTCCCATGCGCGCCTGCGCCAATCGCCAGAAAATCACCGTATCTCCAGTAATTCATATTGTGCCGGCCGTGCATATCTTTCTGTGCAAAAGCCGATATCTCATATTGCCCAAATCCGGCCGCTTCCAGCAAATCCTGACCGGTTTGTTGCATATCCCAGGCCACGTCATGATCCGGCAATTGCGGTGGCTGTGCGGCAAAGGCTGTATTTGGTTCAATGGTCAAATGATAGTAAGAGATATGCGCAGGATGGGCATTGATTGCCAGTTCGACATCACGCATCGATTGCTCGGGACCCTGTCCTGGCAAGGCATACATCAGATCAATATTGAAGTTCGAAATCCCGGCCGATTTCAGTGATTTGAGGCTTTGTTCTATTTCATCACGACCGTGGATTCTGCCGATACGCTTGAGCGCTTCATTATCGAAGCTCTGAACACCCAGTGAAACCCGGTTAATGCCTGCATTTGCATAAGCTGGGAAACTGTCGTGCTCGATTGTTCCAGGGTTTGCCTCCAATGTGATTTCAGCGGCGGGACTCAGGTCCAGCCTTGCTCTGACCGCCGACAGGAATGCTCCAATATGATCAGCTGAAAACAGGCTGGGCGTCCCGCCGCCAAAGTAGACGCTTTTAACCGGGCGCCCCCATACCAGGGGCAAGTCCTGCTCAAGATCAGCAAGCAATGCCTGAATATACTCGTCAAGCGGTGGATTCCCGGGCATTGCATGGGAGTTAAAATCGCAGTAAGGACATTTGCGCACACACCAGGGCATGTGAACATAAAGGCTCAGAGGCGGGTTTCCAGGGCCTGTTAACACTTACCAGTTCACTGCGTCGTCAGGCCTAAGCAAACCCGCCATCCCGCTCGCGCAACTGCCGGACAAGTTCCCGCAATGCCTGGCCCCGGTGACTCAGGTGGTGTTTCTTATTCGGGGGCAGTTCTGCCGCAGAACGTTGCGGACCCTGGCCCGGCGAGGTAACAACACCGAAAACCGGATCATAACCGAAGCCACCTTCACCCCGTGGTGCATGCAAAATTTTCCCATGCCAGCAAGCCGTTGCTATCAGTGGCGCCGGATCGGTAGCCGATTCCACCAGGACAAGGGCACAGAAGAAATAAGCGTTCCGGTCAGCACCGGTTTTCCCCTCGAGTTTTTCCAGCAGTTTGCGCATATTGGCGCGCGCATCCGCGTCCTCACCGGCATAACGGGCGGAAAAAATACCCGGATCACCCTGGAGCGCCGGGACAACCAGTCCCGAATCATCCGCAATTGAAGGCAGCCCGGTACGAGAGGCAGCCTGGCGTGCTTTGATCAGCGAATTCTCGACAAAGGTGCTGGCGGTTTCTTGCGCCTCTGGAACCTGCCATTCGCTTTGCGGACGTACGACAATCCCAAGGGGCTTGAACATTTCCGCCATTTCACGCAACTTGCCCGGATTGCCACTGGCCAGCACATATTCGCGATGCATGATATTAATATGTCCGGGTGCTCAGCCAGCCAGCGCTGCCGTCTGCGCTTCCATCAACGAGCGGATGCCCTTGTCTGCCAATTCCAGTAACTGGTCCAGTTCGTCTTTACGGAACGCATGGCCTTCTGCCGTACCCTGCAGTTCGATGAACCCGCCGCCGTCATTCATCACGACGTTCATATCGGTTTCCGCACGTGAATCTTCCGGGTAATCGAGATCCAGCACCGGTGTGTTCTGAAATATCCCAACGGAAACTGCAGCTATCTGGCCATGTACCGGATCCTTGGTAATTTTCTTCTTTGCCAATAACCAATTGCAGGCATCAACCAGGGCCACATAGGCGCCGGTGATGGCTGCTGTCCGGGTGCCGCCGTCCGCCTGCAGGACATCACAATCCAGTGTAATGGTATGTTCACCGAGGGCGGCACGGTCGACTACTGCACGCAAGGATCGTCCAATCAGGCGTTGGATCTCCATCGTGCGGCCTCCCTGCTTGCCGGCTGAAGATTCCCGCCGCATGCGTGAACCGGTCGAACGGGGCAACATACCGTACTCTGCAGTGACCCAGCCTTCACCGGTGCCACGAAGAAATGCGGGCACCCGGCTCTCCACCGATGCGGTACACAGGACCCTGGTATTGCCACAGGCGATCAATACCGACCCTTCGGCGTGACAGGTGTAATTGCGCGTGATGCTGGTCTGACGTAACTCGTCTGCTTGTCTGCCACTGGGTCTCATTGAGTGATCCTGTTTGTCTGCTGATGATGAAGTGGAATGAAATTGAAGGTCGCCATTATAGTGCAGTGAATCGAATAGGGCGCAAATTTCAGAGCTGCGAGAATAGCCACCCTGCCAGCTAAACGTTAACATTGTGCCACTGCCTGCAACGTGGAAAAAGTAATGATTCGAAGTATGACCGGTTTCGCCCGGATTGAACGCCAGTATGATTTTGGGCGTCTTATCTGGGAAATGCGTTCGGTTAACCACCGCTACCTTGATATTGGACTGCGTTTGCCGGAGGAATTCCGCCCACTGGAGGCGGATATCAGGCAATCTCTCGGGCAGTACCTGAGCCGGGGGAAAATTGAAGCAAGTTTACGTTTTGCCGAAACAGCAGGCGCCAAGGGCAGCGGGCTGGAACTCAACCTGGCGCTGGCGCGGGAACTTCTTGAAGTACACGGGGAAATGGCCCGCCTGGCAAAGAGTGCGCATGAGCCCGATATCAGCCAGTTACTCAAATGGCCCGGGCTGATCGAAGACAAACGTCCGGACCCGGCTCCGTTGCAGGCTGCTGCGATGGAACTGCTGGTCGAGACAGTACAGGATCTGCAGACAGGGCGTGGCCGCGAAGGCGAACAGATGGCCAGCGCAATTCGCGAAAGACTGGCCGGTGTCACGACCCTGACGGAAAGCATCAGGTCATGGTTGCCGGATATCAGGGCCGCCCTCAAGCAACGGATGCTGGACCGCATTGCCGATCTGCCGCAACCGCTTGACCCTGGCCGGATCGAACAGGAAGTCGCAATCCTGGCCCAGAAAATAGATGTGGATGAAGAGCTGGACAGGCTGGATGCGCATGTCGATGAGGTCTACCGGGTGCTGGAATTGACAGAACCCGTCGGCCGGCGGCTTGATTTCCTGATGCAGGAGTTCAACCGCGAATCAAACACACTCAGTTCGAAATCGGTTGACCAGCGGACCACGCAGGCCGCCGTTGACCTGAAAGTACTGATCGAGCAAATGCGGGAGCAGGTACAGAATGTCGAGTAACCGCGGTTATCTTTTTGTTATCGCCGCACCCTCGGGCGGCGGAAAAACCAGCCTGATCAATGGATTGCTTGAACGCGATCCGCGTTTGACCCTGTCTGTTTCTCACACCACGCGGCAGGCCAGGCCGGGCGAAACAGATGGTCAACACTATCATTTCGTTTCCGATGAGGTATTTGAGCAAATGATTGAAAATGGCGACTTCATGGAGCACGCCAGAGTTTTTGACCACCTTTACGGAACTAACCGGAATTCCATTGCCTCACAACTGGACCAGGACCGCGACGTAATTCTTGATATCGACTGGCAGGGGGCGCGCCAGGTGCGGTCCTCATTTCAGGATTGCTGCCTGATTTTTATCATTCCGCCATCTCTCGAAGCCCTGCGCCTGAGACTGAACAAACGCGGGCAGGACAGCGCCAGTGTGATTGAGCGGCGCATGCGGGACGCACGCGCTGAAATCTCTCATTGGGCTGAATTTGACCAACTGGTCGTCAACGATGACTTTGATGTAGCACTTGAAGAACTGCTCACAATCATCAATGATCACCGTATGCAAAAACCACCCGTGGTGAACAAGGACAATCAACGTCTGGCGCAGCAGCTAGGAAGCCGCTAAAATAGCGGGTTCCGCCTAACACATTACAGGATATAAAATGGCTCGTATTACCGTAGAAGACTGCCTCGAGAATATTGGTAACCGCTTTGAGCTTGTGCTCACCGCGACCAAGCGTGCACGCCAGATCGGCCATGGCGCCGAACCACTGGTTGAAGAAGAAAACGACAAGCCAACCGTCATCGCACTCCGCGAAATTGCCGATGGCCTCATTGATTCGGAACGCGTAGACGTTCTGCAGGCTGAAATCGAAGCCGCCGAGGTCTTTGAAATGGAGCCAGGAGAAGAAGATCTCAAACTCTAGGGCCCGTTAACACTATGCTGGCGACCCCGATGACCATGCCGGAGCCGGTTCTTGATTTAAGAGATCTGCTCAACACCTACCTGGAACCGGAAAAGGTCGCCATTATTCTCCGCGCATTTGAGACCGGCGCGAAAGCACACGAAGGCCAGACTCGCAAAACCGGTGAGCCCTATATACTTCACCCGATAGCGGTTGCACGCATATTGGCCAATATGCGTATGGATTACAGTAGTGTTGCTGCCGCCATCCTGCATGACACGATCGAAGATACACCACTGACACGTGATGAAATCGCATCCCGTTTTGGCGAGGAGATAGCGGAGCTTGTTGAAGGTGTAACCAAGCTGGACAAGATGAAATTCCGCACCCGTAACGAGGCGGATGCAGAGAGCTTCCGTAAACTGATGCTGGCCATGTCACGGGATTTACGGGTGATATTCATCAAACTGGCCGACCGTATGCACAACATGCGCACGCTTGGCTCGATGGAGAGCAAGTCAAGACGCAGGATCGCACGGGAAACGCTGGATATATACGCGCCCATCGCCGACAGGCTGGGTATGAACAGCATCAAGTCAGAACTCCAGGACCTCGGTTTTGCCAACCTGTACCCCTGGCGGCACCGGACCATTGCCGAACACATCAATTCGGTTACCGGGGACCGGAGCGAGATAATTGCCGACATCCGGAAAGCATTAAAACGTAAAATGAATGAGGCGGGAATACCTTGCGAGATCAAGGGCAGGGAGAAAACCCCGTACAGCATTTACCGAAAAATGGCAGCCAAGGACCTGTCATTTACCGAGGTCAATGATGTATACGGGTTTCGCATCATTACCCACTCCGAACCACACTGTTACCTGGCGCTGGGTACCGTCCACGGACTCTACCGGCCAAGGCCCGGTCGCTTCAAGGACCACATTGCCTTACCCAAATCCAATGGTTACCAATCTCTTCACACCGTTCTGAACAGCCCCTTCAACCTGCCGGTGGAAATCCAGATTCGAACACAGGAGATGGATGTCCTGGCCGAAAAGGGGGCGGCGGCCCATTGGCAATACAAGAGCGGCGAATCCACTTCGGGCACAGCCCAGGTGCGCGCGCGCGAATGGCTGATGCAACTGGTTGAGGTGCAACGGCACAGTACAGATTCGCTGGAATTTCTCGACGGGGCAAAATCAGACCTGTTCCCAGGCCAGATATTTGTTTTCACCCCCAAAGGCAAAATCATTGATTTGCGCAGCAACGCAACCGCGCTCGATTTTGCCTACGCCATCCATACCGGGGTTGGTAACCACGCCAGCAGGATACTGGTGGACAAGATGGAAGTGCCATTTTCAACCCCGCTTGAAAACGGACAGACGGTCAAAGTCGTTACCGATGCCTCGTCGCACCCGATACCCGAGTGGCTGGAGTTTGTCAGCACCGCCAGGGCGAGAACAGCCATACGTCATTACATAAAGAGCCTTGAACAGGCGGATACCGTTGCACTTGGCCTGCGTCTATTGGAAACAGCGCTCAATAAGCGCGGATCCGACATCGATGCTGTGCCGGCGAACCGCATGGAGCGATTCCTGAAGAATAATAATTTCAAACGCCAGGAAGATCTGTTGACGGAACTCGCCCTGGGCAACATGTTATCGAGCGTCGTGGCCGCCAGACTGGCACCCGAGGTAAGCACACTCGGGGCGGGCGACCAAACCGAAGCATTGACCATCGCTGGCTCGGAAGGCAGCGCAGTAAAATTTGCAGCCTGCTGCCTGCCTGTGCCGGGTGATAGCATTATGGGTTGGCTATCAGCCGGCAAGGGTGTGATCGTACACCGGGCAAATTGCCGCAACGTCAGGGAATTCCGCAAACAGCCGGATCATTGTATCGACGTGATCTGGGCCCCCATCCGTCGTGGCATGTTTGAAGTGGCTTTGCTCATACTCGCGAAGAATGTACCCGGTGTACTGGCAAATATTTCAACCAGCATTGGCGAAGCAGGCAGTAATATTGAAAAAATCGAACAACCTGAAGCCAACCAGGAAATCGCCACGTTGCTATTCACCATCAGTGTAAGAGACCGTGACCACATGGCGCATGTCATGAGACGGCTGCGCCGCAATCGCAACGTAACCCGTGTCAGCAGGATTAATGCCTAGGAGAATTTTAATATGAAAGACAGGGAAATTATCCATACCGATAACGCGCCACAAGCCATTGGAACGTACTCTCAGGCTGTCAAACACAGGGGAACGGTCTTTCTTTCCGGGCAAATACCATTGATTCCGGAAACCATGGAACTGGTCACGGGCGGTATCGAAGAACAGATCCGGCAGGTCTTTGACAACCTTTCGGCGGTTTGCGCTGAAGCGGGTGGTTCTCTCGCCGATATTTCAAAGTTAACCGTCTACCTGACCAGCATGGACGATTTCCCACACGTCAATACCATAATGGGCCAGTACTTTTCGACCCCGTACCCTGCCAGGGCCGCTGTCGGCGTAGCGGCCCTGCCGAAGGGTGCTGACGTCGAGATGGACGCAATTCTGACGCTCTAGCGGAGTTTTAGCAGCCTTGGCACAATCGCGGTCCATGTCACTGACGGACCTGCAAGGTGTAGGCCCAAAACTTGCCGCTAAAATGAACGCACTTGGCATCAGCCAGGTGACGGATTTGCTGTTTCACCTTCCAGGCCGCTATGAAGACCGCACACGTATCCACCCGATAGGCAGTTGCAGACCCGGCCAGCGCGTGTTGATCGAAGGACGTATTGAACATTCCGCCATCGTCCGTGGCCGCCGCTCCATGCTGGTGGTCGTGCTTTCTGACGGAACCGGCCGAATTACACTTCGGTTTTTTCACTTTCGCGTCTACCAAAAACAGCAACTCGCCGCTGGAACGCGCCTGCGTTGTTTCGGGGAGGTTCGTGCCGGATTCCAGGGTCTGGAAATGGTCCATCCGGGTTATCAGCGATTGACCGGGCAGGGGCATGAGCCCGTTGCTGATCGCCTGACTCCGGTTTATCCCAGCGCCGAAGGTCTCGGACAAAAAAACTGGCTCAGGGTGACCGATCAGGCCCTGGCACTGATGCGCCGGGGTCAGTTGGAACTAGAGGAACTGTTACCCGAAACACTGCTGGGCCAGCTCAAAATGCCATCTCTGACCGATGCGCTTGACTATATCCACCGGCCGCCACCCGATGCCGATGTTGCCGCACTGGTGTTAAAGGACCACCCAAGCCAGAAGCGCCTCGCCCTCGAAGAGCTATTGGCACACAACCTCAGCATGCAGAAACTGCGACGCATACAACGGGCCCGTATTGCACCGGCCATGCCAGTCGGCGCGGGTGTGGAAAACGACTTTATGCAGCGCCTGCCATTCGAACTGACCGGGGCCCAGCAGCGGGTAGCGGGAGAAATTCTCAGTGATCTTAAGCGAACCAAGCCGATGCTACGCCTGCTGCATGGTGACGTGGGCTCCGGCAAGACAGTTATTGCCGCCCTGGCCGCATTGAGAGCGACGGGAAGCGGTTACCAGACTGCAATTACCGCGCCGACGGAGTTACTCGCTGAACAGCATCTTCGCGTATTCAGTGATTGGTTCGAACCACTCGGGATTCACCCCGTCTGGCTGAGCGGCAAGGTTACCGGTACTAAACGTAGCCTTGCCCTGCAAAGAATCAACGATGGCGCGGAGGTGGTTATCGGGACACATGCATTAATGCAAAAAGGTGTGGATTTCCAACGCCTGGGACTGGTTATCGTTGATGAACAGCATCGTTTCGGTGTAGACCAGCGTATGAATTTGCTGCAAAAAGGCGGCACCGGCGACCAGCAGGCCCACCAGCTGATCATGACTGCGACCCCCATTCCCCGCACACTGGCGATGACCGCGTATGCCGGTATGGACGTCTCCGTGATCGATGAACTGCCACCAGGCCGAAAGCCTGTCACCACGGTAGTCATGTCCAACGAAAGACGCAGGGAAGTCATACGGCGGGTGGCGAAGGCGTGTGCAAAAGGCCAACAGGCTTACTGGGTGTGCACCCTTATTGAGGAGTCCGGCCTCATCGAAGCGCAGGCCGCTGAAGATGTGGCCGGGGATTTGCACAAGGATCTACATGACCTGAATATCGGCCTGATCCATGGACGGCTGAAGCCGGCGGAGAAACAACAGATCATGGATGCGTTCAAAGCCGGTGACATTCACCTGCTGGTCGCCACAACGGTGATCGAAGTTGGAGTGGATGTACCCAATGCCTCGCTGATGATCATTGAAAACGCGGAACGGCTTGGACTCGCCCAGCTTCACCAGTTGAGAGGCCGGGTGGGACGCGGCTCCAGCCAGTCCAGTTGCGTGTTGATGTACAACCCGCCTCTGGGCGACCTTGCAAGACAGCGCATGGAGATAATGCGTGAAACCGCAGATGGCTTCCGTATTGCGGAGAAAGACCTTGAATTGCGCGGACCGGGCGATGTGCTGGGTACACGGCAAACCGGCATGCTGTTATTCCGGGTCGCCGACCTGGCCCGTGATGCCGGCTTGTTGAAAATGATCCCCGCCAGCGCTGCGACCCTGATGAAACAGCACCCCGAACAGGTGGACAAACTCATACGCCGTTGGGTCGGAGACGCGTCGCGGTTTGCCGGTGTTTGAATCCACCAAGGCCAACCGGAATTAAAGCGCGGCAAGTGTAAAGGTTTCTATTTCGGTTCGAGCCTGGGCAATGTCTCTTTGAATTTGCTGCTTGATCGCGAGGAACCCGGGTTCCTCGTGCAAGGATTCCAAACGTACATCCAGTTCCAGCATCCACGCCGCCCTGAAGCCCTTGTCATACGCGGACTGCAGGCTCTCAAGCGCTGCCCCTTTGTCACCCCGCAAAGCATGGATACTCGACTCGGTGTAATAGATACCCGCATCGTCCACGCCATTGATCCGGGCCCGGCGAACCGCACGCTCCGCACTAACCAGTCTCTGCTCGGCGACTTCGGTATTGCCCGCATCAAATTGCAGTGCGGATGACGTGGTTACAAAGTAAACCTGGTTACCATTCCAAGCCTGGTCAAGCTCATCGGAGATGGCCTGCTCAAGCAGTTTCCGGGCCTCGGCCCTGTCACCAGCCACGAGGCTGATCATGCCTTTTTGAAAGTAATAAAACTGTTGGAGCTGCTCGGGTAAACCGTCAACCGAATCCCCGTATCGCTCGGTCAACATGCGTTTGGCTTTTTCAAGCCTGCCCTGCTTAAGCAGCAGGAAGAAATAGTTGGTACGCAGATTAAAATTATCACCGGCAGTTTCAAGTCCATCAAGCAAAAGGTCTTCAGCTTTGTCTGCTACACCCACGCTATCCCAGGCGCCCGCCAGCGTCGCTATGACCACGGGACTGTCAGGCTCGAGATCATATGACTGGCTGGCGTAGCGCCAACCCCCGATCAGGTCACCATTTTCAATCGCATGACCAGACATAATTCTGAGCAGTGTCGCCGAATCCGGTCTGAGGGTGACCAAGCCCTGCAATAGTTCCATCGCTGCTGCGTAATCCCCACGGCTGGAAAGATTGCCGGCAAAATTGATCGCCAACAACTCATTCAGCGGATCGATCGCCATCGCCTGCTGCAATACCTGGCTTTGCTCCGGTAACCTGCCAAGCTCGCCCAGCATGCCACCCAGCCACAGGTAAGCCGGGATATAGTCCTCGTTCAGGCTGATGGCCTGCCGCAGTGCGGACTCCCCGGCGTCCATCTGCCCAATTTGCCAGCGCGCGAGCCCAAGCGCGGCGAAAGCCTCAGCAGATTTCGGATCGATCTGCAGCGCCTTTTCTATCATCGGCATGGCGCGTTCTGTCGCTTTCATATTGGTCAGGTTCCCGTACATCGCCAACAACAGCCATGAATCCGCCATTGCCGCATAGGCCGGCGCAAACAGGGGGTCATGCTCCAGCGCCTTGGCAAAAAGTGTGATGGCTTTTTGAATTTCATCCGGTGAACGCCGCCACCAGTGCAGGCGTCCGGTTCTGAACGCTTCAAACGCTGCCAGGTCCCGTGTTCTCGATTCGGGCTTCTGTTCCAGGCCGGCAAATGAATCAACCAAAGCTGCGGCAATTGCGCTTGCGATCTCATCCTGAATGGCAAACACGTCGTCCAGTTTGCGGTCAAATGACTCTGACCAGATGTGGTAACCATCTTCAACGTTAATAAGCTGGGCCGTCATGCGAATACGGTCACCAGCCTTCCTGATACTTCCCTCGAGCACCGTACTTACATTCAACAGTCGCCCAATCTCACGGATATCCTTATCGGGGTTACGGAACGCGAATGACGATGTTCGGGCCGCAACATGCAAGCCATCCACCTTTGCCAAAACATTAAGGATCTCTTCAGCGATACCATCTGAAAAATATCCCTGGCTACTGTCTTCTGAAAGGTCGGCAAACGGTAGAACAGCGATGGAGTTTTCCGGTGCCACAAATTTACGTTGTCCGGCCGCAGCGACCGTGGCGCCGTCTGTAGCACCCGTGACAAATACGTTCGAATAGTAACTGTAGAAACCATAACCCAGGCCAACCATGCCAAGCATCATCATGCTGAAAAGCAGCGTGGTCTGCGCATTGGTCAGCATGCCGGCAGTTCTTGTCTTTTTGATACCGCCAGGTGTGACGTCAAGCAACCAAGCCAGGATGAATACCAATGGGAAACCGAGTATCAGGACGATCACCACCAGTGTGGGTATCCAATCAGGCAGCATCAGCGGTTCAACCGCTGCATCCATCAACTGCAACACGACGAAAACACCCACGGCGTACGCGCCTACGGTGCGCAGAACCTTACGCCGGTTCAACTCCGTTATTACAGCAGATAAGAATGACTGTTCTTTTTCCATTTTCCCTAAATCTAGTTCGCTTTATCAATCGCCGCCGCGCTTCAACCTGATCAACCCGGAGATGTCGTGGTCTCCATCACCCAGATCCACCAAGGCACTGTAATCCCTGATCGCGGCGTCCACTGTCGGTAAAGTTATATCCAATTCCTGTGCCAAAGACCTGCAAATCAGCAAGTCCTTGAGCAACAGGGACAGCTTGAAACCAACATCGAAACTGCCTACCAGCATGCTTTGGCCACGATGTTCCAGGAACCAGCTCCCGGCTGCACCCGCCCCTACTACAGATAATAGACGCTCCGAAGGCAAATTTAGTTTCTCTCCGAACGCAAGTGCTTCGCAAACCGCCTCGGCAATTCCCGCGATCATGACCTGGTTGACCGCCTTGGTAGCCTGCCCGGAACCGACCGGCCCCATATGCGTTACAGTCGCTGAAATTGCCTCCAGAACTGGCATAATCCGCGAAATATTGGCGGAATCACCACCAGCCATGACCGAAAGTGTACCTTTCCTGGCACCCTCGACACCACCGGATACCGGCGCATCGACTAATCCACAACCCGCGTCCGACAAGTCCGCTGCAATCTGCCGGGCAGTTACCGGACTGACGGTCGAAGTGTCAACCACCACGCTTCCGGCCTGTATCGCCGGCAAAATTTGCCCGATCACATCCAGCAAGTCATGGTCGGCCGATACACAGGTCAGGACAATATTACACTCAGCGGCCAGTTGCGCCGGACTGTCGGCAACAGCCGCACCGGTTTCCTCCGCGAGCGAAACTGCTTTTGCCGTCGTGCGGTTCCAAACCATTTTTAAAATGCCGGTGTTTGCCAGGTGCCTCGCCATTGGCGCGCCCATCGCACCCAGGCCGATTACACCTGCTTCTATCTGTTCAGTCATTGATTTTACAGGGCATCATCGCCCTCCTCACCTGTTCTGATCCGCACCGCCTGTTCAAGGGGCTGGACAAATATTTTTCCATCACCGATACGCCCGGAAGCCGCAGCCTCGGCGATGGCTTCAACAACGGCCTCCGCACGCTCGTCCGGGACCGCAATTTCCAGTCTCAACTTGGGCAAAAAATCAACCACGTATTCCGCACCGCGGTACAACTCGGTATGACCTTTCTGACGTCCGAAACCACGGACCTCTGTAACGGTCATGCCCTGTACGCCAACTTCACCCAGCGCATCACGCACATCATCGAGTTTAAACGGCTTTATAATCGCAACAATCATTTTCATGACTTAGTTCCCCGGCGGCTTTCATTGCACTTTACTGTCCATGATTATATGCCGTAAGCGTCGCTCCGTAACAATCCATTTCCCATGCTTTTCTGTGACTGCCAAATTTATGCTTTGGTTTTACCCTTACCGGATGAAACCGATAGAACGACAGAAATAAAAGGTTGATTGCCTACAGGCATCGATGAATATTGCCGAAGCATTATCCCTGCCTGGAATTGCAGAATTGTGACATCTGATCTTATGCCGGTCAGTTCGCTTTCTGTTCGGGGGTTGCATGGGGTTATCACTGGTACACAGTCGTGGCTGCGCCGGTGTGGAGGCGCCGCTTATCACGGTCGAGGTCCACCTGTCCGGCGGGCTGCCTTCCATGCACATGGTTGGTTTGCCGGAAACGGCTGTACGGGAATCCAAGGACCGCGTACGGGCTGCCCTGATCAATTCCGGTTTCAAATGGCCGCAAAGCCGCATCACTATATCGCTCGCGCCGGCCGAATTGCCCAAAGAAGGCGGCGGTCTCGACCTGCCGATTGCACTGGGCATACTGGCAGCATCAAAACAGATACCCGTCACAACCCTTGCCGACTGCGAATTTTTGGGTGAATTGTCACTTAACGGAGAGTTACGCCCGGTGCGCGGTGTGCTGCCGGCCGCTATAAGGTCACGTGACAACCAGCGTATTTTGGTCATACCGGCTGCCAACGCGTCCGAGGCGGCACTCGTCAAGGGCGGCCGCAAGCACGCCGGAGAATCCCTGTTGCAAATCGCCGGCTGGCTCAATGGCGGTCAAACCCTCGAGGATTGCAAACCACAATCACCAGGCACAGCTACAAAACAGCCGGACCTCTGCGACGTCATCGGCCTGCCCGGTCCAAAGCGCGCACTGGAGGTTGCTGCTGCCGGCGGCCACCACCTGTTGATGGCCGGACCGCCCGGCACCGGCAAAACGCTGCTGGCATCGAGACTGCCCGGCATTCTGCCGCCAATGACTGAGCAGGAATCCCTCGAGACCGCCGCCCTTGCCTCGGTCAGCCAGGCCGGCCTGGAGCTTTTCAGTTGGGGTGTGAGGCCGTTCAGAACACCCCACCATTCCTGCAGCGGTGTCGCACTGGCGGGGGGCGGCGCGCGCCCCAGGCCAGGAGAAATTTCACTGGCGCACAACGGTGTCCTGTTCCTTGACGAGTTGCCGGAATTTGGCCGCCACACACTCGAGATACTTCGCGAACCCATCGAGTCTGGCCGTATTGTCATTTCCAGGGCGGCCATGCACGCGACCTTTCCGGCCCGTTTTCAATTGGTCACCGCCATGAACCCTTGCCCCTGCGGCATGTACGGTGACGACAGTGGACGATGCAACTGCAGCGCGGAGCAAATACAGCGTTACAAAAACAGGGTCTCCGGCCCGCTGCTTGACCGCATAGACATCCAGGTTGAGGTGTTGCGCCCCACGACATCCATATTGAGCACACCGGCAGATAATATTGAAACCTCTACAGAAGTCCGCGAGCGTGTCATCGCATCCAGGCAGCTTCAGCATCAACGGGCAGGCAAACCGAACGCGATGCTGACAAACGCCGAACTCACCAGTTTTTGCAACATTGAAGGCGAGCCACTGCACTTGCTCGAGGAAGCCGCACAACAACTCTTCCTGTCACCGCGCGCCTGTCACCGCATACTCAAGGTCTCACGAACAATTGCAGATCTGGATCGTGCGCAGGACATCAACCCAGGGCACGTCGCCGAAGCCATCGCATTCAGGAGGTTGGGGAGCACAGTGCATAGACCATACTAGAAATTTCACCCTCCCGCGTGCTTGCTGATTGCGTCCGGCGTCAGGAATGATAAGCTGTATACCCCTGTGTCAGTCTCAACGTAAGGAAGCATCGGAATCTTGGCCTCAAACGAACAGAAAATTCTCAAAACCCTGATCGTTGACGACGAGTCCCTGGCACGCCGGGGCCTCGTCCACCGCCTTAAAAACATAGCTGATATCGAAATCGTGGGTGAAGCCTGCAATGGCCGTGAAGCCCTGCAACTGATCAGGGAGAAAAACCCTGACCTGGTATTCCTGGATATCCAGATGCCCGGTGTGGGCGGCTTCGAGGTCGTCCAGCAACTGGACGTCAAGACCATGCCCGTTATACTTTTCCTGACAGCTTATGATGAATACGCGGTTCGCGCTTTTGAAGTGAATGCACTCGATTACATACTCAAACCCATTGATGAAGAACGTCTGAACCAGGTACTGGAAAAAGTACGTACCAACCTCAGCGAGAAACGCGCTCTTGAACAAAAACAATTACTGCTGAAACTGGCCAGCACCATCAGCGGAGAGACCATCAGCAGTATGGAGGAGCTGGAGGGCAAAGACGTCACGGGGCTGGTAAACAAGGAGCCTTCACGACTCGCCATCAAGGACGGCGGCCACACAACCTGGGTGAACCAGGAAGATATCGAATGGATCGACGCGGCCGGTGACTACATGTGCGTCCAGGCTCAGGGCGTTACCTATATCATGCGCAAGACCATGAAGAACCTTGAAAATGAGTTGGACGGAAACATCCTGCAACGCATCCACCGCTCCACCATAGTCAACATCCACCAAGTGCGGGAAATGGAATCGCATATCAACGGTGAATATTTCCTGACCCTGGAATCGGGCCATCGGGTCAAACTGTCGAGAACCTACAAAGACAAGCTCAAGCTGTTCAAGTAAATCAAATCACCTTTAGAAAAGCCGACTCTTTCAGAAGTCCATGAATCCAAACCGGGGTGTTGGCACCATTTATAAAACTCCGCCAACACCTTTCCAGCGCCTGTTCGTTTCACCGCCCCGTGCCAACGTTTCACCGCAATCCGTTACTAAGGGCACAACCAACCTTCGGGTTCAATGTCCAGAATATCAACCACGATGAAATGGTGAACATCAACCACGATGAAATGGTGAACAAAAAAATTTTGTAACGCGCAGCCGGTTTGGTGCGTCATACACACTGAAGCAAGCAATATTGAATTTCGAATAAGCAAGGCCGGGACATTTTCTCCCTGATCATCGTCTGACCGACGCTCCCGGCCTTGCTTCCCACCGCCTCCGCTGTTAGCCCTCTTTCGGCGAGGGGCGGTTTTTATTGCCTGGGACCCGGGTAACGGAGAATTATTTGCCAGCGTCCTGGGATTGCAGCCAGTTCTCAAGAATGACTTGTGCCGCCATTGCATCCTTCAGGGCTGCTTCCTTGCGACGCATTCCGCCACGAGCCCTGGCGCCGATAAAGCGCGCCTCTGCATCGATTGAACTGAGGCGTTCGTCCTGGAAGAAAACCGGAACGCCGTAGCGACCCTCCAGCCGGCGCCCAAAGCGCCTGGCATCTTTGGACATATCGGTTTCACCACCATCGGCGGCCAGCGGCAGACCCACGACCAGGCCGGCGGGTTTCCACTCATTGATGGTCTCAGTAATTGCGTTCCAGTCGGGCTTGTCCGCCACGGATATTACTGCAAGCGGGTTTGCCGAGCCGGTCAGTGTCTGGCCAACAGCAACTCCAATACGCCGGTGGCCAAAATCAAACGCGAGGAATGTTCCGGCAAGCGTGACCTTTCCATCAGGCATACCCGCCGACCCCGTGCAGGTCACTGATACTGATACCGAGTTTCCCCACTGCCTTTTCCCAGCGGTTTTGCAATGATGTTTCAAACAGGATGCCCTTGTCGACCGGAACCGAAAGCCACGCATTCTGACGCATCTCCGATTCCAGTTGGCCATCGCCCCAGCCCGCGTAACCGAGCGCGATGAGGAAATGCTCGGGTCCTTCGCCAGCAGCGATGGCCGACACGATGTCACGGGACGTGGTGACCATGATGTCGTCATTGATCTTGACGCTCGAATCAAACCCCTCGACAGGTGTATGAAGCACAAATCCGTGATCTGGGCTGACCGGACCACCTTCCAGCACGGCTATGGAAGATAGTTCCTTGTTGTCACAGGGAATGTTCAACTGGAACAGCAATTCACCAAGGGTGAAATCGGACTGGCGGTTGATGGTTATGCCAATCGCACCTTCTTCATTGTGCTGGCATAACAACGTCACGCTACGTGAAAAATTCGGGTCCGCCATATCCGGCATGGCGATCAGCAACTGCTGCTGCAAATAACCGCTGACTACATCTTCGGGTTTATCGCTCATATGATGCATATTAATCCGTTGGGCGGTGTTTTCAAGCGACGCTCCCAACATAGATCGCTCCTGCTCTTGAACCTGTGTAATC